>NZ_KV819895.1:236953-370718 GCF_001815235.1 Pseudomonas sp. HMSC065H01 | reverse complement strand
CGCACATGAGCGTGGCGCAGAACATCGCCTTCGGCCTCAAGCAGGACGGCCTGCCCAAGGCCGAGATCGACGAGCGCGTGGCCGAGATGCTCAAGCTGGTGCACATGACCCAGTACGCCAAGCGCAAGCCGCACCAGCTCTCCGGCGGCCAGCGCCAGCGGGTGGCCCTGGCTCGTTCGCTGGCCAAGCGGCCGAAGCTGCTGCTGCTCGACGAGCCGATGGGCGCGCTGGACAAGAAGCTGCGCTCGCAGATGCAACTGGAACTGGTGGAGATCATCGAGCGCGTCGGCGTGACCTGCGTGATGGTGACCCACGACCAGGAAGAGGCCATGACCATGGCCCAGCGCATCGCCATCATGCACCTGGGCTGCATCGAGCAGATCGGCAGCCCGATGGACATCTACGAGACCCCGGCGAGCCGCCTGGTCTGCGAGTTCATCGGCAACGTCAACCTGTTCGACGGCGTGCTGGTGGAGGACGTGCAGGACCATGCGGTGATCGCCTGCCCGCAGCTGGAGAACCCGATCTACATCGGCCACGGCATCAGCACCCGCGCCGAGGACAAGCGCATCACCTACGCGCTGCGGCCGGAGAAAGTGATGATCAGCGCGCAGAAGCCGGACAACCTGGAACACGCCGGGCACAACTGGGCCCAGGGCACCGTCTACGACATCGCCTACCTTGGCGGCCACTCGGTGTACTACATCAAGCTGGCCTCCGGGATGATCGTCCAGGCCTTCATGGCCAACGCCGAGCGCCACGTCGCCCGGCCGACCTGGGACCAGTCGGTGTACATCAGCTGGTACGACGATAGCGGCGTGGTACTGCAGTCATGAAATTCGCCAACAGCCTGAAAAAGCGCATGCCCACCGGGCGGCAGGCGGTCATCGGGGTGCCGTTCCTGTGGCTCTTCCTGTTCTTCCTGCTGCCCTTCGCCATCGTGCTGAAGATCAGCCTGGCGGAAGCGGACGTGGCCATCCCGCCCTACACCGAGATCTTCGCCTACGCGGACCAGCAGTTGCAGGTGCTCCTCAACCTCGGCAACTACCTGATGCTGACCGATGACCCGCTCTACATCGATGCCTACCTCGGCTCGCTGAAGATGGCCTTCATCAGTACCCTGATCTGCCTGCTGGTGGGCTACCCGATGGCCTACGCCATCGCCCGCTCCAGCCAGTCCTCGCAGACCGTCCTGCTGCTGCTGATCATGATGCCGACCTGGACGGCGATCCTGATCCGGGTCTATGCCTGGATGGGCATCCTTTCCAACAACGGCCTGCTCAACAGCGTACTGATGGGGCTGGGGCTCATCAGCGAGCCGCTGACCATCCTCAATACCAACATCGCGGTGTACATCGGCATCGTCTATTCCTACCTGCCGTTCATGATCCTGCCGCTCTACGCCAACCTGGTGAAGCACGACCCGAGCCTGCTGGAGGCCGCTTCCGACCTGGGCGCGCGTAACTTCACCAGCTTCTGGAAGATCACCGTGCCGCTGTCGAAGAACGGCATCATCGCCGGCTGCATGCTGGTGTTCATCCCGGCGGTGGGCGAGTTCGTCATCCCGGAACTGCTCGGCGGCCCCGAGACCCTGATGATCGGCAAGGTGCTCTGGCAGGAGTTCTTCAACAACCGCGACTGGCCGGTGGCGTCCGCCCTGGCGGTGGTGATGCTGGCGATCCTGATCATCCCGATCATCCTGTTCAACAAGAACCAGGCCAAAGAACTGGAGGGCAAGGTATGAGCCAGCACAGCGTATCCCGCTCCGTATCCCGTTCAACAGGCTCTCCATCCAGAAGCGTGGCCAAAGAACTGGAGGGCAAGGTATGAAGCGCTGGAATTTCTCCAACGTCATGCTGATCGTCGGCCTGCTCTTCATCTACCTGCCGATGCTGATCCTGGTGATCTATTCGTTCAACGCCTCCAAGCTGGTGACGGTGTGGGGCGGCTGGTCGGTGAAGTGGTACGTCGGCCTGCTGGACAACACCCAACTGGTCAGTTCGGTCGGACGCTCCCTGGAGATCGCCTTCTATACGGCGTTCTCCTCGGTGCTCCTCGGCACCCTGGCGGCCTTCGTCCTCACCCGCATCCCGCGCTTCCGCGGTCGTACGCTGTTCGGCGGCATGGTCACCGCGCCGCTGGTGATGCCGGAAGTGATCACCGGTCTGTCGCTGCTGCTGTTGTTCGTGGCCATGGCGCAACTGATCGGCTGGCCGCAGGAACGGGGTATCGTGACCATCTGGATCGCCCACACCAGCTTCTGCTCGTCCTACGTGGCGGTGGTGGTGTCGGCGCGCCTGCGTGAACTCGACCTGTCGATCGAGGAAGCGGCGATGGACCTGGGCGCCAAGCCCTGGAAGGTGTTCCTGCTGATCACCATCCCGATGATCGCGCCCTCGCTGGCGGCGGGCGGCATGATGTCCTTCGCCCTGTCGCTGGACGACCTGGTACTGGCCAGC
This sequence comes from Pseudomonas sp. HMSC065H01, assembly GCF_001815235.1. Lineage (NCBI taxonomy): Bacteria > Pseudomonadati > Pseudomonadota > Gammaproteobacteria > Pseudomonadales > Pseudomonadaceae > Pseudomonas > Pseudomonas sp. HMSC065H01. The sequence goes on along the minus strand of NZ_KV819895.1, from coordinate 368,259 downwards.
TTCGTCTCCGGACCCGGCTCGACCACCTTGCCGATGGAAGTGTTCTCGGCGGTACGCCTGGGCGTGAAGCCGGAGATCAACGCGGTGGCCAGCCTGATCCTGCTGAGCGTTTCGCTGTTCACCTTCTTCGCCTGGTACTTCACCCGCCAGGCCGAGGAGCGGCGTCGCCGGGCGATCCAGCAGGCGATGGAAGAGACCGCGACCGACTGGCAGAAAGGCTCGCCGACCCCGGCCTGAGCCCTCCGCCGAAAAGAAAAGGCCACCTGCGGGTGGCCTTTTTCATTGGCGCGTCGGTGGCGGGAAATGCCTGGCTACGCTCCGTAGGGCGACGCCCGAGGCGTTATCCGCCGATACCCCGTTGTATCCGGCGGACAACCACCATCCGGCTACTCGCCCAACCCCACGCCGGCCGGCTCAGCGCTTCGGTTCCAGCACCAGCACGCCCTTGCTGTTCGCCTTCACCTCGTTTTCCTCGTAGTGCTGCGGCAGGTAGTGGCCCTCGATGTAGGCCTCGGCCTGGTCGTCGTAGTGGCCGTCGAAGGGCACGCCGCTCTGCCCGACCGGGTTGATGCCGAGGCTGTGGGTCGGGTCGGCGAAGTCCACCAGGCGCCGGGTCGATGGACCGTAGGTGACCGCCCAGGGGGCCGGGCCGATCTTCGCCGACAGATTGTTCGGTACCTCGTGGGTGCCGGGGGCGGCGAACGGACCGACGTTGAGAAGGCGCTTGAGCAGCGCCTGCTGGCCCAGGGCGTGCTCGTGGGTCAGGGTATGCGCCTTGCCCCACAGCCAGCCGGACGGGTCGTTGCCGAGGGTGCCGCGCAGATGCGCGAGGGAGGCGTTCCAGGCGGCCCTGACGATATCCGCGCGGGTTTCCCGGCGTTCTGTGCGGCGGTCGTCCCACCAGGGCGAGTCGGCGTCGGCAGCCAGCCGAGGCAGCGCGCTGTCGATGGCGCGGGTGGCGATCAGGCTGTCGAAGAAGGCATCGCCCAGTTCGTCGTGCAAGGCGCCCTCGGCAATCTGGAACAGCAACTGGTTGAACAGCGTGGCGGCGGTCGAGTCGACCGGGAAGTCGCCCTTCCAGGCCGCCAGTTGCTCGACCAGGCGCTTGCCTTCGGCGTCGTCGACCACCTCGCGCAGGACCGGCAGCAAGGGTGCGAGCAGGCGCGGCGCGTAGCCGGTGCGATTGCCGAGTTGCAGCGCGCGGCTGTTGTCCAGGTTCCATTTGGTGCCGCGGTCGGCCAGTTGGGTATCCAGCCACTGGCCGCGGTCCGCCAGGTTGTAGTAGCCGGGAATCGGCCGGCCATTGGCCGGGACCGGCTGGAAGTTGGCGGAGACGATGTAGCCGCGCGCCGGGTTTTCCTCCTGTGGGTTGTCGGCGAACGGATAGAAGCCGGACTTGTCCGCCTCGCCCTTGCTGCCGTCGAGGATGAAGCTCGGGTTCACCCCCTCCGGCCGCTTTGGCAGGGCCGCCGAGGCCCACCAGCCGATATCGCCGGCGGCGTTGGCCCAGACCAGGTTGAGTCCCGGCGAATGGATCTTCGAGGCCGCCGCGCGGGCCTTGGCCAGGGTATCGGCGCGATTCAGCTGGTAGAAGGCGTCGAGCACCGGGTTCTCGGTCTCGAGGAAAGCCCACCACATGGCGATCGGGGTCTTGCCGGAGCTGGCGCCGAGCGCGTCGTTGACGATCGGACCGTGGGGTGAGCGGCGCAGGGTGAGCTTCACCGGCGCAGCGCCCTTGACCGCGATTTCCTGCTCCTCGCTCTGCAGGTCGACCCATTCGCCCTGGTACCAGACCTGGTTGGGGTTGTCCGGGTTGACCTTCTCGGCGACCAGGTCGAGGTCGTCGTTCTGGAACATCGTCAGGCTCCAGCCGAACGCACGGTTGTGGCCCAGCGAGGCGAAGGGGTTGAGCGCCTGGTGGTGGCCATAGAGTTCGAAGCCGGGCGCGCTCAGCTGGGCCTCGTACCATACCGCCGGCGCGGCGAAGCGGATATGCGGGTCGCCGGCCAGCAGGGGCTTGCCGCTGGCGGTGCGGCTGCCGGCGACGACCCAGGCGTTGCTGCCCTCGAACTGCGGCAGGCCGGCGTCCTCCAGGGCCTGCTGGCTGAGACGGGCGAGGGCGCCGAGGTCCTTCCAGTCGCCGGCGCCCAGTGCGCCGGAGGGCGTCAGCACGCCCTGCGGATGCCAGTCGAGATCGAAGATGCGCAGGTAGTCGCTGCCCAGTTCGTCGCGGATGTAGGTCAGCACCGGCTCGGTGCGGAAGGCGGCGGCGAAGCTGTAGGCCATGTAGCCGGCGATGCTCAGGGTATCTTCGGGGGTGAAGGGACGCCTGGGTATGCCCAGCAGATCGAATTCGAGCGGCGTCGGGTTGTTTTCCTGGAACTGGTTGACCCCGTCCAGGTAGGCCTCCAGCACTTTCCAGGGCTGCGACTGCTTGTCCTGGCGGGCGCTGTATTCGGCGGCGTGGTCGCGGATGCGCAGGGTGCGGAACAGACGGTCGGTATCCACCAGCTTGGGTCCGAGCACTTCGGCCAGCTCGCCGCGCGCCAGGCGCCGCAGCATTTCCATCTGGAACAGGCGGTCCTGGGCGTGCACGTAGCCGAGGGCGCGGTAGAGGTCGGTCTGGTTCTGCGCGTACAGGTGCGGAACCCCGCGCTCGTCGTAGCGCACGTCGACCGGCGCCTGCAGGTGGGCCACGGCGAGCGAGCCGTTGCGGAGCGGCTGCTTGGCATGGAGGTACCAGGCGCCGCCGGCAGCCGCGGCGGCGACCGCCACGGCGATCACGGTCAGGGTGCGTTTCATCGATCCTTTCTCCTTGTTGTAGTGCCGAGCATTCTGCGGATGCCGCCGGCCCGCGGCATTGACCGAATGCTCGGACCCTGGAAGTCTTTGGTCAATCGCGAGGAGCCGCCATGCAGGACGACCCGTCTACCAGCCCCCTGACCCATTCCGCCACGTTGCGGCGTCTGTTGTATGAAGCCCTGGACGCCCTCGGGCTCGACCCCACCCGCGTCTACCGCAGCGTCTACCGGCGTATCCCGCTGCCGCCGCCGACCCTGGGCGGCCGCCTGGTGCATGACAACGCCCCGTTGTTCTGGACCGAGCTGGCGGCGGTGACCGGCGATGCCGACATCGGCCTGCACCTGGGCGAGGCAATGAAGCCGCGCCTGCTCGATGTGGTCGGCTACCTGCTGCTGTCCGCGCGCGACCTGGAGGAGGCGCTGCGCAGCTTCGTGCGTTTCCAGCACATTCTCTCCGGCGGTTTCGCCGCGCGCCTCGAGGTCGAAGGGGAAACGGCAAGGCTGATCCTCGACATCAACTACCTGGGCTATGCCTCGCTGCGCCAGCAGATCGAATGCCTGATGCTGCTGTTCCTCAAGCTGCTGGCGCTGATCAGCGACGACGAGTTCGTCGCCGAGCGCATCGAGTTCCGCCACCGAGCCCCGCCGCGGCTGGGCGAACACCGCCGGTTGTTCGGCAGGCTGCCGCTGTTCTCGCGGCCGCACGATGCCCTGGTGTTTTCCGCCGCCTTGCTGCGGCGTCCTTCGCGCAACGCCAATCCGGACATGCATGACGTGCTGACCCGCCACGCGGAAGAACAGTCCCGCGAACTCAGCGAGAACCGCTTGCTCAATCGCGTGCGCTACCTGATCGAGCTGCGCCTCGGGGAGGGCTATGGCTTGCGCCAGTGCGCGGCGGAGCTGGGCCTTGGCAGCGGTGCCTTGCAGCGTGCGCTGGCCGCTGGGGGAGCGAGTTTCCGGCAGGTTCGCGATGAGGTTCGCCGGCAGCGGGCGAGCGAGATGCTGTTGGCCGGTCGCGCCATCCGCGAGGTGGCCAAGGCTTGCGGGTTCGCCGAGCTGTCGCCGTTCTACCGGGCCTTTCGCCGCTGGCACGCCGCGCCCCCGGAGCAATACAGGGCGCGGCTGGCGAAGCGGGAAGAGGGTTACTCGACCAGCGGTACCTGACGGCCGATCTCCAGGGTGGCGATGGCGTCGAGCTGGATCTCGATCTGCAGGAAGCGCATGGCGCGCTTGGGCGAGACGTTCTTGGCGATGCGCTTGACGTACTTGTCGCGCAGTTCCAGACGGTCCTCCTGGAGGTCGTCGACACGCTCGATCAGCTTGCTCGCCTGGTCGTCGCTGACGTTGCCGCTGTTGTAGGCCTGGGCGTAGTCGAGCAGGAGCTTGAGGGTTTCCTTGCTGAGCTTGTCCGACTCGGTGCGGTAGGTGTTGTAGATCGGCCAGAACTTCTCGCCTTCCTGGTCGGTGAGGTTCATGTTGGCCTCGACGATGCGCTTGCGCTTGTAGTCGACGTCGGCCAGGTCGTTCTGGATCTGCGCCTGGTGCTCCTTCATCAGTTCCTTGCTGCTGGGCTGAGGGTCGTTCTGGGCGGCCATCAGTGGCAGGCTGACGAGGGCGAGCAGGGCGAGGGTGGGACGTAGGGACATGCAGCGACTCCTTGGTTCGGCAACGGCCCCTCGTGGGCCGACCCGGGCAGTGTAGCCGCTACGCCTTCCGGCGCCCCCTCCGGAAGGCCCGGTGTTGAGCCAGGTCAGCCTTTTTCCGGGGTCCAGGGGCAGTAGCAACCCACGGCGAGGGTATGGGTGGCATCCACCGGACGTCCCTGCAGCAGCGCTTCGAGGATCGGTTCGATGAAGCTGTTGCTGGAGGTGCATACCGCGCCCTCGCTATAGGGGCCGAAGTAGGCCAGGCGGCCGTCGCGGTCCCAGATCGCCACGGCCGGGCTGGCCGGCAACTGCTCGGAACCGGGCAGACCAGCGAGGGGGCGCAGGGCGGCCAGGTTGTCCGGCAGGCGGCCCTGGCTGCCAGGCTTCTGCAGGACATGGAACTCCACGCCCTTGCCGGCGAAGCGTTCGATCAGCTCGCCGAGGTGCTGCTGGTTGCCGACGTTGCAGGGGCAGGCCGGGTCCCAGAAATGCACCAGGCGGATCGCCCCCGGCCCGGCCAGCTCGGCCGGCAGGCGCAGGCTGTCGCCGGAGAACAGGGTGGTCTGCTCGCTGAACGGGCGGATGTAGCGGATCTCGAACCACCAGTAGGCGGCGAGCAGGCCGCCGGCCCAGAGCAGGCCGACCAGGCTGACGAGGAGCGTCTTGCGGCGGGGAGTCATGGCATTCACACGGAAAACGGGTGCCAAGCTTGCCATGTGTTCGCGCGCAGCTGAATATCCCTGGGTTTCGCCCGTGGCCCGGCCACGAATCGATTGCAGCCCGGAACCGCCGATGTCAGAAGCCTTCAACCCCGATTACCTGCGCCAGCACCTGCGACCCTTGGCCGCGGCCGAGGCGGACGCCGCCGTCCTCGCCTACCAGGCCTACTACGGCCTGGACCTGCGCTCCCGCCATCCGCGCCTGCAAGCGCGGCTCGGCAGCATGGCGGTCGACGGGCGCCGCCTGGCGGTGCAGGCCTGGCTGCTGCCGGAAGCGCGCGGCAGCCTGTTGCTGATGCATGGCTATTACGACCACATGGGACTGTATCGGCACGTGGTCGACTGGGCGCTGGGCATGGGCTTCTCGGTGCTCGCCTGCGACCTGCCGGGGCATGGCCTGTCCGAAGGCGAGCGGGCCAGCATCCGCGACTTCGCCGAATACCAGGCGGTGTTCAAGGGCCTGCTGGGCCAGGCTGCCGAACTCGACCTGGCGGCGCCCTGGCACCTCTGCGGACAAAGCACCGGGGGGGCGATCCTGCTGGACTACCTGCTGCACGGCGGCGAACGTCCCGAGCTGGGCGAGACGATTCTCCTGGCGCCGCTGGTGCGCCCGCGCGCCTGGGGCTGGTCGAAGCTCAGCTACCGCCTGCTGAGCCCCTTCGTCGACTCGATCCCGCGGCGCTTCTCGGAGAACTCCAGCGATCCGCAGTTCCTCGACTTCCTCCGCGAGCACGATCCGTTGCAGCCACGCACCCTGCCGACCGCCTGGGTCGGCGCGCTGACCCGCTGGGTGCCGCGCATCGAGCGGGCACCTCGGCGTGCCCTGAGCCCCCTGGTGGTGCAGGGCGAGTCCGACGAGACGGTGGACTGGCGCCATGGCCTGAAGGTGCTGCGGGAGAAATTCGACGAGCCGCGGATACTGTTGCTGGAAGAGGCGCGCCATCACCTGGCGAACGAAAGCGAGGGGCTGCGGCGGCGCTATTTCGATTTCCTGAGCGACGCGCTGGGGGCCTGAGTTCCAGGCCCCGCGTCGATCAGGGGGCGACCGCCTGGTCCACCGCCAGGCCGGCTTTCAGCGCGGCCAGGGCCGCCTGGTAGTAGCTGCGGCCGGCCGGCGACTCGGCGAAGTTCACGTACTGGGTGAGTTCCGCATCGGAGAGATCGCGGTAGACATACAGCAGGGTGTTCTCCAGGTCCGCGCCGATCTGCTGCACCAGGCGCTGGCGCTGGCCTTCCAGCAACTGGCCGGTCTGTCCGCCGCCAAGCAGGCCGGGGAGGCCCGGAAGCATCTGGCTGAGGCTGTCGGCGGCGACCCCGGCCAGGGCCAGGCTGACTTCCGCGCCGGCCTCTCGGGCCGGAAGGACCTGGGCCAGGCGCTTGACCAGGGCCCGGCGTGGCTCGCTGGCGGTCTGCCGCGGCAGGCCGTTGCTGTGCTGGAGCAACTGGTCGCGGCGGGTGGCGAGCACCTCGGCGGCGACCACCTTGCGCCCCAGCGGCGACTCGAAGAAATTCAGCGGGCTGGCGCTGTCCGGCAGGTTCTCGCGCAGGCCGTTGAGGGCGCGCTGGTCGACTTCGGCCGGGGCGAAGCGGCGATTGCTGTTGTCCACCAGGGTCTGGTAGAGCGCGGGCGGCAGCTTGTCCTGGTAGCGCTTCTGCGCCGCGTCCAGGGCATCGCTGAAATGCGCGCGCTGGTCGGGCCAGCCAGCGGCCTGGTACAGGCGTTGATAAGGGTCGGCCAGGGCGGGCAGACCAACCAGCAGTAAAGCGAAGGCGAGCAAAGCGCGCATTGATACTCCTTTGGCGGCGAAAGCCTCGTCGTTCGGGTGGTGCCGTCCATGGGGCGCTATTGTCGACATGCGGCGGACCGCTTGTCGAGACACCGGGGCGGCACGCTACAATGGACAATGCACATCAACGTCAATCATCCCCTCCTGCATCGCATCGTCGATGAACTGGTCGACCAGGGCTGGTCGCACCAGAGCATCTTCATGCCTGAGCGTCTGACCACCAGATTGGCCGAAGAGTGCCGCACCCGTGCGGTCGCGGGCGACCTGACCCCGGCGGCGATCGGCCGCGGCGACGGCCAGGTGATCCGCGAAGGCATCCGCGGCGACCTCACGCAATGGCTGGAGCCCGGAGAATCCGAGGCCTGCGACGAATACCTGGGGGTGATGGACAGCTTGCGCCAGGCGCTCAACGCCTCGCTGTTCCTCGGCCTCGAGGATTTCGAGTGCCACTTCGCGCTGTACCCGCCGGGCGCCTATTACCAGAAGCATGTCGATCGTTTCCGCGACGACGACGCACGCACCGTCTCCGCGGTTCTCTACCTCAACGATGCCTGGTTGCCCGAGCATGGCGGCGCGCTGCGCCTGCACCTGCCGCAGCGGCAGGTGGACATCCAGCCGACGGGCGGTAGCCTGGTGGTGTTCATGTCCGCCGGCACCGAGCACGAAGTCCTGCCCGCCAGCCGCGACCGGCTGTCGCTGACCGGCTGGTTCCGCCGGCGCAACGAATCCCTCCTGCAACTCTCCTGAACCCTCGGCGGCGTCGCCGCCTCAGTGACCCCAGACCTTGATCGTGCCGCGCAGGTCGGTGATGTCGCGCAGTTCGATGCGGCCGATCGAGTTGTCGCCGATGTACAGGTCGCTGGCCACCCGCAGGCGGATGCGCTGCGCCGGCAGGCCGCTGGCGATCAACTGGTCGTTGATGGTGGCGAGGTCCGGCAGGCTGATCGCCAGTTGCTGCCCGCCGCCGCTGCCGGTGGTCACGTCCAGTGCCAGGGTCGGCTGCTCGACGCCGAAGATCGGCAAGCTCAGGCCGAGCTGGGCGGCGCCCAGGGGGATGTTGCCGCCGCGCCCGTCCGGGCAGTCGCCGGCCTTCACGCAGCCGTTGTCGATCACCAGGTTGCGCAGCGAGAGGCTGCCGCCGTCGTCCACCCAGGCGACCCTGGCCGCGCCGGCGCGCAGGTCCAGGCGCAGGCTGATGCCGGCCTGGCCGGTGACCTGGCTGAGACTGTCGTTGTCCAGGGCCTCCATGGCCGCCTGGCTGGCAGCGCTGGCGAGCAACGCGGGGGCCAGGAAAAACGGTAGAAGCGAGCGGGTCGGGAGCATGACGGGCGGGTCCTTCGCGGTTGCGCGGGAAGCCAGTCTGCTCGGGGCGGCGGAGGTTCGCCATGGGCCGCCCGCAGTTCTATCCTAAGGATCGGCAAGAAATAGCCCTGGTCCCCGCCATACGGGCGCTGGAGCGCTACCGCGAGGCCTAACTCCGGTTGGGTGGAGGGCGGGTTTCCCCGGTGCTTCCCGGCTACTGTTACCGGGCGTGACCATCGGCGAGCGGCGGGCTACTCTGTGTGCCTGTCAAAGGGGTGGAGCATCCATGCAGAAGGTTCTGGTCAGCCGTTGCCTGCTGGGCCACCTGGTGCGCTACGACGGTGGCAGCCATGGCCCGTTCGACCTGCTCTCGCGCTGGCATGCGCAGGGGCGGATCGTCGCCCTTTGCCCGGAGGTCGCCGGAGGCCTGCCGACGCCCCGCCCGCCAGCGGAGATCCCCGGCGGCCAGGGCGGCGAAGTGCTGGACCGGCTGAACCGGGTCTTCACCGTCGACGGCGAGGATGTCAGCGAAGCATTCCTGCTGGGTGCGGAGGCGGCAGTGGAGCTGGTCCGCCGCCATGACATCCGGATGGCCGTGCTCAAGGCGCGCAGTCCTTCCTGCGGCAACCTGGAGAACTACGACGGGCGCTTCAACGGCAACCGGGTCGCCGGCGAGGGCGTTACCGCCGCCGCCCTCAAGCGCATGGGCGTGCTGGTATTCAACGAGGATGAACTGGACCGCGCCGCGGTCTGCCTGGCCGGCCTCGACGCCGGCGGCTGAACGCTCAGCGCCGCAGCGGCGCGGTCAGGCGGTTCTCCAGGGCTTTCTGCACACGCTCGAAGAGTGCCGAAAGCAGCCAGTAGATCCCGGCGGCGGCGAGATAGAGCGGCAGCGGCTGGAAGGTCTCGGCGATGACCTCCTTGGTCGCCAGCATCAGTTCGGTCACGGTGATCACGGAGATCAGCGAGGTGTCCTTGATCAGGCTGATCAGGCTGTTCGACAGGCTCGGCACCGCCAGGCGCAGGGCCTGCGGGGTGATGATGTTCCACAGGGTCTGGCCCCAGGTCAGGCCGACCGAGAGCCCGGCTTCCCATTGTCCCTTGTCGATGCCGAGGATCGCCCCGCGCATGGACTCCGAGAGATAGGCCGCGACATTCAGGGTCAGCGCCAGGATGCCCGCGGTGACCGGGGTGAACTCGATGCCTACGCTCGGCAGCCCGTAGTACAGGACGAAGATCTGCACCAGCAGTGGCGTCCCGCGGAAGGCGCTGACGTAGACCGCGGCGATCTGCGAGACCACCGGCACCTTGGTCACCCGGACCACCGCGACGCTGAAGCCGAGGATCAGGCCCAGGACCATCGATACCGCGGCGAACAGCACGGTATACATCGCGCCCTGGAGCAGGAAGGGCCAGGCCATCCCGAGCAGCTCGACCAGGTTGGCGAGCCATTCGAGCAATTTCTGCAGCGAATTCATTCAACACTCCATCGACAAACACGACGGCCGCGTCTCTCGGGCGCGGCCGCTTCCCCCGTTCGGGCGGGAACTCACTTCGGCGGCTGGCTGACGTCCAGGCCGAACCACTTTTCCGAGAGCTTGGCGAAGCGGCCGTCGGCCTTGATCTTCTCCAGCGCCGCATTCAGCGCCTCGCCGAACTTCGGATTGTTCTTCCGGTAGGGAATCGCCATGTTCGCCACCGGTCCCACCGCCGCGCCGGGCTTGACCGGCAGCTTGGCCTCGCGGATGGCGAAGGGGATCAGCAGGCGGTCGTTGAGCGCCGCGTCGATGCGTTTGCTGGCCAGGTCCTGCAGGTATTCCGGGGCGCCCGGATAGGTGCGCACGTTGACGCCGGCCACCGACTTCGCCAGGTCGGCGTAGTTGGTGCCCTGGCCGACGCCGAGCTTGAGGCCCTTGAGGTCTTCCAGCGACTTGAACTGGCGGGTTTCGTCGGCGCGCACGATCAACTGGGCGCTGGAGATGGTGTATGGCTCGCTGAAGTCGAAGACCTTGCGCCGCTGCTCGTTCACCGAGACCTGGTTCAGCGCGATGTCGTACTTGCCGCTCTGCAGGCCGGCGAGGATGCCGCTCCATTCGGTGGTGACGAATTCCGGCTTGACCGCCAGTTCGGCGGCCAGCAGTTCGCCCAGTTCGGTCTCGAAGCCGGTGAGCTTGCCGCCCTGCTTGAAGTTGAACGGCGGATAGGTGCCCTCCAGGGCGATGCGCAGGGCGCCGCGCTGGTGGACGTCGTCGAGCAGCTCGGCATGGGCCAGCGGAGCGGCCAGGGATACCAGCATCAGCAGGCGGGGCAGAAATCGCATGTAGTACTCCTCGGGTGGGAATGAACGTCGGTCGGGCCTATGCTGTTCGTTCAGCTTAGCCGGGCCCGCGTCCTGGACAATCGCGAACCTACTGGGTTGCATGCGGTCTTTCCAGGGGTTGCGGGCATTGACCCGGATTATGTGCGCGAGCGCCGCTCTAACACGGGCTTCGCAGTGGAAATCGCTGTGCCAGCGATGCCTTTCCCTGATTCGGAAGGCACGAAGAGTGCCGGGGAAATTCCGTCCAGTGGTGTTTCCCGGGTGCTAACGGAAGTGAAAACAGGAGACTCCCATGAGAGTGACATTGCCTTGCCTCGGTCTAGCCGCCCTGATGTTCGGCGCATCCGCCAGCCTGATGGCTGCCGACCTGCCCCGGACGAAGGCGCCCGAAGGGGCGAAAGTGTATTTCATCACGCCGGCCGATGGTGCAACCGTCGACAAGACCTTCACCGTGAAATTCGGCCTGAAAGGCATGGGCGTGGCGCCGGCCGGCGTCGACATGCCGGATACCGGCCACCATCACCTGTTGGTGGACCTGAAGGAGCAGCCGGCGATGAACCTGCCGCTGCCGATGACCGACAACATCCGCCACTTCGGCAAGGGCCAGACCGAAACCGAGATCACCCTGCCGCCGGGCAAGCACACCCTGCAACTGCTGGTGGGCGACAAGAACCACGTGCCGCTGGAGCCGACCGTGGAGTCGGAGAAGATCACCGTTACCGTCAAGTGACGGAAACGAAAAAAGGAGGCCGCTGGGCCTCCTTTTTCCTTTCCGCCGGACGCTGCCTTAGAACAGCACGCGGCTACGGATGGTACCGTTGACCTGCTGGAGTTTCTCCAGGGCCAGGTCCGAGTACTCGGCATCGACGTCGATCACTACGTAGCCGACCTTCTCGTTGGTTTGCAGGTACTGGCCGGAAACGTTGATGCCGTTGTCGGCGAAGACCTTGTTGATCTCGCTCATCACGCCGGGGATGTTGGCGTGGATGTGCAGCAGGCGGTGCTTGCCCGGGTGCGACGGCAGGGCGACTTCGGGGAAGTTGACCGAGGACACCGAGGTGCCGTTGTCGCTGTACTTGACCAGCTTCTCCGCCACTTCCAGGCCGATGTTGGCCTGTGCCTCGGCGGTGGAGCCGCCGATGTGCGGGGTCAGGATCACCCGGTCCAGGCCACGCAGCGGGCTGGCGAATTCCTCGTCGTTGGATTTCGGCTCGACCGGGAACACGTCGATGGCGGCGCCGATCAGGTGCTCGTCCTTGATCGCGGCGGCCAGGTGGTCCAGCTCGACCACTGTGCCGCGCGCGGCGTTGATCAGGATGCCGCCCTTCTTCATCGCGCGGATTTCCTTCTCGCCGATCATCCACTGGGTGGAGGGCAGTTCGGGAACGTGCAGCGAGACGATGTCGGACATGCCCAGCAGCTCGTGCAGGCTGCCGATCTGCACCGCGTTGCCCAGCGGCAGCTTGGTCACGGTGTCGTAGAAGAACACTTGCATGCCCAGGGCCTCGGCGAGTACCGAGAGCTGGGTGCCGATCGAGCCGTAGCCGACGATGCCGAGCTTCTTGCCACGGATCTCGAAGGAATTCGCCGCGCTCTTGATCCAGCCGCCGCGATGGCAGGAGGCGTTCTTTTCCGGGATGCCGCGCAGCAGCAGGATCGCCTCGGCCAGTACCAGCTCAGCCACAGAGCGGGTGTTCGAGTAGGGCGCGTTGAACACGGCGATACCGCGTTCGCGGGCGGCGTTGAGGTCGACCTGGTTGGTGCCGATGCAGAAGCAGCCGACCGCGATCAGTTTCTTCGCGCAGTCGAAGACCTCTTCGGTCAGCTGGGTGCGGGAGCGAATGCCGATGAAGTGCGCATCGGCGATCCTTTCCTTCAGCTCGTCGCCGGAAAGCGCGGTCTTGAGGTACTCGATGTTGGTGTAGCCGGCGGCCTTCAGCGTGTCCACGGCGTTCTGGTGGACACCTTCGAGAAGAAGGAACTTGATCTTGCTCTTGTCGAGAGAGGTCTTGCTCATCTGCGTAAACCTGTTGTCCCGGAGGAAGTGGCTGGAAAGCGAACTGCGCGAAGCGGGTCCGGCCGGCGCTGGCCGGCACCCGCAACTCGGCGCCCAGAGGCACTAAGCGCGGGGGGCGTATGCTAGCATGTTCTCCCTTTTCCTTGCCCGGTTGCGACCTGAGTTGTTCTCAGGACGACCATGAATCATTTGAGAGTTCCCGAATGACCCGCGAAGCCCTGATCGAATCGCTCAAGCCCCTGGTCGAGCCTGGCAAGCTGCTCGACGACGCCGCCTCCCTGGACGCCTACGGCAAGGACTGGACCAAGCATTTCGCCCCTGCGCCGCTGGCCATCGTGTTCCCCAAGAGCGTCGAGCAGGTCCAGGCGATCGTCCGCTGGGCCAACCAGCACAAGGTCGGTCTGGTCCCGTCGGGCGGTCGTACCGGGCTCTCCGCCGCGGCCGTGGCGGCCAACGGCGAAGTCGTGGTGGCCTTCGACTACATGAACCGGATACTCGACTTCAATGCCTTCGACCGCACCGTAGTCTGCCAGTCGGGCGTGGTTACCAAGCAACTGCAGACCTTCGCCGAGGAAAACGGCCTGTACTACCCGGTTGACTTCGCTTCTTCCGGTTCCAGCCAGATCGGCGGCAATATCGGCACCAATGCCGGCGGGATCAAGGTCATTCGCTACGGCATGACCCGTAACTGGGTGGCCGGGATGAAGGTCGTCACCGGCAAGGGCGACCTGCTCGAGCTGAACAAGGACCTGATCAAGAACGCCACCGGCTACGACATGCGCCAGCTGTTCATCGGCGCCGAAGGCACCCTGGGCTTCGTGGTCGAGGCGACCATGCGCCTGGAGCGCACGCCGAAGAACCTCACCGCTATGGTCCTCGGCACGCCCGACTTCGACTCGATCATGCCGGTGCTGCATGCCTTCCAGAGCAAGCTCGACCTGACCGCCTTCGAGTTCTTCTCCGACAAGGCCCTGGCCAAGGTCCTGGCCCGTGGCGACGTACCGCGGGCGTTCGAAACCGACTGCCCGTTCTACGCCCTGCTGGAGTTCGAGGCGACCACCGAGGAAGTCGCCAACGAGGCGCTGGCCACCTTCGAGCACTGCGTCGAGCAGGGCTGGGTGCTGGACGGGGTGATGAGCCAGAGCGAGCAGCAGTTGCAGAACCTGTGGAAGCTGCGCGAGTACATCTCCGAGACCATCTCCCACTGGACGCCGTACAAGAACGACATCTCGGTCACGGTTTCCCGGGTGCCCGCCTTCCTCAAGGACATCGACGCCATCGTCGAGGCCAACTACCCGGACTTCGAGGTGGTGTGGTTCGGCCACATCGGCGACGGCAACCTGCACCTGAACATCCTCAAGCCGGAAAACCTCGGCAAGGACGAGTTCTTCGCCAAGTGCGCGACCGTCAACAAGTGGGTGTTCGAGACCGTCGAGAAGTACAACGGCTCGATTTCCGCCGAGCATGGCGTGGGCATGACCAAGCGCGACTACTTGACCTACACCCGCTCGGAAACCGAAATTGCCTATATGAAGGCACTGAAGGCGGTGTTCGACCCCAACGGGATCATGAATCCCGGCAAGATCTTCGCCGAGTAGCAGGTGTCGCAACGCAGAGGGCCGGTCATCCGGCCCTTCTCGTCTGTGGCGGGCGCCACGGATGCCTTTCCACCCGTTCAGGAGTCGGTAAATGAGTTACCAGCATCAATATATCGACGGCACCCCGATCCACTTCCCCCTGGGCAAGCTGGTCTGCGTCGGGCGCAACTACGCCGAACACGCCAAGGAACTGAACAACCCGGTTCCCACCGAGCCGCTGCTGTTCATCAAGCCCGGCTCCTGCGTGGTGCCGGTGAGCGGCGGGCTGAGCCTGCCGCAGGAGCGCGGCTCGGTACACTACGAGGCGGAAATCGCCGTGCTGATCGGCAAGCCGCTGTCGCGCAAGCCGAACCGCGAGGAGGTCCTCGACGCGATCTCCGGCTATGCGCCGGCGCTGGACCTGACCTTGCGCGAGGTCCAGGCGAAACTGAAGGAAAAGGGCCTGCCCTGGGAGCTGGCAAAGAGCTTCGATGGCGCCGGCGTGCTGTCGCCGTTCGTGAACGCCGACCAGTTTCCCGACCCGACCGACATCGGCATCCGCCTGACCATCAACGGCGAGGTGCGCCAGGACGGCAACAGCCGCGACATGCTCAATCCGATCGTGCCGCTGATCCAGCACATCGCCGGGCATTTCTCGCTACAGGCCGGCGATGTGGTGCTGACCGGCACGCCGGCCGGGGTCGGGCCGCTGAACAGCGGCGACGAGTTGCTGCTCGAATTGCCGGGCGCCAGCCGTTTCGAGACCCGCGTGCTCTGAACCGCTGCGGCCGCCGGGTGCGGCCGGCCTCCCTAGCGCCGGCAGCGGAAACGACTGTCGGTCGGCTGGCCGACGCTTCGATTGACAGGCCGGGGGCAATGCCCTTTCATGGCGACGCCCAAGAAAACACCTGGCCAAACAGTCGAGCCTCGCCCATGTCCCTTGCCTCCAAGCTTCCCCGTTTCCGCTGGCTGCTGCCGGCGTTCGTCGTGCTCGTCGGCGTGGTGCTGACCATCGTCATGCATTGGGACGATCGCGCCGGCCTTTGGTGGAAGGAAAGCCAGGCCAGCCAGCAGCAGCGCGACGAAAGCATCTGGCTGCCGGGCTATCGGGTGGTGATCGACGCCAAGCCGTTGCAGGGCCTGGAGGAGGAAGAAACCTCGGACCTGGCCTACAACCCGGCAACCAGGACCCTGTTCACCGTTACCGGCAAGCGGCCGCTGCTGGTGGAGCTGTCGCTCACCGGCGACGTGCTGCGCACTATCCCGCTGCTCGGCCTGAGCAATCCCGAAGGCGTGGCGGTGCTGGAGAACGGCAACGTCGCGGTGACCGACGAGCGCCGCAATACCCTGACCATCTTCCATGTCGACCCGCAGACCGCCGAGCTGAGCACCAAGAGCCTGGCCGAATTCCCGCTGGGCAATATCGGCAAGAAGAACAAGGGCTTCGAGGGCATCGCCTGGGATCCGCGCCAGCAGCGTCTGTTGCTGAGCAAGGAGCGCGATCCGATGACCCTGTTCAGCTGGAAGAGCGACGGCGGGCCGAGCCTGAGCGGGGCGATGACCGCGCTACCGAGCGACGACCTGTACATGCGCAACGTCTCGGCCCTCAGCGTCGACCCGCGTACCGGCCATACCCTGGTGCTGTCGGCCGAATCGCATCTGCTGCTGGAGCTGGACGAGAAGGGCGAGCCGGTCAGCTTCATCAGCCTGCTCGGCGGCTTCAACGGCCTGGACAGCAAGATCCCGCGCGCCGAAGGGGTGGCCATCGACGACGAGGGCACCATCTACATGGTCAGCGAGCCGAACCTGTTCTACGTGTTCCGCAAGAAGAGCGGCGAGCGCCTGGCCACCAGCGACGCCGATTAAGCTTCGCTTAAGCGCCGATTAAGCCTGGTTTCAGCAAGGCTTCGTAGCCTGGACCCATCGAAACCAACTACGAGGCGTTACCCATGAAACTTCGTCACCTGCCCCTCATCGCTGCCATCGGCCTGTTCTCCACCGTCACCCTGGCCGCCGGCTATACCGGCCCGGGCGCTACCCCGACCACCACCACGGTGAAGGCCGCGCTGGAAGCCGCCGACGACACCCCGGTGGTCCTCCAGGGCACCATCGTCAAGCGCATCAAGGGCGACATCTACGAGTTCCGCGATGCCACCGGCAGCATGAAGGTGGAGATCGACGACGAAGACTTCCCGCCGATGGAAATCAACGACAAGACCCGGGTCAAGCTGACCGGCGAAGTCGACCGCGACCTGGTCGGCCGCGAGATCGACGTCGAGTTCGTCGAAGTGATCAAGTAAGGCCCTGAATCGAAACGGCCCGCCTCCCGGAAGAGAGGCGGGCCGTTTCGCGTTCCGACCGGGCGAAGTTGCGGGCGGGCTTACCGGTGAACCCCTTCGAAACCCTGTAGCACGTTCACCGCGTTGATCCCGATTTCCTCCACCGCGTAGCCTCCCTCCATCACGAACAGCGTGGCCAGGCCGAGCTTGCCGATGGCTTCGCCCATGCGCAGGTAGTCGGGGCTGTCCAGGCGGAACTGGGAAATCGGGTCCTCCTTGAAGGTATCCACCCCCAGGGAAACGATCAGGACGTCCGCCGCATAGGCCTGGATCTGCCGGATCGCCGCCTGCAGCGCCTGGCTCCAGGTCGCCCAGTCGCTGCCGGCCGCCAGTGGGTAGTTGAAGTTGTAGCCGGTGCCGACGCCGTTGCCCTTCTCGTCGGCGTAGCCGAGGAAATAGGGGTATTCGAAGCGCGGATCGCCGTGGATCGAGGTGAACAGCACATCGGCGCGGTCGTAGAAGATGTCCTGGGTGCCGTTGCCATGGTGGTAGTCGACGTCGAGGATCGCCACCCGCCCGGCGCCCCGGTCGAGGAAGGCCTGGGCGGCGATGGCGGCATTGTTGAAGAAGCAATAGCCGCCCATGTAGTCGGCCGCGGCGTGGTGGCCCGGCGGGCGACAGAGCGAAAATACCGAGCGCGCGCCGTTGGCGAGTTCGGACTGGCCGCTGAGGGCGACGTTGGCCGAACTGGTGATCGCCTGCCAGGTCCCGGCGGTGATCGGCGCGCCGGCGTCGAAGGAGTAGTAGCCGAGGCGACCGTCGATGTTGTCCGGCTCCGTCTGCCGCAGGCGCCGGGTCGGCCAGGCGATCGGCAGCATATCGTGGCTGCGGCCGGTGGCCAGCCAGTCCTGCCAGGCGTTCTGCAGGAAACGCACGAAACCCTCGCTGTGCACCCGGCGGATCGGTTCCAGGCCGAAGTCGCGCGGTGCGCGGACTTCGCCGAGGCCGACGGCCTTCACGCGGTCGAGGACCATGTCGGCGCGGCTGGGTTTTTCGAAGCAGGGGGTGAACTGGCCGCCGATCAGTTCGTGCCGGCCGTGGTGCAGGCGATGGTCGTCGCTGTAGATGGTCAGCATGTCGGGCTCCCGGGCTCAGTTCTGTTCGGAGAAGGTCACGGTCGGCGCCTTGCGGCGGAAACCGCCGGTATGCAACGCCAGGTAGGCGAGGCCGGCGGCGAACCAGGTCAGGCCGATCACCAGGGTCAGCGCCGAGAGGCTGGTCCACAGCCACAGGGTCAGGCCCAGGCCGATGGCCGGCACCAGCCCGTAGCGCAGCAGGTCGCGCGGGGCGCGGCGGCCGTCGAGCAGCAGGTAGCTGCGGATCACCGCCAGGTTCACCGCGGAGAACGCCACCAGCGCGCCGAAGCTGATCATCGAGGCCAGGGTGGTGAGGTCGATGACCACCGCCAGCAGGGAAATCACCGAGACCACCAGGATCGCGATCACTGGCGTCTTGAAGCGCTCCGAGAGGCTGCCGAACACGCGCCGCGGCAGGATGCCGTCGCGGCCCATGCTGTAGAGGATGCGCGACACCGAGGCCTGCGAGGCCAGCGCCGAGCCGGCGGCGCCGGCGACGTAGGCGGCGGTGAAGAAGCTGGCGAGGAACTTGCCGCCGGCCGCCAGCATCACTTCGTTGGCCGCCGACTCGGCGTCCTGGAATACGCTGCCGGGGAACACCAGTTGGCTGAAGACCGCCAGCACGGTGAACAGCAGGCCGGCGCCGACCGTGGTGATGACGATGGCGCGCGGGATGTCGCGTTGCGGGTCGCGGGTTTCCTCGGCCAGGGTCGAGACCGCGTCGAAGCCGAGGAACGACAGGCACAGCACCGCCGCGCCGGCCATCAACGGGGCGAAGCCCGGCTGGCTGCCGTCGCCGACGAAGGGCAGGCTCAGGTCCAGCGAGGGGATGCCGGCCAGGTGCTTGACCGCCATGGCGACGAACACCACGGCGAAGACGAACTGGGCGCCGACGATCACGTTGCTCATGCCGGCCACCGAGCTGATGCCGATCACGTTGAGCACGGTGACCAGGCCGATCGCCGCGAGCACGAAGACCCAGGCCGGCACCATCGGGAAGGCGATGTTGAGGAACAGGCCGATGAGCAGGTAGTTGATCATCGGCAGGAACAGGTAGTCGAGCAGCAGCGACCAGCCGGCGAGGAAGCCGACGCAGGGGCCGAAGCTGAGGCTGGTATAGGAATAGGCCGAGCCGGCGATGGGATATTTCTTCACCATGAAGCTGTAGGAAAAGGCGGTGAAGAGCATCGCCGCCAGGGTGATCAGGTAGGCGCTGGCGGTGCGACCGCCGGTGATCTCGGTGACTACCCCGTAGGTGGTGAACATGGTCAGCGGAACCATGTAGACCAGCCCGAAGAAGACCAGGGCGGGAAGCCCGAGGATGCGCCGCAGGCCGGTGCCCTGGGCGCTGTGGACGTACTCGGGGCGCTTGCCGCCGATGAGGATGCCGTTGTTGCGTTCGCTGGCCATGTTCCGCTCCTCGCGAAATGCCGTATCGATCCCGCAGGCGGCCGCTTGGGCGGACCTTTCCTGCGCCGGGTGAATGGACGGGCTAGTGGAAAACCGCTGGGGTTTCCGCCGGGTCGGTGGAAATGGCAGTGACGAGAGGGCGCGCGGCGTGTGCGGGCACGGGCGTTGGGGCGTCGATAGTGTTCATGGCGTTCTCAGGAAGCGTTCTTGTTGGATTTCTAGCTCGCGGTCGCGAGGTTCCCTTGGGCTCTGCCGGCGCCGTTTCCGCGGCTCCGGGCGACCCCTCGAGGAGGGCGCGGTTCGACTCTAGCAATCCGGTTTCGCCGGGGAGAACCCTGTAGACGGTCAAAAAGGGATCGAAATGGCCAAGCTGGCTGGCCGGCCAGCGCTGGCGCGAGCTGGCCGCCAGCGCCGCGTCGATTATTTCTTAAGCTTGGTCCAGACCTTGCTGCGCAACGCCAGGGCTTTCGGCGAGCAGAGCTTGAACGGCTTCAGGCGGTCGAGCTTGTCCTGCGGGGTGTTGATCGCCGGGTCGTCGAACAGTGCTTTCTCCATGAATTTCTCCGAGCCGACGATGGCGTTGTTGTACTTGGCGAAGTTGGAGGCGGCGGCGATGTTCTCCGGGCGCATCATCCAGTCGATGAAGACGTGGGCTTCCTTGACGTTGCTGGCGTCGCGCGGAATCGCGAAGTTGTCGATGAACAGCCGGATGCCTTCCTTCGGATAGACGTATTCGAGGCTGGCGCGTTGGGCGTGGGCGCGGTGGAAGGCGCCGTTCCACTGCTGGTGCATGGCGACCTCGCCGGCGGCCATGCGCTCGATGGTGCCGTCGCTGTTGTACATGGCCAGCGCCGGCTTTTGCCTGAGCAGCAGGTCGAGGACCTTCTGCGCTTCCCTGGCGTCCTCGGTGCATTCGTCGATGCCGAGGTAGTAGGTGGCGGGAATGAACAGTTCCTCGATGGAGTTCAGAGCCACCACCTTGCCTTTCAGCTCGGCTGGTGGTTCGAAGAACGGCTTCCAGCTTTCTTCCAGCCTGCCGCCCGGCACCTTCGCCGTATCGTAGCTGTAGCCGGTGGTGCCCCAGAGATAGGGAATGCTGTAGTCGTGGCCGGGATCGAAGCCAAGGGTCCGGAAGTTTTCCTTCAGATTGCCCAGGCTCGGCAACTGGCTCTTGTCGAGCTTTTGCAGCAGCCCCTCCTTGACGAATATTTCTATGAAACTGTCCGACGGCACCACCACGTCGTAGGCGCCGCCACCGGCCTTGAGCTTGGCCAGCAGCGTCTCGTTGCTGTCGTAGGCGTCGAGGGTGGCCTTGATCCCGGTGTCCTTCTCGAACTTCTTCAGCAACTCCGGCGGGTAGTAGTCCGACCAGTTGGCGAAGTGCAGGGTGCCTTCGGCGCGAGCCTGGCCGCCCAGGGCTAGACCGGCGGCGAAGAGCAGGGTGAGCGGTGTGCGGTAGGTCATGATGGACTCCTGGCGATCTTCTGTTTTTTCTTCGTGGAGGCAGGTTCTCAGCGGCGGCGTTGGCCGAGGTAGTACGACAGGGCGACGAAGGCGATGGAAATCATGAGGATGATCGAGGAAATCGCATTGATCTTCGGGGATATGCCCATGCGGATGGAACTGAAGATGTACACCGGCAGGGTGGTTGCGCCGGCGCCGGCGACGAAATAGGTGATGACGAAATCGTCCATCGAGATGATGAACGCGAGCATCGCCCCGGACAGCACGCCGGGCATCAGCAGCGGCAGGGTGATTTTCCAGAAGGCCTTCCACGGCGAGGCGTAGAGGTCGGCGGCGGCCTCCGCCAGGCGCGGGTCCAGGCCCTCCAGGCGGGCGCGGATCGGCAGGTAGGCGAAGGGGATGCAGAACACGATGTGGGCGATGAGGATGGTGAACAACGACAGCTTCAGGCCGATGAAGGAGAAGAACATCAGGGTCGCCACCGCGGTGACGATCTCCGGCACCAGCAGCGGCAGGCCGAGAACGCCGTTCATCAGGGTCTGCCCGCGGAAGGCGCGACCGCGCATGCCCAGCGCGGCGAGGGTGGCCAGGACGGTCGAGGCCAGGGTGGCGAGGGTGGCGACGAGCAGCGAGTTCTTCGCCGCGCGGAGGATTTCCGGATCGTTGGCCACCACCGCATACCATTTCAGGCTGAAGCTCTCCCAGAGCGTCGCCGACTGGCCGCTGTTGAAGCTGAGCACTACCAGCACCAGGATCGGGATGTAGAGGAAGGCGAAGAACAGCCAGGCGGCCTGGCGCACGCCGCTGAAGGTCCAGAGTGGATTGCGGCCGTTCATGGCTGGCCTCCGCCGGCGTTGGCCCGGAAGCGCAGGTTGTAGATCAGCATCGCCAGCAGGACGAAGGCCAGCAGGGCGAACGAAAGGGCGGCGCCGAACGGCCAGTTGTGCGCGGTACCGAATTGCAGCTGGATCAGGTTGCCGATCATCAGCGCCTTACCGCCGCCGAGCAATTCCGGAATGATGTAGCTGCCCAGGGCCGGGATGAATACCAGGATGCAGCCGGCGACTATCCCCGGCATCGCCAGCGGCACGATCACCCGGCGCAGCGCTTTCCAGCGGTTGGCGCCGAGGTCGAATGCCGCCTCCACCAGGCGCCAGTCCATCTTTTCCAGGCTGCTGTAGATCGGCAGCACCATGAACGGCAGGTAGGTATAAAGGAGGCCGATGATCACCGCGTTGTCGGTATAGAGCAGCCCCAGCCCGGTGTCGGTCAGGCCGATGCCTTGCAGGCCGGCGTCCACCAGCCCGCCGTTGCGCAGCAGCAGGATCCAGGCGTAGACCCGCACCAGCAGGTTGGTCCAGAACGGCACGGTGACCAGGAACAGCAGCAGGTTGCGCCGGCGTTCCGGCTGCAACGCCAGGTACAGCGCGGTGGGGAAGCCGAGCGCCAGGCAGCCGAGGGTGGTCAGCAGCGACAGCCAGAACGAGCGCTGGAAGATGCCCAGGTAGTCGGCGTTGAACACCAGGCTGTCGTCCAGGTCGCGTTCCCAGAGGAAATTGAGGTAGGCCTCCAGGCTGTGCTGGCCCCATTTCACTCCGCCGTAGTCGCCGGATTGCTGGATCGACACGGCGAACATGATGCCCAGCGGGATCACCAGGAACAGCACCAGCATCAGCATCGCCG
This sequence comes from Pseudomonas sp. HMSC065H01, assembly GCF_001815235.1. Lineage (NCBI taxonomy): Bacteria > Pseudomonadati > Pseudomonadota > Gammaproteobacteria > Pseudomonadales > Pseudomonadaceae > Pseudomonas > Pseudomonas sp. HMSC065H01. The sequence goes on along the minus strand of NZ_KV819895.1, from coordinate 346,118 downwards.
GGCTGCTCAGCAGCAGGCGCCGACGCAGCTGCCGGCGTTCGACCGACTGTTGCGCGGTAGGTCGGCCGGCGGTGCTCATTCGGCGAGCACCCGGATGGCGGCGGCGGGAATCCGCACCCGCACCTTCGCCCCCGGACTGTGCGGGCAGCGTGCGCCGTCGCGGTTCTGCTGGCGCACGCGGAAGCCCGGCTGTCCGGCCACGTTCAGGTGGTAGACGGTATCGGTGCCGACATAGACGATGTTTTCCAGCACGCCTTCCAACTGGCCGTCGGCGGCCAGTTCGGTGCGCTCCGGGCGGATCGCCAAGGTCACAGCGCCGCTGCCCGGGGTCGTCGCGGCCAGCCGCTGGCCGTCCGCCAGGCGCACGCCGTCGGCGTCGGCCTGGCCCTCGAGGAAGTTGGTTTCGCCGATGAAGTCGGCGACCGCTCGGTTCAGCGGCGCCTCGTAGATGTCGCTGGGCGTGCCGACCTGCAACACCTTGCCCTTGCTCATCACCGCGATGCGGTCGGACATGGTCAGCGCTTCCTCCTGGTCGTGGGTGACGAAGATGAAGGTGATCCCGGTCTCGTGCTGCAGGCGCTTCAGCTCGATCTGCATTTCCTTGCGCAGCTTCAGGTCCAGCGCCGACAGCGACTCGTCGAGCAGCAGCACCTTGGGCCGGCTGGCCAGCGCGCGGGCCAGGGCGATGCGTTGCTGCTGGCCACCGGACAACTGGTCGGCGCGGCGCTTGCCGACCTCCGGCAGCTTCACCAGGTCGAGCATGCGGCTCACGGTGGCGTCGATCTCGCTGCGCGGGCGGCCCTGCATCTCCAGGCCGAAGCCGATGTTCTCGGCGACGCTCATGTGCGGGAACAGCGCATAACTCTGGAACACCGTGTTGACCGGGCGGCGGAACGGCGGCAGGCCTTCCATGTGTTCGCCATAGAGGCGGATGCTGCCGGAACTGGGCTGTTCGAAGCCGGCGATGAGGCGGAGGAGGGTGGTCTTGCCGCAGCCGGAAGGGCCGAGGAGGGTGAAGAATTCGTTGGCGTGGATATCCAGGGACACATCGTCAAGGGCCTTCAGGCCTTGGCCGGGGGTACCGAATTCCATGCAGATCCGCTCGATGGCTATCGCGCTGGTCATGCTGAATTCCATGCAGTCAAGCAGTTGTTATTGTTGAGGTTTTGCGGTTTCTGGGGCCCGCTTCACCTGCTGCGGTTCGATAATGACCGGGGCGCCGCGGGCGCAGAACGATAGATGCGGCCAATAAGGGATCGAACAGGCCAATCTGGTGGCGCTGGAAGAAGACTGCGGATGCTCTCTTGTCGTCTCTTTCGGACAGGAAACTCGGACCTGTCCGAGTCGCCCGGGCGGCTGGCTGACTTTAAGCTTGGCTTCAGCCTGGAGCCGTAGCTTGCGTAGGAAAGGTCGGGCGCAGCCCGTTTCCATACAGCGTACAGGCTCTATGCTATGACTATCCACGCCCAAACTCCCGAGCCGTTTTCCATGTCCCGAGCTTTTACGCCTCGCCGTCTGCTGCTGGCCGTCCTGCTGGTCGCGCTGGCCGCGCTGGTCCTTCTCGGCCAGAGCTTCCGCGTCTTCGACCGGGCCTGGTTCGCCGTCCAGGAGTGGCGTCACGCCGATGCCTGGAAAGAGCGCTCGATATGGCTGCCGGACTACCGCGTGCGGATCGAGGCGCAGCCCATCGAGGGGTTGAACGACGACGTTTCCGCGCTGACCTTCGATCCCGACCGGCGCACCCTGTTCACCGTGACCAACCAGCCGGCGCAGATCATCGAGCTGTCCTTGCAGGGCAAGGTACTGCGGACCATCCCGCTGACCGGCTTCGGCGACGCCGAGGCCATCGAGTACATCAGCCGCGGTGTCTACGTGATCACCGACGAGCGCCAGCAACGCCTGGTCAAGGTGCGCCTGGAGGACGACACGCGCTTCATCGACGCTGCCGATGCCCAGCAGCTTTCGCTGGGTATCGGCCTCAACGGCAACAAGGGTTTCGAAGGGCTAGCTTACGACGCCGAGGGCAAGCGCCTGTTCGTCGCCAAGGAGCGTGACCCGGTGCGCATCTACGAGATCCACGGTTTCCCCCACACCCAGGCGGACAAACCGTTCGCCGTGCACGTGGTGGACGACCCCGGGCGCGACAAGCGCCTGTTCGTCCGCGACCTGTCCAGCCTGCAGTTCGACGAGGGCACCGGGCACCTGCTGGCGTTGTCCGACGAGTCGCGTCTGGTAGTCGAGCTGGACACCGACGGCGAGCCGGTCAGCACCCTGTCGCTGCTGCGCGGCATGCACGGCCTGAAGCGCAGCGTGCCGCAGGCCGAGGGCGTGGCGATGGACGACCGTGGCGTGCTCTACCTAGTCAGCGAGCCGAACCTGTTCTACGTGTTCAGCAAGGACGAGCCGGCGCAGCCCTGACGCGGCCTACGGGGACGGCAGGAGCGTCCCCTGGCCCGCTCAGAACTGCCAGTTCACCCCGAGCGAATAGCCCGCCTGGTTGCCTTCGCTGTGGGCGAAGCGGCTGTTGGCTTCGGCGAAGACCCCGAGCTGCTCGGTGATTGCCAGTTGCGCGCCAAGCTGGGCGCGGCCGAAATCCTTGTCCACGCCGCCCATGTCGGCGACCCGGACACGCCCGTCGCCGCGGCTGGTCAGGTCCATGTCGTCCAGGCGTCCGTCCGCCAGCTCGCGGACCCAGCGCAGGCTGGCGTAGGGTTGCAGGCGCATCCTCGCGCCCAGCGCCAGCTCGCCGCGCAGGCGCCAGCCGAGACTCGCCTCCAGCGAGTCGTAGTCCTGCTTCTCGTAGCCGAGTGCGGTACGCAGGGCCTCGTCCTCGCGGAAGTCGTCGATGCGGTAGCGCATGTAGTCGAGGCCGGCCAGCGGCCCGCTCCGCAGTTCGCCGAAGCTGAAGTCATAGCCGCCTTCCAGCCGGGCACCCCAGGACCAGGCCGAGGTGTCGCCCGACAGACGCTGGTCGAGCAGCACCGGCCCGCCGGCGGCCTGGAGGTAGACCGAACGCTTGCTGTCGTAGCGGGTATGCCCGAGGTTCAGCTCGCCGGCCAGCCATTCCGGACCGCCGTCGTTGTACAGGCCGAACAGGCCGAGCTGCCAGGTGTCGCCCTCGATGCGCCCACCATGGTCCAGCTTGTCGCGGCTGCGCTGGAAGGCCAGGCTGCCACCAAGGGTCAGGGCCTCGCTGTAGCGGTAGTCGCCGAGCAGATGCACGCCGGCGCGCCTGGACTCCGGATTGCCAGGCATGTCGAAACCGCTGTCCGGCGAGACCTCGCCCTCCGCGCCCACCTCGCCGTCGAAGCTGCCTACCGGCCGGTTGCTGCCGAGCAGGGTCAGCCAGCGGCGGTCGTGCAGGCGGGTCAGTGCCTGATGCTGGCGCTGCAACTGGTCTTCCATCTGCCGCGCCAGGGCGCCGCCGGAGGCGGTGGAGGCCAGCAGGTCGGCGTTGGTCAGCTCCAGCACCAGGCGCGTCAGCAGGCGGGAAAAGTCGCGCATGCGTTGCTCGATGCGCTCCTGGCCGAGGGCGTTGGTCAGTACTTCCTTGTTGTCCTCGGCCGGGTCGTGCCAGGTTGAGCCGCCGGGAATCGCCGGGTTGTCGGTCTGCTCGTAGCCGTCCAGGTCGCCCAGTTCCCAGTTGGTCGCCTCGATGAACAACACCGGGATGTCCATCCCGTTGAAGCTTTCGCCGTCGCTGCAGCAGCCGGTACCCGTCGGGTATTCGGCGTTCAGGCCGGGGTTGGTGAACAACGGGATGTCCAGCTCGCGGGCGATGCGCAGGATCTGTTCGCGGTAGGCGCCGAGGGCCGGGCTGGACACGCTGTTGGAGCCGGCATGGGCGTACATCTTGTCGCCGGTGACCAGGCTGTCGAGGTTGATCATTCCCAGCAGGTTGGCGCGCTGGCTGGCGTCGAGGGACTCGACGTAGGCACGCGAACCGCGCAGGCCTTCCTCCTCGGCGCCGAAACCGACCACCTCGAGGCCGTTCTCCAGGGCGATGCCGCCGAGGTTGCGGGCGATCTCGGTGAGCACCGCCGCGCCCGAGGCGTTATCGTCCAGGCCCTGCAGGGTCGGGCGACCGTAGTAGGTGTCGTAGTGCGCGCCGAGTACCAGGAACTTCCCGCTGCTACCGGGCGCCGAGGCGATGACGTTCTGTGAACTGCGGTTGCCGGCCCAGGTGAAGTCCTGGCGACTGGTCTGGTAGCCGAAGCCCAGGCGCGACTGCATCAGTTCGCTGGCGCCGGCGAAGCTGGCGGTGCCGCGATAGCGGCCCGGGTAGTCGGTGATCAGGCGCTCCAGGGTCTCCCCGGCGTATTCCCCGTATTGGTAGGCGTTGGCGCCCAACGACAGCGCGGCACATCCCAGGCCTACAGCGACAGCTAATGGTTTGAACACGGCACTTTCCTCTGTGTCGGTACGATGGTGCATCGAATGATGCTCGCGCCGCGGAAAGCAGGATGCGGACCGTTTCATGTCCCGGTGGCACGAAGTGACGCCTGGTCGACCTGCGGTGTCGCCAGGCTGTAAGAAGCGTCGCTCCTGGCGATGGGCGGGAAGCTTCGTGCTGGACGTAGTGTTACCGGCGATGGCCGGTACTGGGGCGTGACTTCCCGTTTCGGGGCTTGGTAACCGCGAGCGGTCGATTTACAGTGCTCGCCCTGCCGATCTCCTGGATACCCGTCGCATGAACATTTTCCGCGAAGCCCTGCTCAACCGTCGCCTGAAGAAGGCCCTGGCACGTCACGGTTGCCGCATGGCCAGCGGGGTCGAGACGCTGCGCGACGGCACGCAGGTGACGCTGGAGCCGAACGTGAAGCTGGGCAAGGCGAAGATCCATTCGCCGGCACTGGAGGTCGGCGCCTATACCGACGTGGTCAGCGGCTGCGAGTTCTTGGAGGTGGCCAGCATCGGCCGCTTCTGCTCGATCGCCACCGGGGTGGTGATCGGTCAGCCGCGCCGCTCGCATCCAATGCACTGGCTGAGCACCCACGCCTTCACCGCCAATCCGAAGCTGTTGCGCAAGCCGTTGCAGCCCGAGCGCGAAGCGACCCCGGCGCGGATCGGCCACGATGTATGGATCGGGCGCGACGCGCTGATCCTCGATGGGGTGGAGATCGGCACCGGCGCGGTGATCGGCGCGCACTCGCTGGTCAATCGCGACGTGCCGCCCTACGCGGTGGTGGCGGGCTCGCCGGCGCGGGTGCTCCGTTATCGCTTCGCGCCGGAGCTGATCGAGCGACTGCTGGCGAGTCGCTGGTGGGAGTTGCCGCTGGACGTGCTTGGCGAATTGCCGCTGGACGATCCGCAGGCCTGCGTCGAGGCGCTGGAGCGTCGGCCGCCGCAGGCGTGCCAGGAGGCGCGGCGCTTGCGCATCCGGCACAAGCCGTTCGCCATCGAATGGCTGTCCTGAGGCCCGCAGCCGCCGCCGGTGTCGACGGCGGCCAGGGCTGGGTCAGCTTTCGTCGCTGAGACCGGCTTCCGGCGCTGCGCGCTTCACCGACTGCACGCCGGCTTCGGCGTTGGCCTGGCTGGCATAGAGCTGGCTCTGGCCGACGACCTGGCCATTGGTGGCCTTGAGCACGAAGTGGAACTTGCCGTTGCTGGCCGGCTTGACCTCGAAGGCACCGTCGCGCTGGGAGTTCTTGCGCACCGACTCGATGCCGCCGAGCGCCGAGTCCTTGGCCTTGTACAGTTCGCTGGTGAGAATGATCTCGCCGTTGGCGGCATGCAGGTTGAAGTGGAACTGGCCGTCTTTCGCTTTCTTCAGATGGAATTTGGCTGCCATGTCTAGCTCCTTGTTCACGGGGTGAGGCGGATCGCAACGGACCAGCCGTCTGCTGAGACACAGCGTAGCCGCTTTTGTTGCAGTGTCGCCCCGCACCGGTCATCGGCCTGGGGCGAGCGGGCTCAGGCCTTGAGGGTCTTGACGCCGTCGGCGGTGCCGAGCAGCAGCAGGTCGGCCGGGCGGGCGGCGAACAGGCCGTTGGTGACCACGCCGACGATGGCGTTGATCTTCTCTTCCAGTTCCACCGGGCTGTCGATGCGCAGGTTGTGCACGTCGAGGATGATATTGCCGTTGTCGGTCAGCACGCCTTCGCGGTAGACCGGATCGCCGCCGAGCTTCACCAGTTGGCGGGCGACGTGGCTGCGAGCCATCGGGATGACCTCCACCGGCAGCGGGAACTGGCCGAGGATGGGCACCAGCTTGCTGGCATCGGCGATGCAGATGAAGGTCTTGGCCACCGCGGCGACGATCTTCTCGCGGGTCAGCGCGGCACCGCCGCCCTTGATCAGCTCCAGGCGCTCGTTGCTTTCGTCGGCGCCGTCGACGTAGAACTCCAGCTCGCTGACCGTGTTCAGCTCGTAGACCGGGATGCCATGCTCCTTCAGGCGCCTGGCGGTGGCCTCCGAACTGGCCACTGCGCCGTCGAACTCGGCCTTGTGGCGGGCCAGGGCATCGATGAAGAAGTTGGCGGTGGAGCCTGTGCCGACGCCGACGATGCTCTTGCTGTCGAGGTGCGGAAGAATGTGGTCGACGGCGGCCTGTGCCACTGCCTGCTTGAGCTGATCCTGGTTCATCCCGGGTGCCTGTCTGGTTGCCTGGCCGGCCGTCCCGGCGGCGCAGGCGGAGGGTGCGCGCGGCCGGGGCGGCCCGGCGGGTTTCCGGCACGTCCTGTGCCGCTGCGATACGAAGGGACGAATTATAGCGGCCTGGCGTCCTCCGGTCTTGCCCCGGATGACCGGCAGTCGCGGTGTTTTCCTGCGGCACGCCGGTAGTCCGCCCGGCGGGCCTGGAGTAGACTCCGGGCTTCCGTGAAGTCCGCCGAACCGCCTCCGATGCTCGAACAATACGTCAAGAAGATCCTCACCTCGCGCGTCTACGACGTCGCGGTGGAAACGCCCCTGCAACCCGCCCGCCAGTTGTCCGAACGCCTCGGCAACCAGGTCCTGCTCAAGCGCGAGGACCTGCAGCCGGTGTTTTCCTTCAAGATCCGCGGCGCCTACAACAAGGTCGCGCAGCTCACCGAGGAGGAGAAGGCCCGCGGGGTGATCGCCGCCTCGGCCGGCAACCACGCCCAGGGCCTGGCCCTGGCGGCCAAGCGGCAGGGGATCAGGGCGGTCATCGTGATGCCCAAGACCACCCCCGAGATCAAGGTCCAGGCGGTGCGCGCCCACGGCGCCAAGGCGGTGCTGCACGGCGACGCCTTCCCCGAGGCGCTGGCCCACGCGCTGAAGCTGGTCGACGAGAAGGGCTACACCTTCGTCCATCCCTACGACGATCCGGACACCATCGCCGGCCAGGGCACCGTGGCCATGGAGATCCTCCGCCAGCAGCCCGGCCGCCTCGATGCGATCTTCGTCCCGGTGGGCGGTGGCGGACTGGTCGCCGGCATCGCCGCCTACGTCAAGTACCTGCGTCCGGAGATCAAGGTGATCGGCGTCGAGCCGGACGAGTCGAACTGCCTGCAGGCGGCCATGGCCGCCGGCGAGCGGGTGGTGCTGGGCCAGGTCGGGCTGTTCGCCGACGGCGTGGCGGTGGCGCAGATCGGCCAGCACACCTTCGACATCTGCAAGGACCACGTCGACGAAGTGATCACCGTCAGCACCGACGAGATCTGTGCGGCGATCAAGGACATCTACGACGACACCCGCTCGATCACCGAGCCGGCCGGCGCGCTGGCGGTGGCCGGGATCAAGAAGTACGTCGAGCGCGAGCGCGCCGAGGGGCAGACCCTGGTGGCGATCGACTCCGGCGCCAACGTCAACTTCGATCGCCTGCGGCATGTCGCCGAACGCGCCGAACTGGGCGAGCGCCGCGAAGCGATCATCGCGGTGACCATTCCCGAGCGGCCGGGCAGCTTCAAGGCCTTCTGCGAGGCGGTCGGCAAGCGCCAGATCACCGAGTTCAACTATCGCTACCACAGCGGCAGCGAGGCGCACATCTTCGTCGGCGTGCAGACCCACCCGGAGAACGACCCGCGCGAGGCGCTGGTGGCCTATCTGCGCGAGAAGGGCTTCCCGGTCCTCGACCTGACCGACAACGAACTGGCCAAGCTGCACATCCGCCACATGGTTGGCGGCCATGCAGTGAAAGTCAGCGACGAGATGGTGTTCCGCTTCGAATTCCCCGAGCGGCCCGGCGCGCTGTTCAACTTCCTCACCAAGCTCGGCGGGCGCTGGAACATCTCGATGTTCCACTACCGCAACCATGGCGCGGCCGACGGCCGGGTGGCGGCCGGGTTGCAGGTGCCGGAAGACGAGCGCCACCTGATCCCGCAGACCCTGGAGGCGATCGGCTATCCGTACTGGGACGAGACCGCCAACCCGGCCTACCAGCTGTTCCTCGGCTGACCCGCGGCGGCTCGCCGACACGGGCTGCTAAGCTTCACGGGCAGGTGATCTCCTTCCTCGGGAACTGAGCCCGCCCCCGGCCCCTCAAACGGGCCGGGAACACGGACAAGGATGCGCTGATGGAACATTTTCTCCAGATCAAGATTCTCCACGGAGTCGCCACCGTGCTGCTCTTCGGCGGCCTGCTCGGCCTGGCGTTCTACGCCTGGCGCAGCTGGCGGACGGGCGACGCGGCGCGGATCGCGCGCGGTTTCAAGCGGGTCCGCCTGATCGGCTGGCCGCTGCTGGGGCTCAGCCTGCTGGCCCTGCCGGTCAGCGGCTGGTGGCTGGTGCACCTGGCCGGCTGGCCGTTGGGCCAGAGCTGGCTGCTGTTCGGCGCCTGCCTCTATCTGCTCGGCTGCATCTTCTGGCTGGTCCTCGCCGGCCGCCTGGCGCGGGTCCAGCACCAGGCCGGCGCCGCCGAGACGGCGGGGGCCGCGCTGGGCGAGCAGACCCTGCGCGAGATCAAGGTGGGCCTGGTCATGGCCCTGCTCGGTGCGGCCAGCTTCATCGCGGTGGCGGTACTGATGGTCAGCAAGCCGCTCTGAAACGCCAACGAAATGGACTTCACCGGCCTTCGCCGGTTCTGTAGGAACGCATGCGTATTCTGCTGGTAGGCGCGGGAGGTTTCGTCGGGCGGCACCTGCTCCCGGCGCTGCTCGCCGCCGGACACGAACTGCTCCTCACCGCGCGCCGCCCGCCGGTCGATGCGCCTGCCGGCGTACGCTGGCTGGCGCTCGACCTGGAGCGGCTTGCGGAAAGGCCGGACAGCTTCGCCTGGCCCGCCGGGGTCGACCTGCTGATCAACGCCGCCGGCACCATGAGCCTCGACGAGGCGAGCATGGCTCGCGTCCAGGACAGCGGCGCGCGAGCACTCTTCGACCTCGCTGCGGCCCATGGGGCGAAGGTCCTGCAGATTTCCGCGCTGGGCGCCGGTGCGCACCCGGACGTGGCCTTCCTCGCCAGCAAGGCGGCGGCCGACCGCCACCTGCTGGAACTGGGCATCCCGGCGCTGGTGCTGCGCCCGTCCCTGCTGCTGGGGCCGGGCGGCGCCAGCAGCGCCTGGCTGGAACGCCTGTCGCCGCTACCGCTGATTCCCTTGCTGGACAATCGCGCGCGCCTGCAACCGCTGCATGTCGAGGACCTGGTCGGCGCGGTGCTGGCCTTGCTGCGCTGCTGGCCGGAGCGGGCGCAGGTGATTCCGCTGGTGGGTCCGCAGGCGCTGACCCAGGGCGAGCTGCTGGACGAGCTGCGCCGCGCCCAGGGTTGGCCGCGCGGCCGCTATGTGGTGCCGCCCGCGGCGCTTCTCGATGCGTTGGGCGGGCTTGGCCGGCGTGCTGGCTGGCGGACACTGAGTCCATCGATGCTGAAGCTGGTGCGCCACGACAACCTGGCCGACCCGGCACTCCTCGATGAGGCCTGCGGCTATCGTTGCGCGCCGCTGGCCAGTCGGCTGCTCGGCTGGCCGCAGGCGGCACGCAGCCTGGCGGCGCTGATGCGGCCGCTGATGCTGGCGGCCCTGGTGCTGATCTGGCTGGGTACCCTGGTCGCCTGCCTGGGGCCGGGTTACGGCTGGGGCCTGCGGATCCTCGGCGAGGCCGGCATCCACGGCTGGCCGGCGAGCCTGGCGGTGATCGCCGGGGCCCTGCTCGACGGCGCGCTCGGCGTCGGCCTGCTGCTCCGCCGCTGGCGTCGGCGCGCGCTGCTGGCGCAGTTCTGGCTGATGCTTGGCTACAGCCTGGCGATCAGCCTGATCCTGCCGCACTACTGGTACGACCCCTACATGGCGGTCGGCAAGAACATCGTGCTGATGGTGGCCACGCTCTGGCTGCTGGGCGACGAACCTCGAGCCAGGGAGGCCCGTGGATGAACCTTTACCTGCTGCTGAAGACCCTGCATATCCTTTCCTCGACCATTCTCTTCGGCACCGGCCTGGGGTCGGCCTACTACGCCCTGCGTGCCTGGCGCAGCGGGCAGTTGCCGGTGATCGCGGTGACCTTCCGCCACCTGGTCACCGCCGACTGGCTGTTCATCGCCACCACCGCGGTGTTCCAGCCGCTCAGCGGCCTGGCCATGGTGCATGTCGCCGGCTGGTCGCTGGCCCAGGGCTGGTTGCTGTGGAGCCTGGGCCTCTACGTGTTCGCCGGGCTCTGCTGGCTACCGGTGGTGTGGTTGCAGATCCGCGTACGCGACATGGCCGAGGCGGCCTTGCGCGAGGCGCGGCCCATCGAACCGCTGGCGTACCGCTACATGAACGCCTGGTTCATCCTCGGCTGGCCGGCCTTCATCGCCTTCATGGTCATCTTCTACCTGATGGTCAACAAGCCGGTCTGAGAGTCCGCTCGGCGCAACCAGAGCAACGCCAGGACCAGGAGCGCCAGGGAACCGCCCCAGTACAACCAGGCGAAGCCGCCGGGCCGCTCCAGCAGGAGGAAGGCCAGGGCCGGGCCCAGCGCGGCACCGAGGTCCTGGACGATGGAGTAGCGGGTCATGAAACCGACCACGTCGCCGGCGCGGGCCACGTCGGCGGCGAGGGCGTCGGTCAGGGTGGTGAGGGCGGTGGCGACCAGCATCACCAGCAGGGCGATGGCCAGCCAGGCGAGAATGGGCAGCCTGCTGGAAAGCAGGCCGAAGCTCATTGCGCCGACCAGTAGCGCAGCCACGTAGAAGCGCCGACGCCCGCGCGGGCCATCCGACCAGGCACCGAAGCGCCCGGCCAGCCAGGGCTCCCAGGACCAGCGCAGGGCCTGGATGATCCCGGAGAGGCCGGCGGCGCTGAGCGCCAGGCCGAGCAGGCTGACCTCGGTGCCGAAGCTGCGGGCGATCAGCGCGCTCAGGGTGGCGGCGAGTACGCCCTGGATCAGGAGCGCGGTGGCGAAGCCGCTGAGGATCACCAGGCCGCGCGGCGGCGGGCGCCTGGCGACGCTGGTGGCTGCCGTTGCGGCGGAGGTCCGCGCATGTCCGGCGGGACTCTCCGGCAGGTCGAAACCCTTCGCCAGCAGCGGCAGGCCGAGCAGTGCCAGGAGCGCGAAGGACAGCGCCAGCGCCGGCAGGCCGAGGACCGGCACCAGCAGCCCGCCGAGCAGCATGCCGACCAGGCTGCCCAGGCGGTAGAGGCCGTTGTACAGGCCCATGGCGCGGCCGCGCTGGTGGTCGGCGGCGCAGTAGACCACCGCCGAGAGCCCGCCGATGCGGAAGAACGACCAGCCGATCCCCCACAGTCCGCGCAGCAGCCCCCAGGCCAGGAAACCGCTGGCCAGGCCGTAGCCGGCGGTGCTCAGCACGCCGATGACGACCGCCAGGAGCAGGCCGGTCTTCAGTGCCAGGTGCTTGTACAGGCGGCCGATCAGCGGATTGAAGGGCAGGCGGATCAGGCGGTTGATCGACAGCAGCACGCCGACCTGCCAGAGCGCCTCCAGGCCGACCTCGTGCCAGTAGATCGGCAAGGCGATATAAAGCATCGAGTCGCCGGCCAGGCATAGCGCGGTGACCAGGGCGACGATCACGACCGGCCGCAGCGAGCCGGGAGCGGGGGCTGTGTGGGGCATCCTGGGGCCGCCGTGGCGCCGCCCGTCGGACGGCGCGCCTGTCAGTGGGTCAACGCAGGGAAATGATCGGCCAGCCGCGTTTTTCCGCCTCGGCGCGTAGGCGCGGATCGGGGTCGACGGCCACCGGCCGGCTGACCTTTTCCAGCAGCGGCAGGTCGTTCAGCGAGTCGCTGTAGAAGCTGGCGCCTTCCAGGTCCAGGCCGTTCTCGTCGAGCCAGCGTTGCAGGCGCACCACCTTGCCGCCCTGGAAGCAGGGCACGTCGAAGGTCTGCCCGGTGTAGCGGCCGTCGCGCATCTCGCACTCGGTGGCGATCAGGGTCTCCACCCCGAGCCGTTCGGCGATCGGGCCGGTGACGAAGCGGTTGGTGGCGGTGATGATCACCAGCCGGTCGCCGGCGGCGCGGTGCTCGGCGAGCAGCGCCTCGCCCTTGGCCAGCACGATCGGCTCGATCACTTCCTGCATGAACTGGCGGTGCCAGGTTTCCAGCTGGGCCATCTCGGTGCGACCGAGGATCGCCTGGGTGAAGGCCTGGTAGGCAAGGACGTCGAGCTTGCCGGCGACGTAGTCGGCATAGAAGGCGTCGTTGCGCGCCTGGTATTCGGCGGCGTCGACCAGGCCGCGCTGGCACAGCCATTCGCCCCAGCTATGGTCGCTGTCGCCGGCGAGCAGGGTGTTGTCGAGATCGAAAAGGGCCAGACGCACGGGGTGACTCCATCGGTTGGCGGGTGGCGGAAGGGCCGCGAGAGCCTTTTGCGAAGGCTCCCACCGGGCCTTGGGAAAGCCCCTAGCCTACCGGCTTTTGCCGGCCCTGTATCCTCCCCGCACGAGTCGCAAAGCCGCGCGTTGCCGCTATCACAAGCTTTATGGAACAATGCGGGCACATGCGATTTCGAGGATGTCCCAGCGTGATCGATTCCGATGGTTTTCGCCCGAATGTCGGCATCATTCTCGCCAACGAGGCGGGGCAGGTGCTGTGGGCGCGGCGTATCAATCAGGAAGCCTGGCAGTTCCCGCAGGGAGGCATCAATGATCGCGAAACGCCGGAAGAGGCGCTGTATCGCGAGTTGAACGAAGAAGTCGGGCTGGAGGCCGGGGACGTGCGCATCCTGGCCTGCACCCGCGGCTGGCTGCGCTACCGTTTGCCGCAGCGCCTGGTGCGGACCCACAGCCAGCCGCTGTGCATCGGCCAGAAGCAGAAATGGTTCCTGCTGCGGCTGATGTCCGACGAGGCGCGCGTGCGCATGGATATCACCAGCAAGCCCGAGTTCGACGGCTGGCGCTGGGTGAGTTACTGGTACCCCCTGGGACAGGTGGTGACCTTCAAGCGCGAGGTCTACCGCCGCGCCCTGAAGGAACTGGCCCCGCGCCTTCTGGCGCGGGACTGAACACGGAGACAAGGCCCCGAGCATGCTCAACACGCTGCGCAAGATCGTCCAGGAAGTGAACTCCGCCAAGGATCTGAAGGCGGCGCTGGGCATCATCGTGCAGCGGGTCAAGGAAGCCATGGGTACCCAGGTCTGCTCGGTGTACCTGCTCGACACCGAGACCCAGCGTTTCGTCCTGATGGCCACCGAAGGCCTCAACAAGCGTTCCATCGGCAAGGTCAGCATGGCTCCCAGCGAAGGCCTGGTCGGCCTGGTCGGCACCCGTGAGGAGCCGCTCAACCTGGAGAACGCCGCCGCCCACCCGCGCTACCGCTATTTCGCCGAGACCGGCGAGGAGCGCTACGCGTCGTTCCTCGGCGCGCCGATCATCCACCATCGGCGGGTGATGGGGGTGCTGGTGGTGCAGCAGAAGGAGCGCCGCCAGTTCGACGAAGGCGAGGAAGCCTTCCTCGTCACCATGAGCGCCCAGCTCGCCGGGGTCATCGCGCATGCCGAGGCGACCGGTTCGATCCGCGGCCTGGGCAAGCTCGGCAAGGGCATCCAGGAAGCCAAGTTCGTCGGCGTGCCCGGCGCCCCCGGGGTCGGGGTGGGCAAGGCGGTGGTGGTGTTGCCGCCGGCCGACCTGGAAGTGGTGCCGGACAAGCAGGTCGACGACATCGACGCCGAGATCGCCCTGTTCAAGCAGGCCCTGGAGGGCGTTCGCGCCGACATGCGCGCGCTGTCGAGCAAGCTCGCCAGCCAGCTGCGCAAGGAAGAACGCGCGCTGTTCGACGTCTACCTGATGATGCTCGACGATGCCTCCATCGGCAACGAGGTCAAGCGCATCATCCGTACCGGCCAGTGGGCCCAGGGCGCCCTGCGCCAGGTGGTGATGGAGCACGTGCAGCGCTTCGAGCTGATGGACGACGCCTATCTCCGCGAGCGCGCCTCCGACGTCAAGGACATAGGTCGCCGCCTGCTCGCCTACCTCCAGGAAGAACGCAAGCAGAACCTGACCTACCCGGAACAGACCATCATCGTCAGCGAGGAGCTGTCGCCGGCGATGCTCGGCGAGGTGCCGGAAGGGCGCCTGGTCGGCCTGGTCTCGGTGCTCGGCTCGGGCAACTCGCACGTGGCGATCCTCGCCCGTGCCATGGGCATCCCCACGGTGATGGGGGCGGTCGACCTGCCGTACTCCAAGGTCGACGGTATCGACCTGATCGTCGATGGCTACCACGGCGAGGTCTACACCAACCCCTCCGCCGAGCTGGTGCGCCAGTACAGCGACGTGGTCGCCGAGGAGCGCGAGCTGAGCAAGGGCCTGGCGGCCCTGCGCGAGCTGCCCTGCGAGACCCTCGACGGCCACCGCATGCCGCTCTGGGTCAACACCGGCCTGCTCGCCGATGTCGCCCGCGCCCAGGAGCGTGGCGCCGAGGGCGTGGGCCTGTACCGCACCGAAGTGCCGTTCATGATCAATGACCGCTTCCCCAGCGAGAAGGAACAGTTGGCGATCTACCGCGAGCAGCTCAGTGCCTTCCACCCGCTGCCGGTGACCATGCGCACCCTGGATATCGGCGGCGACAAGGCGCTGTCCTACTTCCCGATCAAGGAAGACAACCCGTTCCTCGGCTGGCGCGGCATCCGCGTCACCCTCGACCACCCGGAGATCTTCCTGGTCCAGACCCGCGCCATGCTCAAGGCCAGCGAAGGACTGGACAACCTGCGCATCCTGCTGCCGATGATCTCCGGCACCCACGAGCTGGAAGAGGCCCTGCACCTGATCCACCGCGCCTGGGGCGAGGTGCGCGACGAGGGCGTGGACATCGCCATGCCGCCCATCGGCATGATGGTCGAGATTCCCGCCGCCGTGTACCAGACCCGCGAGCTGGCCCGCCAGGTCGACTTCCTTTCGGTCGGTTCGAACGACCTGACCCAGTACCTGCTGGCGGTCGACCGCAACAATCCGCGGGTCGCCGACCTCTACGACTACCTGCATCCGGCCGTTCTGCATGCGTTGAAGAAGGTGGTCGACGATGCCCACCTGGAAGGCAAGCCGGTGAGCATCTGCGGCGAGATGGCCGGCGATCCCGCGGCTGCCGTGCTGCTGATGGCGATGGGCTTCGACAGCCTGTCGATGAACGCCACCAACCTGCCCAAGGTGAAGTGGCTGCTGCGCCAGATCACCCTGGACAAGGCCCGGGACCTGCTCGGCCAGTTGCTCACCTTCGACAACCCGCAGGTCATCCACAGCTCGCTGCACCTGGCGTTGCGCAACCTCGGCCTGGGTCGCGTGATCAACCCGGCGGCTACCGTCCAGCCCTGATTTCCCGCGCGCCGGACGCTTCGTCGTGCGGCGCTTACGCTTTCCCCGCAAGCGTATAGACTGCCTGCCATTCGGTAGAGGCCACTGGCCAGTCGAACGTGCGAGGGATTGCCGCAAAATGGACGAACGGGCGTCGAAGCCGCCAGGTCTTCTTCCGCTGTCACGCGAAGACCTTGAGAAAACCCTGCGATATGCCCTGGAGATCGTCAGCGACGGGATCTGGGACTGGAACATCGCGACCAACCAGGTCAGCCGCAGCGCCGGCTGGTACCTGATGCTCGGCTATCCGCCGCATAGCCTGCCGGAGAGCGTGGAGACCTGGAAGAGCATCATCCATCCCGAGGACTATCCGCGGGTGATGGCCAGCTTCCAGGCCTACCTCGACGGCGAAAGCCCGGAATACTGCGAGGAATACCGCTGCCGCACCTACAGCGGGGATTACCTGTGGATCAGCGATCGCGGGCGTTTCGTCGAGTTCGACGAGCGCGGCGAGCCGCGGCGGATGATCGGTGCGCACCACGAGATCCATCAGCGCAAGCTGGTCGAGCTGGAGTTGCAGCAGCGCAACGAGGAACTGTTCGACTGGAACCTGCGTCTCGAGGAACTGGTGGCCGAGCGCACCGAGGCGCTGCACCGGGTCAACCAGGCGCTGGCCTCGAAGATGGCCGAGGCCCAGCGCCTGAGCGAAATCGATCCGCTCACCGAGCTGTACAACCGACGCAAGTTCGAGCAGTGCCTGCACCATGAATGGATGCGCCGGCAGCGCCATGGACGCGCCACGGCACTGGTGATGATCGATGTCGATCACTTCAAGCGGATCAACGACCTGTTCGGCCACTCCACCGGTGATCGCGTGCTGGTCGCCTTCGGCCGCCTGGTTGCCAGCGAGCTGCGCGAGGTCGACGTGCTGGCGCGCTGGGGTGGCGAGGAGTTCATCCTGCTGCTCCCGGAAACCGGCCTGGAGGCCGCGGCGGCCTTGGCCGAACGCCTGCGCCAGCGGGTTCGCTCGCAGTCCTTCGAGATGGGCGAGCGGTTGACCGCCAGCTTTGGCGTCGGCGTGCTGAATGATGGCGAGACCCTCGACCTGCTGCTGTGCCGGGTGGACGACGCCCTCTATCGGGCCAAGCAGCGTCGCGATTGCGTGGCCTGTTGCTGAAGGTCAGCCTGGCGGCAGCACCAGGCTGACCTCGCCGAGCCGGGCGCCGGACGGCCCGAAGCTGCGCTCGATCATCTCCCGCGTGCCGTCGGCGTGTACCCGTACGACGCTGCTGGCGCGAGTGCCGTAGCTCGGGCTGGCGATGAACACGCTGGAGAGCAGGCGTTCCGTGGCCAGACCCACGCCGGTATCCGGCAACTGGCCGTCGGCGGCCGGCGCTGCGTCGGCCAGCAGCTCCAGCAGGGCCTGCGGATGCGGCTCGGCAAGCCGCTCGGCGAGGGCGGCGCGAGCCTTGAGCAGCTTCGGCCAGGGCGTATCGAGGGCCGCGTTGGACAGCCCGTAGATCCCCGCCGGCAGCAGGCGCGGTGGCCCTACGCGGGGGTTGTAGTGCCAGAGCTGATGGCGATCGCCAATGAGCAGGTTGAAGCCGGAATAGTCCGCGGCGCGCCCGGCGACCTGCGCCAGGTAGTCGGCCGGGTTGCCGCCGCCGCGCAGGAAGTCCGCCACCAGTTCGCCACGGGAGCGCTTGCCGAGAGCCTGCGACGGATCGCGGACGTTGGTCAGGGCGGCGAAACGGCCGGCCGGGCCGAGCCCCAGCCAGGTGCCGCCGGCCTCCAGGTCGCGTCCGGCGAATACCCCCTCGGCGTCCTCCCAGGCCGCCAGCGGCAGGCTCGGGCGGGCATAGAATTCGTCACGGTTGGCGGCGACCAGCAGCGGCAGGGCGTGCCCCGGTTGCCAGGCGAAGACGATCAGGCACATGCGCGATCCTTGGGATGGGCTGGCCGTCAGGCTAAAGGCATCCGCCATCGCCGTTCAAGCACGACGCCTGCCGCACGGCGCGCAATTCCGTTACCATGCCGGCTTTCCAACGGGGGCGTGCATGGAGTTTCTCCTCTATATCGTGCTGGGCGCCTGTGCCGGCGTGCTGGCCGGACTGTTCGGCGTCGGCGGCGGCCTGATCATCGTCCCGGCGCTGGTCTTCAGCTTCACCGCGCACGGTTTCGGCGGCGACGTCCTGACCCAGATGGCGGTCGGCACCTCCCTGGCGACCATCGTCTTCACTTCGATCAATTCCATTCTCGAACACCATCGGCGCGGCGCGGTGCGCTGGCCGGTGTTCGCCTGGATGACCCTCGGCATCCTCATCGGCAGTGCCCTCGGCGCGCTGACCGCGGCGCAGATCAAGGGGCCGCTGTTGCAGAAGATAATCGGGGTGTTCGCCATCCTGGTCGCTTTGCAGATGGTTCTCGACCTCAAGCCCAAGGGTAGCCGCGAGGTGCCCGGCAAGGGCGGCCTGACCCTGGCCGGCGCGGTGATCGGCTGGGCCTCGGCGATCTTCGGCATCGGCGGCGGTTCGCTGACCGTGCCTTTCCTCAGTTGGCGCAGCGTGCCGATGCAGCAGGCGGTGGCGACTTCCTCGGCCTGCGGCCTTCCTATCGCCATTTCCGGCGCTCTGTCGTTCATCGCGGTCGGCTGGCACAACCCGCAGTTGCCGGAGTGGAGCCTGGGCTACGTCTATCTGCCGGCGTTGGTCGGCATCGCCGCCACCAGTATGCTGTTCGCCCGCTTCGGCGCGCGCCTGGCGCATCGTTTGTCGCCGCGCGTACTCAAGCGACTGTTCGCCCTGCTGCTGTTCAGCGTGGGCATAAGTTTCCTGACCCCCGATCTCGCTTTTCTGTCGTAGGAGTTATCGATGCTGACGTATCCCCAGATCGATCCGGTTGCGCTGGCCATCGGCCCGCTGAAGATCCACTGGTACGGGCTGATGTACCTGATCGGGATCGGCGGCGCCTGGCTGCTGGCGTCGCGCCGGATGAAGCGCTTCGACCCGACCTGGACCAAGGAGCGCCTTTCCGACCTGGTCTTCTGGGTCGCCTGCGGCGTGATCCTCGGTGGCCGCCTGGGCTACGTGCTGTTCTACAACCTGGACGAGTACATCGCCAACCCGACGCTGATCTTCGAGGTCTGGAAAGGCGGCATGTCCTTCCATGGCGGCCTGCTCGGCGTGATGCTGGCGGTCTGGTGGTTCGGCAAGCGCCATGGCAAGAGCTTCTTCCAGCTGATGGACTTCATCGCCCCGCTGGTGCCCATCGGCCTGGGCGCCGGGCGCATCGGCAACTTCATCAACTCGGAACTGTGGGGCAAGGTCAGCGATGTGCCCTGGGCCATGGTCTTCCCCAACGGCGGCCCGCTGCCGCGGCATCCCTCGCAGCTGTACCAGTTCGCCCTGGAAGGCGTGGCGCTGTTCGTCATCCTCTGGCTGTTCACCCGCAAGCCACGGCCGACCGCCTCGGTCTCCGGCCTGTTCGTGCTGTGCTACGGGATCTTCCGCTTCGTCGTCGAATTCGTCCGCGTGCCGGATGCCCAGCTCGGCTACCTCGCCTGGGGTTGGCTGACCATGGGCCAGGTGCTCTGCGTACCGATGGTGCTGGCCGGCATTGCCCTGATGGTCTGGGCCTACCGCCGCGACGCGGCGCAGCCGAAGGCGGCCTGAGCCGCTTTTCGTGCCCGGGGCGGATAACGTCGCAGGCGTCATCCGCTCCGGGCAGCCGGCTTTCCGCTCCAGGGCGTGCATGGCTTGCGCCGGTCGCGCCGAACTGGCGATGCAGGCTCCGTCGCCGTAGACTTGGCCATCCTTCTGTCATCCCTCGGTGGGAGCCGCCACGTCGGCGCCGCACCGATATCGATCCGAGCCTCCGATGAAACAGTACCTCGACCTGATGCGCCACGTGCGCGAGCACGGCACCTTCAAGAGCGACCGCACCGGCACCGGCACCTATAGCGTGTTCGGCCACCAGATGCGCTTCGACCTGGCCGCGGGCTTCCCCCTGGTGACCACCAAGAAGTGCCACCTCAAGTCGATCGTCCACGAGCTGCTGTGGTTCCTCAAGGGCTCCACCAATATCGCCTACCTCAAGGAGCACGGCGTCTCGATCTGGGACGAATGGGCCGACGAGAACGGCGACCTCGGCCCGGTGTATGGCTACCAGTGGCGCTCCTGGCCGGCGCCGGACGGCCGCCACATCGACCAGATCGCCAACCTGATGGCGATGCTGAAGAAGAATCCGGACTCGCGCCGGCTGATCGTCTCCGCCTGGAACCCGGCGCTGATCGACGAGATGGCCCTGCCGCCCTGCCACGCGCTGTTCCAGTTCTACGTCGCCGACGGCAAGCTCAGCTGCCAGCTCTACCAACGTTCGGCGGACATCTTCCTCGGCGTACCCTTCAATATCGCCAGCTATGCCCTGCTGACCCTGATGGTGGCGCAGGTCGCCGGCCTGCAGCCGGGCGAGTTCATCTGGACCGGCGGCGATTGCCACCTGTACGCCAACCACCTGGAGCAGGCCGACCTGCAGCTGACCCGCGAGCCGCTGCCGTTGCCGAGCATGAAGCTGAATCCCGAGGTGAAGGATCTGTTCGACTTTCGCTTCGAGGACTTCGAGCTGGTCGGCTACGAGGCCCATCCGCACATCAAGGCACCGGTCGCGGTCTGACCCTTCGGCGGAGCCGTCGGCTCCGCTCAACCGAACAGGCGACGGTACCAGGGAAGCGCGCGCCAGTCCCGCAAAGCCCGCTCCGCATCTTCTGCGCGTTGCAGCGCCTGTTCCAGGGCCTGCTCCAGCGGAGCGACCGGATGGCTCATGGCATGGCCATGGCAGAGCTGGAAGTCGTCCAGCAGGTTCGGCGGTAGCGCGAAGGCGCCTTCCAGGCGTGCCTGTTCCTCCGCCAGGTAATAGCCGTTGAGGCCGTCGAAGTGGACGAAACGGTAGCCCGCGGCGAGCAGCGGCGCTTTCCACTCGGGGTCGTGGTCGAATGGAGTTTCCGCGAGGATCAGCCACGGGCGCCAGCGGTTCAGGTCGAGGCCGCGGAGCACCGCGCCTTCCAGCCCTTCGACGTCGATCTTGAGGAAGTGGATCGGCCCTTCGACATGGGCCGCGCAGATCGCGTCCAGGGTGCTGACCTTCACTTCGCGCGGGGTGGCCGTGCAGCCCTCGGCCTGGCGCTGGCGGGCTAGCTCGGGGTCCAGGGTGGAGAGACCCGAGGCGGCCATCTCGTAGAGCGTGGCGCGGCCTTCGCGCTCGCCAATGGCGAGGTTCAGGTTGAGGTCTTCCGGCCGTTCCCGCTCCAGCTCGCGGTGCAGGTGGGGCAGCGGTTCGATGTTGATGCCGCGCCAGCCGCGCTCGTAGAACGCCAGGGTGACCGAGTCGATCCGCGGGTGGTTGGCGCCGACGTCGATGTAGAACCCCCTGGGGAAGAGTTTCAGGGCCCGCCAGAGTCGGACGTCTTCCAGGTTCTGCGCGTAGGAAACGAAGGGCATGGGCCTACCTCTTGGGCGATCGTCGCCCAGTCTGTCATTCCCCGCGCCCGCTCTCCAGCAATTCGGCCAGCGCGTCGATCTGTTCCTGGCGGTCGCTGCCGCCCACCCGCCTGCCGTTCAGCGACGACCACTCCGGATGCGCGCGCGCCTTGCGCAGCGCTTCCGGCAGCTTGCCTTCGCGCCACTGCTTGTCCTCCGGGGTTTCCAGGCGGATCGCCTCGACCGCCGCGTGGCCGCGCGTTTGCAGGGCTGCCAGGAGCTGCCGTTGGCGCAGCGCGAGCAAGCGCAGCACGGCGTCGTTGACAGTCAGCTCGCGGGCGCCCTTGAGCTTGCCGAGCAGGCGCGAGCCGTAGTGGCCGACGGTCTGCCAGGCGCCGCCGGCGAGGGCGCCGAGGGCGGCGGCGGCGCCAAGGGTGACGCCGCCCACCAGCAGGTCGATGCCGGCGCCGGCCGCGGCACCGGCCGCAACCCCGCCGCCGAGGCGGATACCGAGTTGGCGCAGGGTCTCCGGATTGAACAGATCGTCGCCCCAGCGGCCGTCGAGCAGCGGCAGGTCGGCGGCGCGGGCGTCGTCCCTGGCGAAGGCGTAGAGCCGCAGCAACGCTTCCACGCAGGCCTGCTCGCGCTTGCGCACCTGCTGGTGCAGGTCGCGGGTGGCTTCCTGCACGGCGCTTTCGCCGCCGGGCACCAGGCGCCGGCAGGCGGCGACGTCGACCAGCAATTCGGCGATCAGCCGTTGCCCGGCGCGCAGGCGCGCGGCGGCCTGGGTCTCATGGTCGGCGATCAGCCGGTCGAGTTGCGGCCGGGCGCGCTCCAGCAGCAGCGCCAGGCTCTCGTAGAGGCGCTGTTCGCCGTCCAGCGGCGGCGCCACGCTGTCGAAACGCACCAGGGCGTGCAGGCCCAGGCGAGCGAGGGCGGCGCGCCACTCCTCCTCGCGATGCTGCGGGCTGGCGACGAAGTTCAGCACCGGCAGCAGCGGCCGGCCGCAGCCGGCGAGCACCGCCAGTTCGTCGCGATACTTGGCCAGTACCGGTTCGCGGGCGTCGATCACGTAGAGCCCGGCGTCGGAGGCGAGCAACTGGCGGACCACCTTGGCTTCCTGTTCGAAACGCCCGCGCGCTTCGTTGCTGTCCAGCAACCGCGCCATGCGTTCCGGGCCATCGAGACGCTCGCCGGGGCGCTCCAGGGCGTCCAGGTAGTCGAGCAGGGCGATGGCGTCTTCCAGGCCGGGCGTGTCGTAGAGTTCCAGCAGCGCTTCGCCGTCCACCGACAGCCTGGCGCCCTCGACGTGGCGGGTGGTACTGGGGCGATGGGAGACTTCGCCGAATCCGCGGTCGCGAGTCAGGGTGCGCAGCAGCGAGGTCTTGCCGGTATTGGTGTGGCCGACCACGGCCAGGATCAGCGGCTCAGTCATGGCCGGTCTCCAGCCAGGCCAGCGGCGAGGTCTCGCCGTGCGGCAGTTGCAGGCGTTCCAGGGCGGCGTGCCAGTCACCCAGGCGGTCGCTGTCGAGCGCTTCGCCGGGCGGAGCCTGGAGCAGCCAGATGCGGGTGCTGGCGGCGCAGCGGGCGAGTTCGCCGAGCAGTGCCAGGGTGCCGCGGTCCGGCGAGCGACGCGGGTCGCAGGCGATGGCCAGGCGCGCCGGCGGGTAGCGGGTCAGTTGTTCGAGCAGGCGACGGCGCTGCTGGCCGTCGTCGAGGATGCCGGCGTCGGCGACGCCTTCGGCGAGCTTCGGCGGCCAGGGCCGGCGATCGTCCAGCTCCACCGCCACCAGCACCGCTCCGGCGGCTTCCTGGCTGGACTGGCCGCCCTGCGGCTCCGGCAGCCAGTCCGGTGCCGCGACGCTGACGCCGAGGCGTTCGCTGGCCGGCATCAAGCGTTCGCGCAGCAGGCTGTAGCATGGGTCGTCGAGGTCCAGGTCGAGGTGGGCCAGGCCGCGTTTCCAGCGCCACAGGCAGAGCAGACCGAGCAGCGCGCGCGGCAGGACCCCATAGACCAGCAGTACGCCTACCAGCCAGCCGGCCCAGGCGTGCCGTGCGGCTTCGCTGGCCAGGGCGGCGTCGCCGCTGGCGCGGATCAGCTCGGCGTCCGGCAACGGGAAGCCAAGCAACGCCGGCAGGGCGCCGAGCGCCTGGGTAAGGGCGATGAAGGTATCGCTGCCGAGAATGGTGGTTTCCCAGACGAAACCGTAGCGGCGGGTCGCCAGCAGGCCGAGGAGCATGGCCAGCGCGGTCAGCAGGCCGAGCAGCCAGAGCCCGTGGACCAGCGCGCCGAGGCCCCAGCGCGCCAGCCGGCGCCGGCCGAGCAGGACCAGTAGCGCCGGCGCCAGGTGCGCGGCGCGGGCATCGCGCGCCAGCTTGCCGCTGAGCCACAGCCAGAGCCGGCCGAGCGCGCCCGCGGCCTCGCCGCCGGCGAGCAGGCCGAGGGCCCAGCCGAGCAGGGTCAGCAGGTGCAGGCCGAGTAGGCTGGCCAGCGCCCAGAACACGTTGACCGGGCGCTGGCCATCGCCGAGCGCGGCGAAGGCCAGTCCGGCGCCGCTGGCCAGGGCCAGCACCAGCAGCAGGGCCAGCGCCAGCCGCGAACCCTGGCGCCAGGTCCGCTGGGCGTCGAGCAGGCCCTCGCGGCGGCCCAGCCAGTGGGCGCGGGTGAGAATACGGCGCGGCAGGGAACCGCCCTGGGCCAGCGCCTGGCGAACCGCCTCGCTGTCTTCCAGCGGACCGGCCTGCTCCTCGCGCAGGCGAACGGCCTCGGTCAGCCAGAGGGCGTCGAGGCCGGGATGCGTCGTGTGACTCAAGTCACCTCCTGTGTCGATTTCCCTGCCGAGCGTGAATCGTGCCCGGCCAACGGCGTCTGATCAGCGCCAAACATAGCAAAAAGCGCCCCGGCGGCTCATGCTGGCTTGCCAGCCGGCTGGCGGCGGGGTGTGGGATTTTGACTGGCGCCGTGGCGAAAGCGTTCGGCGCCGGTAGCGAGAGGAACACTGAGATGAAGGTAGTACGCCGATACCCCCTGGCGCTGTTGCTGGGGATGGCGGGCGCGCTGGCCGACGAGTTGCCCGATGGCTCCTTGCTGCAACGCTATGGCGTGCAGGCCGACCAGTTGCCGACCCTGGCGGCGGATCCGCCGTCGCGCAAGGAGGAGAAGGAAACGCCGTCGCGCTTCCGGGTGGAGCCGGAGCAGCCCTTGGTGACCTTTGGCGTCAAGGACCACAAGGGCATGGAACCCACTGGCAACCCGTCGATCGACGCCATGCACGAGCGCGATCGGCGGATCTGCCGGAACATCAGGCGGCAGGCACTGGAGAAAGGCAAGGCACAGCCCTTCGACGGCTACATCGAGTGTCCATGAGGCCGGCGCCCGCGTACGAGCGCCGGTCGGGCTGCGTCAGCGCTGCTCGCGCAGGCGCACGGCGACGTCCGGCTGGTCGCTGAACAGGCCGTCGATGCCGGCGTCGAGGTAGGCCCTGATCTCGCCGGCCAGGTCGCCGCGCGACTGCGGGTTGCCGTCGGCGCTGCGGAACTCCGCCGGAAGGAAGCTGTTTTCCGCGCGGAAGGTGTAGGGATGCACCTTCAGCCCGGCGGCGTGGGCGTCGCCGACGAAGCGGGTCGGCTGGCCGAGGTTGCCGTTGGCATCGCGGGGAATCACGTAGCTCTTGTCCGGACCGACCCCGTAGGCGTAGCGCGCCACCTGGCGCAGGCCCTTGGCGGTGGCCATCTCGGCGTAGGTCAGGCTGCCGCCGGCAGCCTGCTGGTCGTAGGGCTGGCCGCTGCCGTAGAGCTGGACCAGGCGGATGCCGGTGAGGCGCTTGAGTTCCTTCAGGTTGTTCACCTCGAAGGACTGGATGAATACCGGCGCGCGCGGACCGAGGTAGCCGTTGCGGTGCAGGGTCTTCACCAGCGGGCGTTCCATGGCCAGGCCGAGGCGCTGGAAGTGGGTGCCGTGCTTGATCTCGGGGTACAGGCCGATGGTGCGCTGCTGGCTGATCTGCAGGCTTTTCACCAGGTCGATGATCTCCTGCAGGGTGGGGATCTCGAAGGTGCCGTCCAGGCGCGCATTGCCCGGGCGGATCGTGGGGATGCGCTCGATGGCGCGCAGGGTCTTCAGTTCGGCGAGGGTGAAGTCTTCGCTGAACCAGCCGGTGAGTTCCACTCCGTCGACTTTCTGCGTGCGCTTGCGGTCGGCGAATTCCGGGTGCTGGGCGACATCGGTGGTCAGGCCCAGCTCGTTGTCGTGGCGGGCGACCAGCTTGCCGTCGCGGGTCATCACCAGGTCCGGCTCGACGTAGTCGGCGCCCATCATCACCGCCAGGGCGTAGGCGCCCAGGGTGTGTTCCGGTACGTAACCGCTGGCGCCACGGTGGGCGATGACCAGCGGCGAGCGTTCGTCGCTGGCTGGGTGGCGAACGGAGGCCTGGCCCTGGGCCCAGTCGATGGCGCGTTGTACGTTGCCGGTGTCGGCGTGGGCGGCGCTGGCCAGGCCAGCGGCGAGCATCAGGCAGGCGGCGCCGAGGTGGCGGCGCAGGAAGGCTGGTTGCATGACGGGTCCTCGTCGGCGGTTCGGGAGTGTTCCAGTCCAGCAGAGTGACGCAGCCAGGTGATACTTCTTTGCCCGTTTCGCGACATTCCCGTGACAATCGCCGCCAGCGTGACGACGTCGGCGTTTTCCCGGCCAATCCAACGAAAGGGGCGGACGGCCGGGGCAGGGTATAGGGTGACGGCGCTCGCATAACAATAAGAGGATCGGTGATGGCTTCCGCGCAACCTGCCTCCGCGTTTCCCTGCCTGTCGTTGCAACTGGCCTGCCTGTTGCTGGGCGCCTGGCTGGCCTTCGATGCCCACGGCGGCGGCCAGGCCGTGGCGCCGCCGGCCCGTGTCGAAGCGCGTGTGCCGACGGCCGCTACCGATGACTGGGGACGCCAGCCGGACAGCCTGATGAGCGCCGTGCCGCCGCGCACGCTGGAGGCGAGCGTCGGCGCCCGCGGCTCGGGATCGGCGAGTTCGCGACTGTGGATCGCCGATACCGACTTCCGCCTGCACGACGACATCGGTTTCTTCATCCAGCGCATGCTGATCCGCATGGAGCCGACTCGTCCCGGCGCGCCCTTGTCGCTCGACGATCCGACGGCGATGGTGGCGCGGATCCAGGCCGGCGAGATATTCGTCAGCGACGCCACCCTGGCGACCCTGCTCAACCAGGACCTCGCTGCGTCCCGCGCGGCCGTGCGCAACCTCAGTATGAACACCCGCAAGGACGGCCAGGAAGTGCGTGGCGAGTTGTTGCGCAAGGGGCGCTGGCGGCCGCTGCGGATGCTCACCGAGATCGAGCTGAGCGGTCCGCTGGAGGTGACCCTGGTACCCCGGCGGATCTTCGTCGACGGGGTCGAGGTCACTTCGTCGCTGGCGGCGGCCTCGATCGAGATGTCCGAGGTGCTGAAGCTGAAGACCCGGCACATGGAACTGGTCGGCAACCGCATCCGCGTCGACCTCGACGGATTGTTCCCGCCGCCGCGCCTGGACTTCCGCGTCAGTCGCCTGGCCCTGGCCGACGGCGGCATGCAACTCGCCCTCGGCGACTCCCTGGCCGACCTGCAATGGCCGGCATTACGGGCGCCGGACAGCTACATGTTCATCGAGGGCGGCGATATCAAGATGGCGCGCACCGTGCTGGTCAAGGCCTATGCCCTGTTCACCAGCCTCAGCCCGGGGCAGCCGCTGCTGTTCAATCTCTACGACTACCGGCGGCAACTGCAGAACGGCGTGATCCGCCTGCGCGAGGACGGCATGGTGCAGATCGCCGTGTCGCCGGTGAAGGCGCCGGCGCCGCTGGAGGCACGGCTGTGAGCCGGCGTCCGTGGGGCGTACTGCTTGGCTGTTGCCTGTTGGCGGCCAGCGCGGCCCAGGCCGAAAGCGCCATCGACCGGCAGCAGCGCGAACTGGCCCTGCTGCGCGAGGGCTGGTACCGGCAGGTCCCGCCGGCGCCGTTGCCGCTGCCCATGCGTACGGCCGGGCCGGCGGATTCCGGCCAGGATGGCGTCGGCATACTGCTGCGCAACGTGGACATGTACCTGCGCGGCAACATCGGTTTCCACGTGCCCGAGGTGAAGGGCTGGCTGGTGCCGAACCGGGCCGGCCAGCCGGTGGACTTCGACCGTCCGCAGGACATGCATTTCCAGGTGATGGAGGGCGAGGTGCTGCTCAGCCCGCGGCAACTGGCCAACCTGTTCAACGAGCACATCCTCGCCTACGACGGGACCATGTTGAAGGACTTCCGCATGAGCAGTGCGGCGGGACGCCTGGAGGTGGAGGGGCGGGTGCGTCCGCTCGGCGTAGGGCCCTGGCTGCCGCTGCGGCTGGGCGGCGGCGTGGAGGTGGACGCGGCCAGCGGCGCGCTGGTCTATCGGCCCGACCAGTTGAGGGTGATCGGTCTGCCGCTGTACGGGGCGATGAGCCTGGTCGGCCTGCCGATGTCGGCGCTGGTCAGCCTCGATCGGCCGGGGGCGAGCCTGGTGGGCAGCGCCATGCGCCTGGACTACCGCAAGGTCTTCCCGCTGCTGGGCATCGACGGCCACGTACAGGAGGCCTGGCTCGACGACCAGGGGCTGCACCTGCGTTTCTCCCAGGCGCCCGGCCAGCCGTCGCCGGTGTTCAGCCCGCCGGCCGCAGCGGGCCCATCCTTCCTCTGGCTACAGTCGGGCGACCTGAAGATCTTCGAAATCCTCATCACCTACGCCCAGGTGCTGCTGAAGACCGAGACCCCGGACCAGGTGCTGACCTTCAACCTGCAGGACTACCGCAAGGTGCTGGCGACCGGCACCACCCAGGTCAACGAGGATGGCACCTTCTTCATGCAGGTGCCGCCGTATGCCAATCCCTTGTAGGCCGGCCCGCACAGTTGGCCTGGAGTCCGCCGGCGCGAGTGTTTATCCTCGCGCCTTTGTCCTTCCACGATGAGGTAACCCCATGGCACGACCGCTGGCGATGATCGCCGCCCTTGGCGAGAACCGCGCGATCGGCATCGACAACCGCCTGCCCTGGCGCCTGCCGGCCGACCTCAAGCATTTCAAGGCGATGACCCTCGGCAAGCCGGTGATCATGGGGCGCAAGACCTGGGACTCGCTGGGTCGGCCGCTGCCGGGCCGGCTAAACCTGGTGGTCAGCCGCCAGGCCGGCCTGGCACTGGAGGGTGCGGAAGTGTTCGCCAGCCTGGACGCCGCGCTGGCGCGCGCCGAGGCGTGGGCGCAGGCGGAGGACGCCGACGAACTGATGCTGATCGGCGGCGCCCAGCTCTATGCCGAGGCCTTGCCGCGCGCCGCGCGCCTCTACCTGACCCGGGTTGGCCTGGCGCCGGAGGGCGACGCCTTTTTCCCCGAGATCGATGGTGCGGCCTGGCGCCTGGCGTCGAGCATCGAACACGCCGCGGCTGACGATGCGCCTGCCTACGCCTTCGAGGTATGGGAGCGCCGCTGACGGTTCCAGGCGGGGTCAGAGGGTGATCAGCTCCGCCTCGATCTTCTTCCCCGCCACTTCCAGCACGCCGATCCCGATCGGCAAGCTGAAGCGCCGCGGCCCGGCGCTGCCCGGGTTGAGGTAGAGCACGCCGTCGCGCTCTTCCTTCAGCGGCTTGTGCGAATGTCCGGCGACCACCACGTCGATGCCTTCGGCGGCCGGGTCGAGGTCGAGTCGCTTGAGGTCGTGCAGCACATAGAGGGTCAGCCGGCCGATCTTCAGCAGCAGGCGCTCGGGGATGTCCGCCGCCCAGTCCTGGGTGTCGTTGTTGCCGCGCACCACCGAGAGCGGCGCCAGGCGTTCCAGCTCGGCGAGGATTTCCGGCTTGCCGATGTCGCCGGCATGGATCAACTGGTCGCAGCCGCGCAACCGTTCCAGCGCCTCGGGCCGGAGCAGGCCATGGGTGTCGGCGATCAGGCCGATGCGCAACGGGCGGCGGGACTGGGGCATGGGCGCGGGTCCGGGTTGCGGGACGGAAGAGGGTGGCCGACGGGCATGGCCATGCCGTCGATCATACCCAACCATTGGCCGGGTACGAAAACCCTTCGGCGAAAACCGCGACGCCACCCGGAGGTGGCGCCGCGCCTATCAGTGTCCGGCCTTCTGGACCGGGCTTTCCGGCAGGAACCAGTTCAGCAGCAGGGCGCAGATGCCGCCGGTGGCGACCCCGGACTCCAGCACGTTGCGCAGCGCCGCGGGCATGTGCGCGAGGAACTCCGGCACCTGCGAAACGCCCAGGCCGAGGGCCAGGGATACGGCGATGATCAGCAGGGCACGGCGGTCCAGCTGGATGCCGGCGAGGATGTTGATGCCCGAAGCGGCCACCGCGCCGAACATCACCATCGCCGCGCCGCCCAGTACCGGTTCCGGCACCGCCTGGATGACCCCGGCGACGCTCGGGAACAGGCCGAGCAGGACCAGCATGGCGGCGATCCAGAGGCCGACGTAGCGGCTGGCCACGCCGGTGAGCTGGATCACCCCGTTGTTCTGGGCGAACACTGAGCTGGGGAAGGTATTGAAGATACCGGCGAGGAACGAGTTGGCGCCGTTGACCAGCACGCCGCCCTTGATCCGCTGCATCCACAGCGGGCCTTCCACCGGTTGCTTAGACACCTTGCTGGTGGCGGTGACGTCGCCGATGGCTTCCAGGGAGGTGACCAGGTAGATCACCAGCATCGGGATGAACAGCGGCCAGGAGAAGTCCAGGCCGAAGTGCAGCGGGGTCGGTACCTGGAACAGCTCGGCCTGGTGCATGCCGGTGAAGTCCAGGCGACCGAGGTAGCCGGCCAGCGCGTAGCCGACGGCCAGGGCGATGACGATGGCGCAACTGCGCATCCATACCACCGGGATGCGGTTGAGCACCACGATGATGCCCAGCACCACACCGGACAGCAGCAGGTTCTCGCCGTTGGCGAAGGTGCCGTTGGACATCGCCGAGAAGCCGCCGCCCATGCTGATCAGGCCGACCTTGATCAGGGTCAGGCCGATCATCAGCACGACGATGCCGGTCACCAGCGGGGTGATCAGCCGCTTGACGAACGGCAGTATGCGCGAGATGCCCATCTCGACGAAGGAGCCGGCGATGACCACGCCGAAGATCGCCGCCATCACGCTTTCCACCGGCGTGCCCTGCTTGACCATCAGCGCCCCGCCGGCGATCAGCGGGCCGACGAAGTTGAAGCTGGTGCCCTGGACGATCAACAGTCCGGCGCCGAACGGGCCGAAGCGCTTGCACTGGACGAAGGTGGCGATGCCGGAGATCACCAGCGACATCGACACGATCAGATTGGTGTCGCGCGGCGATACGCCCAGCGCCTGGCAGATCAGCAGGCCGGGGGTAACGATCGGCACGATGATCGCCAGCAGGTGCTGGAGGGCGGCGAGCAGGGCGATGGGAGCGCTGGGACGGTCGTCCAGGCCATAGACCAGGTCGTTGCGGGCGCTGGCGTCCGACGGGCTTTGCAGGGAACTCATGGTGGCGGTCCGGGGAAAAAGAGCGCGATTTTACTGGGCGAACACGGTCTCGCCCAGGCCTGGCTGCGCCGCATGTCGGCGGATAACGCCGGTGGCGTATGCGCCCTGCGGTTGGAGCGTGGGTGAGCGGTAGGGCGAATGACCGCTTGCGATTATCCGCCATTCGGCGCGCGTACGCGTGAATGAAAAAGCCCGGCGCGGGACCGGGCTTTTTTCGTCGCGGGACGATTCAGCCGTCCAGCAGCGCCTTGTTGCGTACCGCGCCCTTGTCGGCGCTGGTGGCGAGCAGGGCGTAGGCCTTGAGCGCGGTGCTGACGCGGCGGGCACGCGGCGCGGCCGGCTTCCAGCCCTTCTTGTCCTGTTCGGCGCGGCGTGCGGCGAGTTCTTCGTCGCTGACCAGCAGGTTGATCGAGCGATTGGGAATGTCGATCAGCACCTTGTCGCCGTCCTGCACCAGGCCGATGGCGCCGCCGGCGGCGGCTTCCGGGGAGGCGTGACCGATGGACAGGCCCGAGGTGCCGCCGGAGAAGCGTCCGTCGGTGAGCAGGGCGCACTGCTTGCCCAGGCCCTTGGACTTCAGGTAGCTGGTCGGATAGAGCATTTCCTGCATGCCCGGCCCGCCCTTCGGTCCTTCGTAGCGGATGATCACGATGTCGCCGGCCTTCACCTCGTCGCCGAGGATGCCTTTCACCGCGGCGTCCTGGCTTTCGAAGATCTTCGCGCTGCCTTCGAACACGTGGATCGACTCGTCGACCCCGGCGGTCTTCACCACGCAGCCGTCGAGAGCGATGTTGCCGTAGAGCACGGCCAGCCCGCCTTCCTTGGAATAGGCATGCTCGACGCTGCGGATGCAGCCCTCGGCGCGGTCGTCGTCCAGGCTCGGCCAGCGGGTGTTCTGGCTGAACGCGGTCTGGGTCGGGATGCCCGCCGGACCGGCCTTGAAGAAGGTGTGCACGGCTTCGTCGCGGGTCTGGGTGATGTCCCACTGGGCGATGGCGTCGGCCATGCTCGGGCTGTGCACGGTGGGGACGTCGGTGTGCAGCAGGCCACCGCGGGCCAGTTCGCCGAGGATGGAGAAGATGCCGCCGGCGCGATGCACGTCTTCCATGTGGTACTTCTGGATGTTCGGCGCCACCTTGCACAGTTGCGGCACCTTGCGCGACAGGCGGTCGATGTCGCGCAGGTCGAACGGCACCTCGGCCTCCTGGGCGGCGGCCAGCAGGTGCAGGATGGTATTGGTCGAGCCGCCCATGGCGATGTCCAGGGTCATGGCGTTCTCGAAGGCCTTGAAGTTGGCGATGTTGCGCGGCAGCACGCTGTCGTCGCCTTCGCCGTAATAGCGCTGGCAGAGTTCCACGGCCAGGCGCCCGGCGCGCAGGAACAGTTGCTCGCGGTCGGCGTGGGTGGCCAGGGTCGAGCCGTTGCCCGGCAGCGACAGGCCGAGCGCCTCGGTCAGGCAGTTCATCGAGTTGGCGGTGAACATGCCGGAGCAGGAGCCGCAGGTCGGGCAGGCGCTGCGCTCGTACTCGGCGACCTTCTCGTCGGAGCAGGAGTCGTCGGCGGCCACCACCATGGCATCGACCAGGTCCAGGCCGTGGCTGGCCAGCTTGGTCTTGCCGGCCTCCATCGGCCCGCCGGAGACGAACACTACCGGGATGTTCAGGCGCAGCGCGGCCATCAGCATGCCGGGGGTGATCTTGTCGCAGTTGGAGATGCAGACGATGGCGTCGGCGCAGTGGGCGTTGACCATGTATTCCACGGAGTCGGCGATGATCTCCCGGCTCGGCAGCGAATAGAGCATGCCGTCGTGGCCCATGGCGATGCCGTCGTCGACGGCGATGGTGTTGAATTCCTTGGCCACGCCGCCGGCCTTCTCGATCTCGCGGGCGACCAGTTGGCCGAGGTCCTTCAGGTGCACGTGGCCGGGCACGAACTGGGTGAAGGAGTTGGCGATGGCGATGATCGGCTTCTTGAAGTCTTCGTCCTTCATCCCGGTGGCGCGCCAGAGGGCGCGGGCGCCGGCCATGTTGCGGCCCTGGGTGGAGGTTTTCGAGCGGTAATCGGGCATGACGATTTCCTGCGGCTAATCAGGTTCGGGTTATGACTGTATCGTGAGCGTCGAAGGAACCGGATGCAAACGGGGAATAGCCGAGTGTACGGAGTTGGCCGGGGTCTGAATGGGGTCACCATTGGCGACGGCCTGGGCTCACTGCCCGCCGGGGGATGATTGGCGAGGAATGCCCGGATTCTAAGCCCAGAGCGGGCGAATGGGGAAGGCTGGCGGTCGGCGGAGCGGCGCGTCGCGACCCGGCTGGCGTCTTGCGCCGCCCGTCGCGCCATGAGCGGCGGTGGCCGTAGGGCGGATGAACGCAGGCGCTCATCCGCCGGGACGGGCTCAGCCGTTGGGCAGCAGCCGGCAGGTCAGGCTCTTGATGTAGCGGGTTTCCGCGATCGCCAGGTGCACCGGATGGTCGGGGCCCTGGCCGCCGCGCTCGAGCAGCTGGATGTTGCGGTCGAGATGGCGGGCGCTGCCGATCAGGATGTTCTGCAGGTCGTCCTCGGGCAGGTGCATCGAGCAGGAGGCGCTGAGCAGGATGCCGTCCTTGCTCAGCAGGCGCATGGCCTGTTCGTTGAGACGGCGGTAGGCGGCCTCGCCGTTCTTCAGGTCCTTCTTGCGCTTGATGAAGGCCGGCGGGTCGGCGATCACCACGTCGAAGCGTTCGTCGGCGGCCTTCAGCTCGCGCAGGGCCTCGAACACGTCGCCCTCGACGCAGGTGACCTTCTCCGCCACGCCGTTCAGTGCCGCGTTGCGCTCGACGCCGTCGAGGGCGAAGGCGGACGCGTCCACGCACATCACTTCGCTGGCGCCGAAGGCGGCGGCCTGGATGCCCCAGCCACCGATATAGCTGAACAGGTCGAGGACCCGCTTGCCCCGCACGTAGGGCGCCAGGCGCGCACGGTTCATGCGGTGGTCGTAGAACCAGCCGGTCTTCTGCCCGGCCAGCACCGGCGCCTCGAACTTCACGCCGTTCTCTTCCAGGGCGACCCACTCCGGCACTTCGCCGTAGGCATTGGCCACGTAGCGCTCCAGGCCCTCGGCGTCGCGCGCGCTGGAGTCGTTCTTCCAGAGCACGGCGGCGGGCTTGAGCACCTGCAGCAGGGCGGCGAGCACCTCGTCCTTGCGCAGTTCCATGGCTGCGGACGCCAGTTGCACCACCAGCACGTCGCCGAAGCGATCGACCACCAGGCCGGGCAGCAGGTCGGAATCGCCGTAGACCAGCCGGTAGAACGGCTTGTCGAAAAGCCGCTCGCGCAGGCTGAGGGCGATGTTGATGCGATGAACCAGCAGCGATTTGTCGAGAACGTGCTTGGTATCACGGGAAATGAGGCGGCCGCAGATGAGATTGTTCGGGCTCAGCGCGACGATGCCCAGCGGCTTGCCGTTGGCCATTTCCAGCACCGCCTGGTCGCCGGCGGCGAAGGCATTCAGCGGCGTCGCGGCGACATCCACCTCGTTGCTGTAGACCCACAGGTGGCCGGCGCGCAGGCGGCGCTCGGCGTTGGCTTTGAGACGCAAGCTGGGCAGGGTCATGGGAAAGGCTCCGGCAAAAGAGCGCGATTATAACGCAGCGACGGGATTCGCCGCTGCGCGAACGCGGGCCGTTCAGCCGGCGAGGATTTCGATGAATCGACGGTTGAAGGCCGGGATGTCTTCGGGTTTGCGGCTGCTCACCAGCTTGCCGTCCACCGCTACCTCCTGGTCCACCCAGTGGCCGCCGGCGTTGTTGATGTCGTCCTTGAGCGACGGCCAACTGGTCAGGGTACGACCCTGCACCAGGCCGGCGGAGATCAGCAGCCAGGCGCCGTGGCAGATCACCGCCACCGGCTTGCTCGCCTGTTCGGCGCGGATCGCCAGTTCCTGGGCCTTGGCCAGGCTGCGGATCTGGTCGGAATTGATCACCCCGCCGGGCAGCAGCAGGGCGTCGTAGTCGTCCAGGCTGGCGTCTTCGAAGGTGCCGTCGACGCGGAAGGCCTCGGCTGGCTGGTGATGGTTCCAGCCGCGCACCTCGCCGGCCTTGTCGGAAAGAATCCTTACCGTGGCGCCGGCGTCTTCCAGGGCTTTTTTCGGACCGGTCAGTTCGACCTGTTCGAAACCGTCGGTCACCAGGGCGGCGACGACCTTGCCGTGCAGGGATTGGGTCATGGCATGTCTCCCGATATCAGAAGGGGTATTCATTCCGACCCTGGCGGCTGCGGGAAAAGTTCCATGTCCGTTGCCTGGCGCCGCTTTTCCGGCAGAAGCCCGCCCCATGGCGGGGTTCTCCGGGTAAACTGCGCGCACCGTCAACTTTCGCCTCCGTCCTCATGGTCCAAGAACTCACCGCCGAGCAGATCCGCCAGGCCCTGCAAGGCATCAGCGTGCCGCCGCAACCCCAGATCATGGTCGACCTGCAGATGGAGCAGGTCATGCCCAATCCGGACCTGAAGAACATTGCCAGGCTGATCAGCCAGGACCCGGGCCTTTCCGGGGCTCTCCTGAAACTGGTGAACTCGCCGTTCTTCGGCCTGGCCAATCGCATCACTTCGATCCAGCGCGCGGTGAACCTGCTGGGCAGTCGTTCGGTGATCAACCTGATCAACGCCCAGTCGATCAAGGGTGAGATGAGCGACGACACCATCGTCACCCTCAACCGTTTCTGGGACACCGCCCAGGACGTGGCCATGAGCTGCCTGAGCCTGGCCAAGCGGATCGGCTACGAATCGGTGGACGAAGCCTACGCTCTCGGCCTGTTCCACAATTGCGGCATCCCGCTGATGCTCAAGCGCTTCCCGCACTACATGGCGGTGCTGGAAGAGGCCTACGCCGCCGCCAGCGACGAACGCCGGGTGGTGGACACCGAGAACCGCGTGCTGAACACCAACCATGCGGTGGTCGGCTACTACACCGCGCGCTCCTGGCGCCTGCCGGAGCACGTCTGCGAGGCGATCGCCAACCACCACAACGCGTTGTCGATCTTCGGCGACGAATCGGCACGCGATACCCAACTGAAGAACCTGCTGGCGATCCTGAAGATGGCCGAGCACA
This sequence comes from Pseudomonas sp. HMSC065H01, assembly GCF_001815235.1. Taxonomy (NCBI): domain Bacteria; kingdom Pseudomonadati; phylum Pseudomonadota; class Gammaproteobacteria; order Pseudomonadales; family Pseudomonadaceae; genus Pseudomonas; species Pseudomonas sp. HMSC065H01. Next base: position 310,448 of record NZ_KV819895.1, on the reverse strand, counting down.
TCTGCGGTTCGCACCGGGTCCTCGGCAACCAGCCGGAAGACCACGAATGGAACAGCATCGGTGCGCTGGTGCTGGACTACGTCGGGCTCACCGACTACGACTTCGAGAACCTCAAGGGCTCGATCCTCGAGCTGGGCGTCGGCCAGGGCAGCTACTGACTGGCCGCGCCGCGGCGCTTCCTGCTAAGGTGCCGCGGTCAACCGGATTGCTGCCGCCATGCCCGAACTACCCGAAGTCGAAACCACCCGCCGGGGCATCGCCCCCTACCTCGAAGGCCAGCGCGTCGAGCGCGTGATCGTGCGCGAGCGGCGCCTGCGCTGGCCGATTCCCGAAGACCTGGACGTGCGCCTGTCCGGACAACGCATCGTCAGCGTCGAGCGCCGCGCCAAGTACCTGCTGCTGGGCGCCGAGGCCGGTACGCTGATCAGCCACCTGGGCATGTCCGGCAGCCTGAGGCTGGTGGAGAGCGGCACCCCGGCCAGTCGCCACGAGCACGTCGACATCGAGCTGGCCTCGGGCATGGCCCTGCGCTACACCGATCCGCGGCGCTTCGGCGCCATGCTCTGGAGCCTGGCGCCACTGGAACACGAGCTGCTGCGCAACCTCGGCCCGGAACCGCTGACCGACGCTTTCGCCGGCCAGCGTCTGTTCGAGCTGTCGCGCGGGCGGAGCATGGCGGTCAAGCCGTTCATCATGGACAACGCGGTGGTGGTCGGGGTCGGCAACATCTACGCCAGCGAAGCGCTGTTCGCCGCCGGCATCGATCCGCGCAAGCCTGCCGGGAGCATCTCCAAGGCGCGCTACCTGCGCCTGGCGGAGGAGATCAAGCGGATCCTGGCGATCGCCATCGAGCGCGGCGGCACCACCCTGCGCGATTTCGTCGGCGGCGACGGCCAGCCCGGTTACTTCCAGCAGGAATTGTTCGTCTATGGCCGTGGCGGGGAGTTCTGCAAGGTCTGCGGCAGCACCCTGCGCGAGATCCGCCTAGGCCAGCGCGCCAGCGTGTACTGCCCGCGCTGCCAACGCTGAAGCGCCGCGCCGCGCATACTCTACCGCCACAAGAAGGGCCGCCACGGTGAGCGGCCTGCCATAAGAAAGGTGCACGATGTCCGGCAATTACCTGCCTCGCAACACCCTGGTCGAGTCGCTCGGCCATGCCATGCTGAAACTCTCCGGCTGGAAGATCGAGGGCCAATTGCCCGCGCTCGACAAGTTCGTGGTGATTGGCGCCCACCACACCTCGAACTGGGACTTCGTGGCCTTCCTCGCCGCCAAGTTCGTCCTGCGTCTGAACGCCCGCTGGTTCGGCAAGCACACCCTGTTCAACGGCCCGCTGGGCGGCCTGATGCGGCGCTGGGGCGGTATCCCGATCCAGCGCCACCTGAAGCTGAATACCGTGGACCAGGCGATCCAGGCCTTCCGCGAGCACCGCGAGTTCATGCTGATCATCGCTCCGGAAGGCACGCGCAAGAAGGTCGACCGCTGGCGCATGGGCTTCTACCACATCGCCCGTGGCGCCGGCGTACCGGTGGTGCCGGCGGCGCTGGACTACGAAAACCGGCGGATCGTCATCGGCGAACCCTTCTGGCCGACCGGCAACGAGGACGCCGACCTGTGCAGCCTGATCGGCTTCTACCGGCCGTTCATCCCGAAAAAGCCGCACTACGCATTCCTCGGCGATTGAAGGCGGTCACGCTGGCACTACCCGCAGCGCTGTTATAGTTAGGCGATATCTGCCCAACCAAAAACCAGAAAGGACCGCCTCCATGAACCTGTTTCGCACCACCGCGCTCGTGCTGGCGCTGACCACCGGGCTCTCGTCCATGCCCGCGCTGGCGGATGCCGTGCAGGAAAACGCCAGCGGCGACCCGATGTACACCGTCGAAGCGCCCCCCGCGTACGCCATGATCGGCGATCTGCTCATCGCCCGTCCCTTCCTGATCGCCGCCACGGCCGTCGGGGCGGTGGCCTTCGTGGTCAGCCTGCCGTTCACCGCGGCCAGCGGCAGCGTCGGCAAGGCCGGCCAGGCGCTGGTGGTCGATCCGGGCAAGGAAGCCTTCGTCCGTTGCCTGGGCTGCACCACCAGCGGCTATAACCACGACGAAAGCTGAGTTTCCAACGGAATGAAAAAAAGCCGGTCATCGACCGGCTTTTTGTTTTCTCGATGCATTGCAGGGGGCACGGAGATTGGGCTAAGTCTTTTCTTCCGCCACGGCAGGCGGCAGCTATAGCGCCGCATCGGCCGATGACAGATGTTCCGCACGGACCGTTCGCGGCACTTGATCGGACTCTCCGATGGTGACAGTGTCCTGCTGACCAGCAAGGTCACAAGGTCGACCAGGGGTGGCCGACCGGCTCAACCAAGATAAGGATTTCGCGTATGTTCAGTCAGTGGGTGTTCCTGTCCGTCCTTGCTCTTGCCGTACCCTCGTTCGCCTGGGCGGAGGATGCGGTGTCCGACCTCGCCAGGGAGCAGTCCAAGGCCGAGCAGGGCGACAAGCGCGGCGATGAACTGTTCGCCGAATTCACCCGCCTCCGCCAGGCCGCCGAGACGGGGGAGCCGCAGGCTCTGTTCGATTTCGGCGCCTACTTCTACCAGCAACAGAACTACGCCAGCGCGCGCGAATGGTGGGGCAAGGCGGCCGCTGCGGGGATGGTCCGCGCGCAGATCCAACTGGCCATGCTCTATCGCGATGGTGACGGCGGGCCACAGGACAAGACCGAGGCGGCACGCTGGTTCCGGAAGGCCGCGGAGCAGGGGGATGCCGCCGCCCAGAATGAAATGGGCGTTCTCTACTGGAGAGGCGAAGGGGTCGACCAGGACCGGGTGAAGGCCGGGACCTGGTTCGAACGCGCGGCGGCCAGCGGTAGCGAAGACGCCGAAACCAATCTGGGATGGTTCTACCTGGACGACTCGCAAGGCGTCTATTCCGCCACTTCAGACGAGGAAGCCGCCCTGCTGGACCGTTATGCCGGCAGCCGGGAAAAGGCCTTCCAGTGGTTCTGCAAGGCTGCGACCCAGGGAGATGCCCGTGCCCAGTTCAAGGTGGGCGAGGCCTACTGGAACGGTTCAGGTGCCGGGATGAACAAGCTGCAAGCACGGCTCTGGCTGGAAAAGGCCGCACAGCAGCAGGATGCGGATGCCATTGCCTGGCTGGAGAGCGCCGCGAACGCAGCCTGGTACACCCGCCTGGAAAACTGGATTCATGCTGCGCTGGATGGAGAGCTGTCCGGTGTCGCCGACTGCTCCGGTGCCGCCGATCGCCGGCACTCCGGCCGAGGCATGGAGGGCGCCCCGTCTGACCCGGAGGCGGTGGAAGCCAGTGCGGAGGATGCGCAGCAGGCGGTTGAAGCGGCGAGCCAGTGAGGCACGCCGCCTGGATTGCCAGCCGGACTCGTCGGCGAAATCCCTACGCGGCGCCTATCTGGGTGAGATCGTCGAACATTTTTTGAGCGCTGTCTCTCGTTTGTTCAGTGCGGCCGAGGCTGCGCTTGCGCCTCCAGGGACAGAGACGAGTAGCCGATCCCGCGCGGGTCGCTGGCGGCGTCGACGCGGCCGCTGCGCTTGTCCCAGTAGAGCACCTGCTGGTTGCCGTAGCTGCGCTCCAGGCGTTTGAGCTGATAGCCGCGCCGGCGCAGTTCGGCGGCCTCGGCATCGCTGAAGGCGCGCGGTTCGTACTCGACGACGTCCGGCTTGTACTGGTGGTGGTAGCGCGGCGCGGCGACCCATTGGCCGACCGGGCGACCGTCGAAGTACTGCAGCATGGAGATCAGAACCATGCTCGGGATGCGGCTGCCGCCAGGGGTGCCGAAGGCGGCGAAGTCGGTCGGGCTTTCCAGGAAGCTCGGACTCATGCTCGACAGCGGGCGCTTGCCGGCCGCCACCGCGTTCGCCTGGCTGCCGGCCAGGCCGTAGCTGTTGGCGCCCTGGGTGTCGGCGGCGAAATCGTCCATCTCGTTGTTCAGCACCACGCCGGTACCGGGAACGGTGAAGGCGGCGCCGAACGGCAGGTTCACCGAGAGGGTGGCGGCCACCGCGTTGCCCTGGGCATCGATCACCGCGAAGTGGGTGGTGTGGTCGCCTTCGCGCCAGGCCGGCGCCTCCGGCAGCGCCGAGCTGGGCGTGGCGCGGCGCGGGTCGATGCCGGCGGCAAGGCGCTTCAGGTAGTCCGGCGCCAGCAAACTGGGCAGCGGGTTGGCGACGAAGTCCGGGTCGCCGAGCAGGCCTCGATCGCGGTAGGCACGGCGCAGGACCTCCAGCACGTAATGGGCACGCTGTACCGGCTCGGCCTTCTGCCACGGCAGCTGTTCCAGCATCTGCAGGCTCTGCGCCAGGGCGACGCCGCCGGCCGAGGGCGGCGGTGCGCTGATCAGTTCGCGGCCGTTGGCCAGCTTCACCTCCAGCGGGCGGCGTTCGATCACCCGGTAGTCGCGCAAGTCGGCCGCGCTCCAGATGCCGCCGCCGGCGCGGACCCCGGTGAGCAGCTTGTCCGCTGTCTCGCCTTCGTAGAAACCGATCCGCCCGTAGCGCCCGAGGCGTTCCAGGGTACGTGCCAACTGCGGTTGGCGGAGCAGGTTCCATTCGTCGGGGATTCCGCCCTTGTCGAGGAAGATCCGCGCGGTTTCCGGGTCCTTGCGCATCGCTTCCAGGCGCATGGCGGCGCGGTCACGGTAGATCCGGTCGACGGATACGCCATCCACCGCCAGGCGGATCGCCGGCACCAGATTGTCGGCCAGGGGCTTGCGTCCGTAGCGGCTGCTCAATTCGACCAGCGCCGCCGGCAGGCCGGGGATCGCCGCCGCCAGCGGGCCGTCGACGGACAGCCTGGGGTCGACCTTGCCATTGCGCCGGTACATGTCGGCGTAGGCGGCCTTCGGCGCGCGCTCGCGGGCGTCGAGGAAGCGATAGGTCGGCTGCGCACCGGCCTGGCGCAGAAGGAAGAATCCACCGCCGCCGAGTCCCGAGCCGTAAGGCTCGGCTACCGCCAGGGCAGCGGCGATGGCCGCCGCGGCGTCGAAGGCGTTGCCGCCATTGGCCAGGGTTTCCAGGCCGGCGACGGTCGCGGCCGGATGTGGCGTGGCGACGGCGGCCTGCTGCGGTGCGTGGGCGTCGCCGCGAAAGCTGTCGGCATGCGCCGCGAGGCTGAGCAGGGACAGGCCGCAGGCGGCGACCAGGGTACGGACGGGCAGGTTCAGGAAGGACATGGCGGCTCACTGTTCAGCGGCGTTCGCGGGACGGGACCGCGAACGCCTCAGACTGGATTGCCAAGGATAGCCAAAAGCGCGTCGGACGGGGCGCGAACCGTCCCTGAAGGACAGGCGCCGGCGGGGATCAGGCCTTGCCGGTGATCTTCCGGTATTTCTCCATCAACTGGTCCTTGCTCTCGACATTGGCGTCGTCAAGGGGAATGCAGTCCACCGGACAGACCTGCTGGCACTGCGGCTCGTCGTAGTGGCCGACGCACTCGGTGCAGAGATTGGGATCGATCACATAGATTTCTTCGCCTTGCGAGATCGCGCCGTTCGGGCATTCGGGTTCGCAGACGTCGCAATTGATGCAATCGTCAGTGATTTTCAGGGACATCTAACAACTCCAACCGCGACGGACAGCCACGGCATCGGTAACGGGAATAGCGGAATTGTGCCGCATCGGCGCCCGCAGTGCACGCGGGACGCCGACGGGAGGCCGGCGGAGAGACGCGGATCAGCGCTTGAAACGTTCCGCCAGGGCGTCTGCCACGGCCGGATGCACGAACTTGCTGATATCCCCGCCGAGAGCGGCGATTTCCCGGACCAGCGTCGAGGAAATGAAGGAATACTTCTCCGACGGGGTGAGGAACATGCTTTCCACGTCGGGGGCGAGCTGGCGGTTCATGTTGGCCAGCTGGAACTCGTACTCGAAGTCGGAAACCGCGCGCAGGCCGCGGAGGAAGACATTCGCCTTCTGCTCCTTGACGAAGTGCGCCAGCAGGGTGGAGAAGCCCACCACCTCGACGTTCGGCAGGTGCTTGGTGACCTCCTGGGCCAGCGCCACCCGCTGTTCCAGGCTGAACAGGGGGTTCTTCTTGGGGCTGGCGGCGACCGCGATGATCACATGGTCGAAAAGCCGTGAAGCACGTTCGATCAGATCGCCGTGACCCTTGGTGATGGGATCGAAGGTGCCTGGGTACAGCACTCGGTTCATCGCTACGTCCTGGCAGGGTTTCGTAAGGGAATCGGATGGTAGCGCAGGGATGCCCGTGCGGCCAAGACGCACGGGCCATCGGCCTTTAGCCCATAGGTCTGATGGCGCCGGGCCGGCTGCCGCGGCGCGCGGCCGGCCCGGCGGCGGTTCAGGCCCTGGCCAGGCGTTCGGCCAGCGCGCTGGCCAGTTGCGCGGTAAGACCGTAGACCGAGAGCTGCGGGTTGGCGCCGATGCTGGTGGGGAACAGCGAGCCGTCGTGGATCGACAGGTTCCGCAGGTGGTGATGGCGGCCGAGGCTGTCGGCCACCGCCACGGCCGGGTCTTCGCCCATGGCGCAGCCGCCCATGACATGGGCGCTGCCCAGGCGCGTGCGGTAGATCTCCAGGCGCAGGCCGTCGATGATCCCGCGCGCCTCCTGCAGGTTCTTCGCGCTACGCGCGTCGCTGTGCACCGGCCGCACTTCCCGGGCGCCGGCGGCGAACTGGATCTCCGCCATGGTATGGAAGGCACGGCGGATACCGTCCCAGGTGTAGTCGGTCATCCGGTAGTCGAGCACCGGGGTGTCGTCGCCGCGCAGGCCGACCGAGCCCTCCGCGCTGTCCGGGTGGAAGCCGTCGCGGAGCAGGGCGAGCATCATGTTGGTATGCGGTAGCTGTTCCATGCGCAGGGCGTTGTCGCTGCCGAAGCCGCCGAGCAGCACCGAGGCCAGCGACGGTTGCAGCGGCGGCACCTCCAGTTTGTAGGACATGCGTCCGGTGACACCGTCGTCCCATTGGAAATGGTCGGAGTAGATCGACTGCGGTGCGCCGTAGAAGGGGTTGATCACCCGGTCGAACAGCCCCGCGCTGAAATTCACCGTGTGCAGGAAGGTGCGCTTGCCGACCCGCTGGCTCGGATCAGGCGCCTTCGAGCGGAGAAGAATCGCCGGGGTGTTGATGCCGCCGCCGGAGAGCACGTAGTGCCTGGCCCGGACCCTGATCCGGCGGCCGTTGGGCGCCACGCAGCGCTCATCCATGCCCAGGCATTCGAGGCCCGTCACCTTGTCGCCGTCCAGCAGCAGCCGGTTGGCGCGCGCCAGGTAGAGCAGCTCGCCACCCTTGTCGAGGGTCGCCGGGATGGTGGTGACCAGCATCGACTGCTTGGCGTTGACCGGGCAGCCCATGCCGCAGTAGCCGAGGTTCCAGCAACCGAGGACGTTGCGCGGGATGACCTTCCAGTGATAGCCGAGCTTCTCGCAGCCCAGGCGGATCACGTCGTTGTTGGCATTCGGCGGCAGCGCCCAGGGCGCCACGTGCAGGCGCTGCTCCATTTTCTCGAACCAGGGCGCCATGTCCTCCGCGCTGTGGCCCTTGACCCCGTAGACCTGGGCCCAGTGCTGCAGGGTCGGTTCCGGGGTGCGGAAGCTGCTGGTCCAGTTGATCAGGGTGGTGCCGCCCACGGCGCGGCCCTGGAGGATGGTGATGGCGCCGTCCTTGCTCATCCGGCCGATGCCTTCCTGGTACAGCTCGGGGTAGGCGTCGGCCTCCTGCATCTTGAAATCGCTGCTGGTCTTCAGCGGGCCTTCTTCCACCAGCAGCACCTTCAGGCCGGCGGCGCTGAGGATTTCCGCGGTGGTGCCGCCGCCGGCGCCGGTGCCGACCACGACCACGTCGGCCTCCAGCTCCAGGTCGTCGTCCAGGCGCGAGCCGTTGTAGGTTTTCCAGCCGCGGGCGAGGCCCTCGGCGAACAGATCGGGTACAGGCATGAATGCACTCTCAGGCTAGGCGGCTTCGGGCTCTTCGTATTGTTCCGGGGGCGGCTCAAGCGATCTTCGGCGGTCCGGGGTAGCCACAATGGGCCCACGCCTCGGGGCGGGCGTACCAGGCCATCATCGCCAGTTGCATCAGCGAACTGTGGCCCATCCGCAACAGGCCGATGAAGCTGTTTTCCCAGCGCGAAAGGAATGCCCGCACGTCGTCGCCGCTGGCGTTCTCCCAACTGCCCCAGATACCGGTCAGCGGGCCACGGGTGAGCGGCAGGGCGAGCACGTCGAAGAGTTGCTGGGTGAGCTTGAACATCTCCGGGGAGAGCCGCGCCAGGTTGTGGTCGAGGCTCTGGATCGCGCCCTCCACGGCTTTCGGCATCTGCTCGGCGGAAACCGCGCCGAGCAGCATCACCGGCAGCAGCGCACGGAGGAACGGCAGGTCGGATTCGCGGACCTTTTCCAGGCCGCTCGCCGGTTTCTCCGCCGAACAGCCGGTGAGGCTGGCGGTGACGCCCGCGGTGGCGAGGAAGGCGCCGCCGATCAGGCCGACTTTCATCAGGCTGCGTCGGGACAGGCCGGCGCTTTCAAGGGTGGTGTCGCTCATTGTTGTTATGTCACCTGCAGCGTAGGAATGAGGGGGCGCCGCACGCGCCCCGGTTCAGCGCACGAACAGCTTGTAGACGAGCTTCTGGATCGACTTGCCGTAGGGGGGGTAGATCATTCGCGCGGCGTTGAAGCGCGGCTTGCTGAACACGCCCTTGGCCTTGCTGAAGGTGAGGAAGCCTTCGTGGCCATGGTAGTGGCCCATGCCGGAGGGACCGACGCCACCGAACGGGATGTCGTCCTGGGCGACATGCAGCAGGGTGTCGTTCAGACACACACCGCCTGAGTGGGTCTCGTGCAGCACGCGCTGCTGCTGCGCCTTGTCGTAGCCGAAGTAGTACAGGGCCAGCGGTCGCGGGCGCTGGTTGACGTAGGCCAGGGCGTCTTCCAGGCGCTCGTAGGGGATCACCGGCAGCAGCGGGCCGAAGATTTCCTCCTGCATCACTTTCATGTCGTCGCTGACGTTCAGCAGCAGCGTCTGCGGCAGGCGCCGTTGCTGGCCTTCGGCGAACAGCGGGACGAGGGTCGCGCCCTTCTCGCGGGCGTCGTCGAGATAGCCCCGGAGGCGGCCGAGCTGGCGCTCGTTGATGATCGCGGTGTAGTCGGGGTTGTCCGAAAGACGCGGGAAGAAGCCCTGGACCACCTCCTTGTACTGACTGACGAATTCCTCGACGCGCCGGCTCGGTACCAGCACGTAGTCGGGCGCGACGCAGGTCTGCCCGGCGTTGAGGCTCTTGCCGAAGGCGATCCGCTCGGCGGCGTCCTTCATCGGCACGCTGTCGGAGACGATCGCCGGCGACTTGCCGCCCAGCTCCAGGGTGACCGGGGTCAGGTTCTCGGCGGCGGCGCGCATCACGTGCTTGCCGACGCTGGTGGCGCCGGTGAACAGCAGGTGGTCGAACGGCAGCTTGGAAAAGGCCACGCCGACGTCTACCTCGCCTAGCACCACGGCGACCTGGTCCTCGGGGAAGATCCGCGCCAGCAGGTCCTTGAGCAGGCGCCCGGTGGCCGGGGTCGACTCGCTCATCTTGATCATCACCCGGTTGCCGGCGGCGAGGGCCCCGGTCAGCGGGCCGATGGAGAGGAACAGCGGATAGTTCCAAGGCACGATCACCCCGACCACGCCCAGCGGCTGGTACACCACCTGGGCCGAGGCCGGCTGGAATTGCAGGCCGACCGCGCGGCGCGCGGGCTTCATCCATTTCTTCACGCGCTTGGCGGCGTAGTGGATGCCGTGCAGGCTGGGCATGATCTCGGCGAGCAGGGTCTCGTCGGCGGAGCGCGCGCTGAAGTCCCGGTCGATGGCCTCGATCAGTGCCTGCTGTTCCTTGAACAGCAGGTCGCGCAGGGCCTTCAGCCACTGCACGCGCTGCGTGGCGTCGGGCATCGGCTGCGCCAGGTAGGCGGCGCGCTGGCGGGCGAAGAGGGCTTCGAGCTGGTTGATTTCCTGCTGGCTCTGCTGCAGGTAGGCGATATCGGCGACCATGGGCTGGCTCCTCGGCGAAGCGTGGGCGGCTGCGTGGCCGCGCGTCTGTCGTTATGGCGGACCTGGTTCGGTCCGATGAATTTCGCTGCGTCGCTGGATTTCTAGAGTAAATACTCTAAAGTGTCAAACAGCATGCCTGCCAGCCCGGCGCTTGCGTACCCAACGAAAGGCGGGCCGGTCGCCGGCCGCCGCCCCGGGGGCTGACCCGGGCGGCCGGCTTTGTGTACCTTCTACGCTGTCACGGCGGGGCGCGCCCCGCACTGTTACCCGAACGAGCCCGTCGTCCCCATGGCACCACGCATCAAGACCCGCGATCGCATCGCCCAGGCCAGCCTGGAACTGTTCAACGCCCAGGGCGAGCGCAGCGTCACCACCAACCATATCGCCACCCACCTGGGTATATCGCCTGGGAACCTCTACTACCACTACCCGAACAAGCAGGCGATCATCGCCGAGCTGTTCGCCGAGTACGAAAGCCACGTCGAGAGCTTCCTGCGCCTGCCCGAAGGGCGGGGTCTGACGGTGGACGACAAGACCTTCTACCTGGAAGCGCTACTGGCCGCGATGTGGCGCTACCGCTTCCTCCACCGCGACCTCGAGCACCTGCTGGAAAGCGACCCGGAGCTGGCGGCGCGCTACCGCGCCTTCGCCCAGCGTTGCCTGGTCAACGCCAAGGCGATCTACCGGGGCTTCACCGAGGCCGGCATCCTGCGGATGAACGAGACCCAGCTGGAGGCCCTGACCCTCAACGCCTGGATCATCCTCACCTCCTGGGTGCGCTTCCTCTGCACCACCCTCGATCTCGACGGCGACCTCAGCGAGGCGCAACTGCGTCGCGGCATCTACCAGGTGCTGGCGCTGGAGAGCGGGCACATCGAGGCGCAGGCCCAGGATGCGGTGGACGGGATTTCCGAGCGGCTCTACGTGCCGCTCTGATCGCGCAGGGTTTTCTCCAGCACCTGCTGGATGTGGATGCCGTGGCGGCGGAAGAAGGCTTCGGTACCGAGGGTGGCGTCGGTGAACAGGTAGGCGCCGCGGTGATCCTCGGCGAAGCGCCGCAGCAGGGCTGCGCCGACGCCGCTGCTCTGTGCGCCGGGCAGCACGGCGATTTCCGCCAGCCAGACGCGAATCGGTGTTTCTTCCTCGGCGCGCAGCAGGCCGACCAGGCGGCCGTCGCGTTCGGCCAGCAGGGAATACCCGGAATGCTGGTACAGCGTGCGTAGCTCGGCAGGCGGCATGCGCCGGTCCCAGCCGACCGCCGCGTGGATCGCCAGGATCGCCTCGCAGTCGGCGTCGTCGAGCATCGGGTTGTGCCGCAGCGTCAGTTCCATTCGCCCCCCTTTTTCCTTCAGCCTGTTCCTATTCTGCCGCCCGTCGCCGGACGCCGGCCAGCTCAGTGCTGTCGCAGGCGGGCCTCCAGCCAGTCGGGGATGCGTCGTTCCAGGTAGTAGGTGGGCTGGCGCGGAGAGCCGTCGACGAAGCCGACGTGACCGCCGCGGGCGTGCAGCTCCAGCTCGGTGCAGGGTGCCAGTTCGCTGCGATCGGGCAGGCTGCGGGCGAACACGAAGGGGTCGTCGCTGGAATGGATGATCAGGCTCGGCGTGCGGATGTCCGGCAGGTAGTAGCGGCTGGACGCGCGCCGATAGTAATCCCTGGCGTCGGCGAAGCCGTGCAGCGGCGCGGTGACCCGGCCGTCGAAGTCCCAGAAGGTGCGCATGCCCTCCAGCGGACCGAGGCGTTGCAGGGCGGCCAGGCCTTCCGCCTGGCCCTGCTCGCCGAACAGCCGCTGCTTGTCCTGCACGTAGGCCAGCATGGCCTTCATGAAGTGCGCCTGGTAGACCCGGGAAAAGCCCAGGCCGATGCGGTCGGCGCACTCGTCCAGGCGGAACGGCACCGACACCGCGACGCCGCCGAGCAGCGGGCAGTCCCCAGCGGTTTCGCCCAGGTACTTGAGCAGCACGTTGCCGCCCAGCGAATAGCCGACCGCGTACAGCGGCGCTTGCGGGCGCCTGGCGCGCAGGTGCGCGACCACCTCGGCGAGGTCGTCGCTGACCCCGGAATGGTAGCCGCGCGGCAGGCGGTTCGGCTCCCCCGAGCAACCGCGCCAGTTCAGCGCCACGCTGGCCCAGCCGCGCTCCAGCAGGGCGCGCTGCAGACCGAGGATGTAGTGCGACGAGGATGACCCGGTGAGGCCGTGCAGCGCCAGCACCAGCGGGGTCTCGGCATCGTGCGGGCCGGCCCAGTCGAGGTCGATGAAGTCGCCATCGGCCAGCCACAGGCGTTCGCGCTGCCGTTCCAGGGTCGGCCCGCGGCGGAAGAACGGGCTCCACAGGGTCTGCAGGTGCGGATTGGGCAGCCACCAGGCGGGCTGGAAGGTCGGGGACGCGGTCATGCGCAGGTCATGGGCGGTGGTGGTGTGGCCACCAGCTTACCAGCCGAACTCGTCGGCGAGGTCCTCCGCCCGCTGGCGCGAACCGAGGATCGGTTGCAGTTCGTCGACGAGCTGCTGCCGATAGCGGGGCGCGACGCTGCAGTCGTCCAGCAGGATGTCCTCGCCGGCGCCGCTCCAGACCTCGCCGAAGCAGACCAGGCTGGCCGCCATCTGCCACAGGTCGTCGAAGCACGGGGCCGGGTCCCAGCCCCTGCCGCCATGCAGGTCGAAGAGTATGCGCCCGCTGCCGGTCTCGAGGATGAACGGGTCGGCGCCCTGGTCGGCCACCACCAGCCAGTCGTCCTGCCAGCCCGACAGGCGCTCGCCGCTGATGCCGTGCCAGCGATAGCCGGCCTGGCGCTGCCAGAGGCGGGCCAGGGACGGCAGGAAAAATGGGTTGCCGGCACTCTCCAGGGTGCAGTCGAGTGGGCCGACCTCGCGGTAGAAACGCTCCAGCTCGGCGGGCAGGGCGATATCGCCCTGCCAGTCGGCGGCGGGTTGCGCCGCGCAAGGCTCGCCAAGCGCCAGCAGGCGTTGGCGAATGCTCGCGGAAGCCGGGCTCATCCTCAGGCTCCCCGCTGCCAGAGCGCGTAATGTACGTTGCCGGCTTTCTTTTCCCGGTGCAGCCGCCAGTTTCCGGGCAGGCCGAGGGACGAGGGGACGCTCTCGCTCTCGGTATAGATCCAGGCGTCGGGGTTCAGCCAGCCGCGGGTTTCGAGCAGGCGGCAGGCGTCCTGCAGCAGGTTCTGATGGAACGGCGGGTCGAGGAACACCAGGTCGAAGGTGCTCGGAGCCTGGTTTCCCAGGTAGCGCACGGCATCGCCGAGGACCAGTTGGGCGGTGCCGCACTTGAGCGCGTCGAGGTGGTTGCGCAGGGCCGCCACCGCTTCGCCGTTGGTATCCAGGGCCAGCCCTTCGCGGGCGCCGCGCGACAACGCCTCGAGGAACAGCGCGCCGCTGCCGGCGAAGGGATCGAGCACCCGTGCGCCTTCGACATAGGGTGCCAGCCAGTTGAACAGGGTCTCGCGGACCCGGTCCGGGGTCGGTCGCAGGCCGGGCCCGTCGGGAAAGACGAAACGCCGGCTGCGCCATTCGCCACCGATGATCCGCAGCTGTCCCTGGCCGCCGTGGCGGCCGGGGGCTTTCGCAGTAGGTTTACTCATCAATGCTCCGGAACGCCGCTGGGTTGCTGGGCCGGCTTGGCGGTGGGTGGCGGCAGGGGTTTCTGCGGCACGCTCGGGCCGGCGCTGACGATGACGAAGGCGTCGGCGTCCAGGTGCTTGGCCATGGCGCTCCTGACCTGTTCGACGCTGAGTCCCTCGACCTGCTTGAGGAAGCTTTCCAGGTAGTCCAGCGGCAGGCCGTAGAAACCGATGGCGCCGAGCTGGCCGACGATGTCGGCGTTGCTCGCGGTGGACAGCGGGAAGCTGCCGGCCAGTTCGCGCTTGGCGTCGTCCAGTTCCTTCTGGGTCGGGCCGTTGGCCAGGTAGTCGCGGACGATGTCCTGGACCAGCTTCAGCGCCCCCTCGCTGAGTTCGGCGCGGGTCTGGAAGTTGATCATGAACGGACCGCGTGCCTGCATGGCGGTGAAGCCGGAATAGATGCCGTAGGTCAGGCCGCGCTTTTCTCGCACCTGGTCCATCAGGCGGGTGCCGAAGCCGCCGCCGCCGAGGATCTGGTTGCCCAGGTAGAGCGCCGCGTAGTCGGGATCCTGGCGGTCGATGCCAAGCTGGGCGAGCATCAGGTGGGTCTGCTCGGAGGGGAAGTCGATGTGCGTCAGGCCGGGCTTGGGCGTTTCCGGCTGGACGGTCTTGGCCAGCGCCGGGCCCTGGGGCAGCGCCTTGGAGACTTCCGCGGCGATCGCTTCGGCCTCCTGCCGCGAGAGGTCGCCGACCAGCGCGATGACCACGTTGCCGGCGGCGTAGGCCTTCTTGTGGAACGCCTGCAATTGTTCGCGGCTGATCGGTGGAACGGACTTTTCGTCGCCGTCGCTGGAGTGCGCGTAGGGATGCTCGCCATAGAGGCGCTTGAACAGCTCCAGGCCGGCCAGCTTGCCGGGGTTCTGCTTCTGGTACTCGAAACCGGCCAGGACCTGGTTCTTGATGCGTGCCAGGGCGTCCTCGGGGAAGGTCGGCTGGCCGATCACCTGTTCGAACAGCTTCAGCGCCTGGGTCCGCTTGTCGGCATCGGACAGGCTGCGCAGGCCGGCCACCGCCATGTCGCGGTAGGAGCCGTTGCTGAACGAGGCGCCGAGGTCCTCGAAGCCGGCGGCGATGGCAGTGGTGTCCTTGCCCGGCACGCCTTCGTTGAGCATGGCGTTGGTCAGCATCGACAGGCCGGGGGTGCCGGCGTCCTGGCTGCTGCCGGCGGCGAAGGTCAGGCGCAGGTCGAACATCGGCAGTTCATGGGCTTCGACGAACAGCACCTTGGCACCTTCGGCGGTCTTCCATTCCTGGATGTCCAGCTTGCGATGGACCGGCGCCTGCTTGGCGACGTCCTTCAGCGACTGCAACTGGTTTTCCTCGACCGCCGCGGCATGGGCCGCCGCCGGGGTCTGGGGGGGACGCGCGACGAAATAGGCCAGCGCGGCCAGCAACGCGATGACGATCAGGCCGAGCAGGCCATAACGCAGCCCTGTGCGCTCACTCATGACGGGCCTCCTTTTCCTCGGCCTTCACAGGCAGCACTTGCGCCAGGGTCAGGCGCGACGGGGTGAAATAGGTGCGGGCGGCTTTCTGGATATCGTCCGGAGTCACTGCCTTGAGGGCCTCCAGGTCCTGGTCGATCAGCTTCCAGGACAGGCCGACGCTTTCCAGCTGGCCGATGCTGCTGGCCTGGGCGGCGATGGAGTCCTTCTCGTAGACCATCCCGGCGATCATCTGCGCGCGCACGCGCTCGATCTCCGCGGCGCTGGGCGGGTTCTGCTTGAGGTCATCGAGCTGCTTCCACAGACCGGCCTCGACCTGCTCGAGGGTCTTGCCCTTCTGCACGTTCGGCGTGGCCGAGAGGACGAACAGGCTGTCGCCGCGGTTGAACGCGTCATAGTAGGTGGAGGCGCCGGCGACCAGCTCCTCGCCGCGCTCCAGGCGCGAGGCCAGGCGGGCGCTGTAGCCGCCATCGAGCAGCGCGCCGATCAGGCGCAGGGCGTTGACTTCGCGAGGGTTCTCGCTGCTGCCCAGGCTGGGCACGTTGAAGCCCATGATCAGGTTCGGCAGCTGGGTGCGTACGTACAGCTTGAGCCGGCGCTCGCCGGGCTCGGCCAGTTCCAGCGGCTTGCGCGCCGGCGGCAGCTGGCGCCAGGGGATCTCGCCGAAGTAGCGCTTGGCGAGGGTCTTGACCTCGTCGGCGGTGACGTCGCCGACCACTACCAGGGTGGCGTTGTTCGGCGCGTACCAGGATTCGTACCAGTGGCGCAGGTCGTCGATGGTCATGCGCTGCAGGTCGGCCATCCAGCCGATGGTCGGGGTGTGGTAGCCGCTGGCCGGGTAGGCGGCGGCCTTGAAGCGCTCGAAGGCGAGGGCGTTGGGATTGTCGTCGGTGCGCAGGCGGCGCTCCTCCTTGATCACCTCGATCTCGCTCTTGAACTGGTCGGCCGGCAGGCTCAGGTGGGCCATGCGGTCGGCTTCCATCTCCAGCGCCACCGGCAGGCGGTCGCGGGCCAGGACCTGGTAATAGGCGGTGTAGTCGTCGGTGGTGAAGGCGTTCTCTTCCGCACCCAGGTCGCGCAGCACCCGCGAGGCTTCGCCCGGGCCGAGCTTTCGGCTGCCCTTGAACATCATGTGTTCGAGGGCGTGGGACAGGCCGGTGAGCCCGGGTGTCTCGTAGCTGGAGCCGATCCTGTACCAGAGCTGGGAAACCACCACCGGGGCGCGGTGGTCTTCACGCACTATGACCTTCAGGCCGTTGTCGAGGCTGAACTCGTGGGTGGGCTGGGTTTCCGCCGCCTGGGCGAAAAGCGGGAGACAAAGGCTGGCTAGGAGCAGGCCGACGCGGCGGCGAGCTGGGGTTTTCATGGTGATCTGGACCTTTCGTGCCGCCACCGGGGTCTCAGGTCACTGCGGGGCAGGACCCTTAGCCCCGTCGGGCGAGGAGATGCTAGGATACCCATCCGTTTTCCGGGCGGCCACGTCCCGTGCCGCTCCCTTGAGATACAAGCATTCATGTTTGGTTCCAACGACGACAAGAAGGCCCCGCAGGGCGGGGAAAAGAAAGGTCTGTTCGGCTGGTGGCGGAAAAAGCCGCAAGCCGGCGAGCAGCCTGCCGATCAGCCTGTCGAGCCGGTCTCCGAGACAGCGGCCGCCGAGCAGCGCGCGCCTGCCGATGACGTGGCGCAATCCCTGACAGAACAGCCAGGTCGGCAGCAGCCCTCCGCTGCCGAGCCGGCCGAGCCGGCGCCGGTTGCCGAAGCACCGCTCGCCAGTGACGAGCCAGCGTCGGCCGAGGAGCATTCGCCCCGGCCCGAGGCGCCCGTCGCGCAACCCGAGCCTATCCTGGCTGCCGAGCCCGAGCCCGAGCCCGAGCCCGAGCCCGTTGCGCCGCTGGCCGCCGCTCCGGCAGTCAGCGAGCCGGCGACCAGGCCGGGCTTCTTCGCCCGCCTCCGGCAGGGACTGTCCAAGACCAGCGCCAGCATCGGCGAAGGCATGGCCAGCCTGTTCCTCGGCCGCAAGGAAATCGACGACGACCTGCTCGACGACATCGAGACGCGCCTGCTGACCGCCGACGTCGGCGTCGAGGCCACCACCCTGATCGTGCAGAACCTGACCAAGCGCGTGGCGCGCAAGGAGCTGGCCGACAGCGGCGCGCTGTACAAGGCGCTGCAGGAAGAGCTGGCCAGCCTGCTGCGCCCGGTGGAGCAGCCGTTGCAGGTCGACGTCGCGCGCGAGCCCTATGTGATCCTGGTGGTCGGGGTGAACGGCGTGGGCAAGACCACCACCATCGGCAAGCTGGCGAAGAAGCTGCAACTCGAGGGCAAGAAGGTCATGCTGGCCGCCGGCGACACCTTCCGCGCCGCCGCCGTGGAGCAGTTGCAGGTCTGGGGCGAGCGCAACCGCATCCCGGTGATCGCCCAGCACACCGGCGCCGACTCCGCCTCGGTGATCTTCGACGCGGTGCAGGCCGCCAAGGCCCGCGGCATCGACGTGCTGATCGCCGATACCGCCGGACGCCTGCATACCAAGGACAACCTGATGGAGGAGCTGAAGAAGGTGCGCCGGGTGATCGGCAAGCTGGACGAGACGGCGCCCCATGAGGTCCTGCTGGTGCTCGACGCCGGCACCGGGCAGAACGCCATCAACCAGGCCAAGCAGTTCAACCTCGCGGTGGAGCTGACCGGCCTGGCCCTGACCAAACTGGACGGCACCGCCAAGGGCGGGGTGATCTTCGCCCTGGCCAAGCAGTTCGGCCTGCCGATCCGCTATATCGGTGTCGGCGAGGGGATCGACGATCTCCGTACCTTCGAGGCCGACGCCTTCGTCCAGGCACTCTTCGCAGAGCGGGAGAACGCATGATCCGCTTCGAGCAGGTCGGCAAACGCTATCCCAACGGCCACGTAGGCCTGCACGAGGTGTCCTTCCGCGTGCACCGTGGCGAGATCCTCTTCGTCACCGGCCACTCCGGCGCCGGCAAGAGCACCCTGCTGCGCCTCATCCTGGCGATGGAGCGACCGACCAGCGGCAAGCTGTTGCTCGGCGGCCAGGACCTGGGGCGCATCACTACCGCGCAGATCCCTTTCCTGCGCCGGCAGATCGGCGTGGTGTTCCAGAACCACCAACTGCTCACCGATCGTACGGTGGCGGACAACATCGCCCTGCCGCTGCAGATCCTCGGCATGCCCAAGCCGGAGATCGCCAAGCGCGTGGCCTCGGCCCTGGAGCGGGTGAACCTGAAGGAAAAGGGCGAGGCGTTGCCTTCCGACCTTTCCACCGGCCAGCAGCAGCGGGTCGGCATTGCCCGCGCCATCGTCCACCAGCCGGCCCTGCTGCTGGCGGACGAACCCACCGGCAACCTCGACCCGCGACTCGCCTCGGAAATCATGGGCGTGTTCGAGGATATCAATCGCCTGGGCACCACCGTACTGATCGCCAGCCACGACCTGGCCCTGATCGCCCGTATGCGCCATCGCATGCTGACCCTGCAGCGTGGCCGGATCATCGCTGACCGTGAGGATGAGGCCTGATGAGCGCCAACGATCTTCCCCGTGGCCCCGAAGAGGGCGCACCGGAACGCAAGACCCGCGAGAAACCGAGCCAGGAGCAGACCGACTGGAGCGGCTCGTTCAGCGCCTACCTGGAAAGCCATCGCGCCAGCCTGGTGGACAGCCTGCGCCGGTTGTTCGGCCACCCGTTCGGCAGCTTCTTCACCTGCCTGGTGATGGGTATCACCCTGAGCCTGCCGATGGGCCTCTCGCTGCTGCTGAACAATGTCGAACGGCTCGGCGGCTCCTGGCAGCGGGCGGCGCAGATATCCCTGTTCCTCGACCTGAAGACCAGCGAAAATCAGGGCCAGGACCTGCGCGAGCAGATCGAGCGCCTGCCGGACGTGATCGAGGCCCAATTGATCAGCCGCGAGCAGGCGCTCAGCGAATTGCAGGAACAGTCCGGCCTGGGCGAAGCGCTCAAGGAGCTGCCGGAGAACCCGCTGCCGCCGGTGATCTCGGTCACGCCCAAGCAGATCGACCGGGCCGGCCTGGAGGCACTGCGCCAGCAGCTCGCGGAGCTGCCTCATGTGCAGCAGGCGCAGCTCGACCTGGTATGGGTCGAGCGCCTGAGCGCGATCCTCAAGCTCGGCGAACGCTTCGTCTTCGGCCTGACCATCCTGCTGGTGCTGACCCTCTTGCTGGTGGTGGGCAACACCATCCGCCTGCACATCGAAAATCGCCGTAACGAAATCGAGGTGATCAAGCTGGTCGGCGGGACGGACGGTTACGTGCGCCGGCCATTCCTGTACATGGGCGCGTTGTACGGCCTGGGCGCGGGCATCCTATCCTGGGCGCTGCTGGCCTATTCGCTGAACTGGCTGAACGGTTCGGTGGTCAACCTTTCAGGGCTGTACGGCAGCGACTTCGGCCTGCAGGGCGTGCCGCTGGACGACGGCCTGTCGCTGACCGTTGGCGCGGTGCTGCTTGGCTGGGTCGGCGCCTGGCTGGCCGTGGCCCGCCACCTGCGCGAGCTGGCGCCGCGCTGAGGACAGGCGGATCACGACCGGCCAGCGGGTCGCTGTAAAGGAACTTATACACCCGCTTGCAGTCAGATATCCGAGTGCTACACTGCGCGAGTTTCGTGAATCGGAGGATTCGCATGACCACTTCTTTGCAACCTGTACATGCCTTGGTTCCAGGCGCAAACCTGGAAGCCTACGTGCACTCGGTGAACAGCATTCCGCTGTTGTCGCCGGAACAGGAGCGTGAACTGGCCGAACGCCTCTTCTATCAGCAAGACCTGGAAGCGGCGCGGCAGATGGTGTTGGCGCACCTGCGCTTCGTTGTTCATATCGCCAAGAGTTATTCGGGGTACGGCCTGGCCCAGGCCGACCTGATCCAGGAAGGCAACGTCGGCCTGATGAAGGCCGTGAAGCGTTTCAACCCGGAAATGGGCGTTCGCCTGGTGTCCTTCGCCGTGCACTGGATCAAGGCGGAGATCCACGAGTTCATCCTGCGCAACTGGCGGATCGTCAAGGTCGCCACCACCAAGGCGCAGCGCAAGCTGTTCTTCAACCTGCGCAGCCAGAAGAAGCGCCTGGCCTGGTTGAACAACGAGGAAGTCCATCGCGTCGCCGAGAGCCTGGGGGTCGAGCCCCGCGAAGTGCGCGAGATGGAAAGCCGCCTGACCGGCCAGGACATGGCGTTCGACCCGGCCGCCGACGCGGACGACGAGAGCGCCTACCAGTCGCCGGCGCATTACCTCGAAGACCACCGCTACGACCCGGCGCGCCAGTTGGAAGACGCCGACTGGAGCGACAGCTCCAGCGCCAACCTGCACGAGGCGCTGGAAGGCCTCGACGAGCGCAGCCGCGACATTCTCCAGCAGCGCTGGCTGTCCGAGGAGAAGGCCACGCTGCACGACCTGGCGGAAAAGTACAACGTTTCCGCCGAGCGTATCCGGCAGCTGGAAAAGAACGCCATGAGCAAGCTGAAAGGGCGGATTCTCGCCTGATCGCCGCGCCTCGCGAAAACCGCACCCCGCAAGGGTGCGGTTTTTTTCTGCCCGGAGGAATCCCATGCCGCGCAATACCCGCTGGCTGTTCTACCTGTCGCTGGCGGTCCTGACCTTCGTCGTCGGCGCCTGGCTGGTCCGTACGCCGGAACCGGCGCGACCGTTGCCGTGGCTGGCCGACTGGCAGGAGCAGGTGCTGGCGCCGTTGGCGGACAACGCCCTGACCCTGCGCCAGCTGCACGACGCGGTGGATGGCGAGTTGTGGGTGGACCCGCGCCTAGATGGCGTGCGCCTGGCCTTCCGTGGCCGCCTGCTGGGCGACGGCGGCCCCTGGCAGGTGGAAGGCGAGCTGGGCCTGAGCGCCGAGGAGCAACTGAGCCTGCAGCGGGCATCTGCGTTGCAGCCTGGCAGCGCGCCGCAGCCATTGAGCGCCGGATTGGAAGGACAGTTGGGCGACAAGCCGATCGTGGCGCTGAGCATGATTCCCGAAGGCAGGGTCGGTGCCGAGCGGCTGCTGGCCAGTCTCGGCCAGCCGCGCCTGCGCCTGCAACTGGCCCAGGGCGAGGCCTGGGTCTATCCGCAACTGGGCCTGACCGCGCACCTGCCGGACGACGACTTGCGACTGATGCTCGCGGTGCCGCGCCAGGCCCTGGAAAAACCGCCGCGTTGAGCTTTCAGCGCTCCAGGCGCAGCAGGTAGTCGTCGCCGCCCAACTGCCACATCTGCTGGCGAATCCAGGCCGCGCGCTGGCGTACGTAGGGGCCCGGCCTGGCCGCGCTCCATTTCAGCGGGCTGGGCAGCACCGCGGCGAGCTGGCTGGCCTGGGTGCGGCTCAGGCGCTCGGCGTCGAGGCCGAAGTGATAGCGTGCCGCAGCCTGCGCGCCGAAGACGCCCGGGCCCCATTCGGCGCTGTTCAGGTAGACCTCGAGAATCCGTTGCTTGGTCCAGAGCGTCTCGATCAGCAGGGTGAACCAGGCCTCCAGGCCCTTGCGCAGCCAACTGCGCCCGGACCAGAGGAAGACGTTCTTCGCCACCTGCTGGCTGAGCGTACTGGCGCCGCGGATACTGCCGCCGCGTTCGTTGTGCGCGAGGGCCTGCTGGATGGCCGGCAGGTCGAAGCCGTGGTGCTCGGCGAAGTGCTGGTCCTCGCCGGCGATCACCGCGACCTTCAGGCTGTCCGGCAACTGCTCCCAGGAGCGCCAGTCGCGCTGCAGGTCGATGGGCTGGCCGTCGACCCAGGAGCCGACCTTGCGTTCGACCATGACCATGGTCCCCGGTGGCGGCACCCAGCGCAGGACCGCGACCAGCACGACGCTGGCGGCCATGAACCAGAGCAGGTACTTGAACAGGCGGCGGAACAGGGATCGCAACATGCGCGGCTTGGCTTGGAAGAAGGGGGCGGCCATTATAGCGGGCTGGATGCTATCACCGGAGTCTTGTCCATGCTTCGTCCCTTCCTGTTGTTGGCGGCATTTTTCGGTTTCACCGGCGTGGCCCTCGGGGCGTTCGCCGCCCACGGCCTGAAGAAGCAGCTGAGCGCCGAGTACCTGGCGGTATTCCAGACCGGCGTGCACTACCAGTTGATCCATGCCCTGGCGCTGTTCGGCGTGGCGCTGCTCGCCACCCGCCTGGACGGCCGCCTGGTGAGCGCGGCGGGTGGCCTGTTCACGCTGGGCATCCTGCTGTTCTCCGGCAGCCTCTACCTGCTGACCCTAAGTGGCATCGGCAAGCTCGGCATCGTCACCCCGTTCGGCGGCGTCTCCTTCCTCGCCGGCTGGCTGTGCCTGGGGCTGGCCGCCTGGCGCCTGGGCAACGCCTGAGACCGGTTGCCTCAGGCGGCGCACTTGTCGACAAGGCGCCTTGGTCATCGGGGTGGATCGGGCTAGAATGCCGCTCCCTTTCACTTTCGTGACCGTCCAGCCATGCAGATTCAACTGAACGGCGAGCCCTTCGAGCTGCCCGACGCGCAGAGCGTCGCGGACCTGCTGGCCCGCCTGGAGCTTGGCGGCCGCCGCGTGGCCGTCGAGCTGAACCTGGATATCGTGCCGCGCAGCCAGCACGCCAGCACCGCGCTCAAGGATGGCGACCGCGTGGAGATCGTCCACGCCATCGGCGGCGGCTAGGCCTGGCCCCCGAACCCTTCCATCGGCCCCGCAAGCCTTTCCATCCAGGAGTCATCCGATGAGCCAAGCATCCAGTACCGATACCCCCTTCGTCATCGCCGGCCGTACCTATGGCTCGCGCCTGCTGGTGGGGACCGGCAAGTACAAGGACCTCGACGAGACCCGCCGGGCCATCGAGGCCTCCGGAGCGGAGATCGTCACGGTGGCGGTGCGGCGCACCAACATCGGGCAGAATCCCGGCGAGCCGAACCTGCTGGATGTGATCCCGCCGGATCACTACACCATCCTGCCGAACACCGCCGGCTGCTATGACGCGGTCGAGGCCGTGCGCACCTGCCGCCTGGCCCGCGAGCTGCTGGACGGGCACAACCTGGTCAAGCTGGAAGTCCTCGCCGACCAGAAGACCCTGTTCCCCAACGTCGTCGAGACCCTCAAGGCCGCCGAGCAACTGGTGAAGGACGGCTTCGACGTGATGGTGTACACCAGCGACGACCCGATCATCGCCCGCCAGCTGGCCGAGATCGGCTGCATCGCGGTGATGCCGCTGGCCGGCCTGATCGGCTCCGGCCTGGGCATCTGCAACCCCTACAACCTGCGCATCATCCTTGAGGAAGCCAAGGTCCCGGTGCTGGTCGACGCCGGCGTGGGCACCGCTTCCGATGCAGCGATCGCCATGGAGCTGGGTTGCGAGGCGGTGCTGATGAACACCGCCATCGCCCATGCCAAGGACCCGGTGATGATGGCCGAGGCCATGAAGCACGCGATCGTCGCCGGTCGTCTCGCCTACCTGGCCGGACGCATGCCGCGCAAGCTGTATGCCAGCGCCTCGTCGCCGCTGGACGGCCTGATCGACTGATACCGACTACCTGGGGCGGGCTGTCCGCCGGATGCGGGAAGCGTCCGGCAGGCAGCCCGCCCTTCTGTCTCTAGCAAGGTTTTCTTTTCCATGAGCGATACCCCGCAATCCCCGGCCCAGGACTCCCTGGCGGAACACGACGAAGCACGGCCGATGCGCACCGTGAAGAGCTTCGTGATGCGCGCCGGGCGTATGACCGAAGGCCAGCAGCGTGGCCTCGACCTGGGCTGGCCGAAGTTCGGCCTGGAACTGAGCGATGAGGTCCAGGACTTCGACGCGATCTTCGGTCGCCAGGCGCCGCGGACTTTCGAGATCGGTTTCGGCATGGGCCATTCCACCCTGGAAATGGCCGCCGCTGCGCCTGACATCGACTTCATCGGCGTCGAGGTGCACAAGCCGGGCGTCGGCGCGCTGCTCAACGGCCTGCTGACCCAGGGCCTGGGCAACGTGCGGGTGTATAGCTGCGACGCGCTGGAAGTGCTGCGCCACTGCGTGGCCGACGCCAGCCTCGATCGGCTGCTGCTGTTCTTCCCCGATCCCTGGCACAAGAAGCGCCACCACAAGCGGCGGATCGTCCAGCCGGAATTCGCCGAACTGGTGCGGCGCAAGCTGAAGGTCGGCGGCGTGCTGCACATGGCCACCGACTGGGAGCCCTATGCCGAGCACATGCTGGACGTCATGAGCGCGGCGCCGGGCTACCGCAACCAGGCCGAAGACGGCCGCTTCGTGCCGCGCCCGCAAGAGCGTCCGGTGACCAAGTTCGAGCGGCGCGGGGAGCGCCTGGGACATGGCGTCTGGGACCTCAAGTTCGAGCGCGTCGACTGATCCACCGCACCAGCGACGTACCCCTGGCGCCGAACCGGCGCCGGGACTCCAAGCAGACCGGGAACACCCGGCGGACCTCACCTTCAAGCTGCACGTTTCCCGGCTTCGGCCGGATCCAATAATAAGAGCGGCACGGCTCGGCCGGCTGCAAAGGAGACTGCTGTGTTGAAGAAACTGGGCATCCTGTTGCTCGGGGCCGGTTGCGCCTGGGCGGCGCAGGCCAAGGTAGACGAAGTCCAGGCCGCACGCCTGGACCAGGACCTGACCCCGCTGGGGGCGGAGCGGGCCGGCAACGCCGATGGCAGCATCCCGCCCTGGACCGGCGGCATCACCCAGGCGCCGGCCGGCTACCGGCCCGGCATGCATCACCTCGACCCGTTCGCCGCCGATCGTCCGCGCCTGGTCCTCGACAGCCGCAACATGGCCGCCTACCAGGCGCTGCTGACGCCGGGCACCCAGGCCTTGCTGCAGGCCAACCCGGACTACCACCTGCGGGTCTTCCCCACCCGCCGCAGCGCATCCCTGCCGCAGCGCCTGTACGACGCTACCCGCGCCAACGCCAGCCGCGCCGAGCTGATCGCCGACGGCAACGGCGTGCAGGGCGCTGCCGCCGGCGTGCCCTTCCCCCTGCCGCAGAGCGGCCAGGAAGCGATCTGGAACCACATCATGCGCTACCGCGGCGAGCAACTGCACCTGCAGACCAACCAGGCGGCGGTGCTGGCCAACGGCAGCTACAACCTGCTCAAGCTCGACCGCTACCTGTACTTCGTCTATGGCCGCGAGGGGATGATCCCGGAGAACCTCGACAACACGTTGTTCTACTACAAGTACAAGGTGGTCGCGCCGGCGCGCCTGGCCGGTTCGGCGCTGGTGGTGCAGGAAACCCTCGACCAGGTGCTGTCGATCCGCAAGGCCTGGCGCTTCAACCGTGGCGAGCGGCGCGTGCGCCGCTTGCCGACCCTGGCCTACGACAGCCTGCAGCCGGATACCAACGGCATGGCCACGGCGGACACCGTGGATGTCTACAACGGTGCACCGGACCACTACGAGTGGGCGTTGCTCGGCAAGCGCGAGATGCTGGTGCCTTACAACAGCTACGCGGTGCACCAGAAGGGCCTCGCCTATGGCGACATACTCAAGAGCCGCTTCATCAATCCCGACCTGCTGCGCTACGAGCTGCATCGCGTCTGGGTGGTCGAGGCGACCCTGCGCAAGGGCTTCAGCCATCCCTACGCCAAGCGCCGCTTCTACCTCGACGAAGACAGCTGGCAGATCCTCGCCGCCGACATCTACGACAAGGATGGCGTGCTGACCCGGGCCCAGGAAGTCCATCCGATCAACTACTACGATGTGCCGCTGGTCTCCAGCACCCTGGAAGCGATCTACGACTTCAAGGGCGGCCGCTACTTCGTCGATGGGCTGGACAACAACGAGCCGATGTACGACTTCGGCGTGCAGGTCGGGCCGCGCGACTTCACCCCGCAGGCGCTGCGCCGGGAGGGGAACTGAGGCGGACGGCCCTCAGACGATCAGCTCGGCGCCGCGTAGCGTGCCGTCGTCGTCCAGGCGCGCCGGCGCCGGGCTGATCTGCAGGTACTTGATGCTGTCCCGCGGAATCAGCAGCAGGTCGCCGTCGACCTCGACGCTGAGATAGGGCGTGTCCAGTTGCTGACGGATGCTGCGGGCAACCTCGGCCGGGTCGTCCTGCTGGCGCGGGAAGCGCAGCGACAGGCGCTGGCCGTCGGTGAAATGCAGGTAGAGGTGCTTGATCGGTTTCATGCGGGCTCCCGGAGGCCATGACGCTCTTGGGGACGGCGCTGGCCGCCGGGAGACCGGGGGCTCAGCTGCGATCGGCGATCATGCCGATCACGAAGAACACTAGCAGGAGCACGGGCGCCAGGGTGTAGTTGTTGAAGTAGCCGAGGCCCTTGGCCAGCCAGGGGGTGACGAAGACCATCGCCAGGCCGTAGCCGACCGCGCAGATCAACACGAACAGCAGGGTGCGGAAGACGAAGTTGAGGCTGCCGATGCGCTGCTGTACCCAGGCGTTGATCGCCGGGCCGAACAGCACCAGCAGGGTGGCCATGATGGCCAGGGAAATGTCCGACAGGTGGCTGCGGCTCCAGCGCGACAGGGTGGCGATCAGGTCCAGCGCGTAATCCATCGAGGGTTCCTTGTAACGAATCGGCGTGTCGGTCGGCGGAGTTTACCTGCCTGCCGGCACGGATGGGCGTGCATCCGTCGTCACGGCAGGAAATGTTGCAGCAGGTCGTTGAGGAACAGCTGGCCGCGTTCGCTGGGACGCAGGTGCTGCGGGTCGTCGGCGAGCAGCCCGGCGTCGCGCGCGGCGGCGCAGGCATCGGCGATCGCCGCCAGTGGCTGGCCGGTGCGCTGCGGGTAGAGCGCGGCGGGGACGCCGTCGACCAGGCGCAGCACGTTCATCATGAACTCGAATGGCAGGTCGGCCGCTTCCAGCGGGCGCTCGCCGGCCTGGAAGGCCTTTTGCGGGTTGAGGTAGTCCTTCGGCAGGCGGGTCTTCCAGGTCCGCACGATGCGTCCGTCCGGCGCGCTCAGCTTGGCGTGGGCGCCGGCGCCGATGCCGAGGAAGTCGCCGAAGCTCCAGTAGTTCAGGTTGTGCCGGGCGCGCAGGCCGTCGCGGGCGTAGGCGGAGGTCTCGTACTGGCGGTAGCCGTGCTCGTCGAGCAGGGCCTGGCCGGCTTCCTGGATGTCCCAGAGGATGTCGTCCTCGGGCAGCTCCGGCGGCTGGCTCCAGAACACCGTGTTCGGCTCCATGGTCAGTTGGTACCAGGAGAGGTGCGTGGGGGCCAGGGCGAGGGCCTGGCGCAGGTCGGCCAGGGCGTCGTCGAGGCTCTGCCCGGGCAGGCCGTGCATCAGGTCGAGGTTGAAGTTGTCGAAGCCGGCCTGGCGCGCCATGTCGGCGGCGCGCACTGCCTCGGCGCCGTCGTGGATGCGCCCCAGGGCCTGCAGCTTGTCGGCCTGGAAGCTCTGCACGCCGATGGACAGGCGATTGATGCCGAGGCGCCGGTAGTCGGCGAACTTGACCTGTTCGAAGGTGCCGGGATTGGCTTCCAGGGTGATCTCGATGCCGTCGGCGAAGCCGACCCTGCGCTCGACGCCTTCCAGTAGCCGGCCCAGGGCCTTGGCCGAGAACAGGCTGGGCGTGCCGCCGCCGAAGAAGATCGAACCCAGGCGCCGGCCGTGGACATGGCGCAGGTCTTGCTCCAGGTCGGCGAGCAGGGCGTCGACATAGGCCTCTTCGGGCAGCTCCGGGCCAGCGGCGTGGGAGTTGAAGTCGCAATACGGGCACTTGCGCACGCACCACGGGATGTGCACGTACAGGGCCAGGGGCGGGA
Organism: Pseudomonas sp. HMSC065H01; assembly: GCF_001815235.1. Classification (NCBI taxonomy): domain Bacteria; kingdom Pseudomonadati; phylum Pseudomonadota; class Gammaproteobacteria; order Pseudomonadales; family Pseudomonadaceae; genus Pseudomonas; species Pseudomonas sp. HMSC065H01. Next base: position 282,672 of record NZ_KV819895.1, on the reverse strand, counting down.
GCTGGAACGGGGTGGCTTGGGTCACGGCGGGGCGGGGTGGAGGCGGTTTCGGGGCGCTATCGTGGCATGAGTTCGGCCAACCTCCAAGGCGGCCGGACGAAACGCCGTGCCGACGCCGCCCGGGGGCGCCGCCGGCGGTTGCGGCTCAGAGACCCAGGCGCTGCTTGAGCAGGGCCATGGCGCGGGCTCGGTGGCTGAGGCGGTTCTTCTCCTCGGGCGCCAGCTCGGCGCTGGAGCAGTCGCGTTCCGGCACCCAGAACAGCGGGTCGTAGCCGAAGCCGTGGGCGCCGCGGGCTTCGCGGAGGATGCGGCCTTCCCAGATGCCCTCGCAGAGGATCGGCAGCGGGTCGTCGGCGTGGCGCACCAGCGCCAGCACGCTGACGAACTGTGCGCCGCGCTCGGCGTCCGGGACATCCTTCATGGCCTCCAGCAGCTTGGCGTTGTTCGCCGCGTCGCCCCGGCCGTCGGCATAGCGCGCCGAGTAGATGCCCGGCGCGCCGCCGAGGAAGTCCACCGCCAGCCCGGAGTCGTCGGCCAGCGCCGGCAGGCCGGAGAGGCGTGCGGCGTTGCGTGCCTTGAGGATGGCGTTCTCGACGAAGGAAAGACCGGTTTCCTCCGGTTCCACCTGGCTGAACTCGCCGATCGAGCGCACCTTCACGCTGGCGCCGAGCATGGCCTGGAGTTCCTTGAGTTTGCCGGCATTGTGGCTGGCCAGCACCAGCTGTTCGAGCTTGATCATTCGTCCGGGAAGATTTCCTTGTTGAAACTGAAGGTTTGCGCAGGTTCGCCCTTGGCCTCGACCTTGATGGTGAAGACCAGGGTCTCGCGCTGGCTGATCGGGAATTGCGCCAGGTTGTAGATGGCGCCTTCCTCGCTGACTCGGCGGAACTCCAGGGGGATGACCTTGCCGGTCAGGTCCTTGGCCGAGCCGGTCACGGCGGCCTCTACCGGCTTGCCTTTCTCCATCGGCACCACGTTGATCACGCCCTGCGCCTTGCTGCGTACCAGGCCGACCGCGCTGGCCACGTTGGGCTGGAGGAAGCTGGAGTTGAACACGTTGTAGTGGACGTCCAGGTCGCCGAAGCGCTGCACCTGCTCGGCGAGGACCGGCAGGCTCAGGCAGAGGCCGAGGACGAAAGCGGTGAAGCGGCGCATGATGGTTTCTCCTGAAAGGTGGCATGGACGTTGTCCATGGTCTGCTGCCGGCGGCCTTGGCCGGCTTCGGCAGCGCTCTCCCGAGGACGAGCGGAGGGGCGCCCGGCCCTGGCCCGCAGCCTGGCGCGTTCCTAGACGGCGAGGTTGCGGGTCTGCACTCCGGGTCCGGTGACCCGGTAGATTCCAATCTCACCCAATAGATTAGGCCACAGCCGGCTGGCCCAGCCATGCCGGTGGTCACGGTCTACGGCCAGGCGGTCGAGCACGCGCATGCGCAACTGGCGGCACAGGCGCTCGAAGTCCTGGAAGGTGCAGAAATGGATGTTCGGCGTGTTGTACCAGGTATACGGCAGGAACTCGGAGACCGGCATCCGGCCGTTGCGCGCCAGGTACCAGCGGCAGCGCCAGTGGCCGAAGTTGGGGAAAGTGATGATGCAGGTCTTGCCGACCCGCAGCATCTCTTCGAGGATCTTGTCCGGATAGTGCACGGCCTGTAGCGCCTGGGTCATCACCACCACGTCGAAGCTGTCGCTGGCGAAGTTGCCCAGGCCCTTGTCGAGGTCCTGCTCGATCACGTTCACCCCGTTTTCGATGCAACGGGCGATGTTGTCGGGATCGATCTCCAGGCCGTAGCCGCTGACCTGCTTGTGGTCGCGCAGCCAGGCCAGGAGTTCGCCGTCGCCGCAGCCGAGGTCGAGGACGCGGCTGCCGGCGGGAATCCATTCCTGGATGATTTCGAGATCGGCGCGCATCGGATCCTCACACGCTGATGCGGTTCATGTAACCGCTGAAGGCTTGCAGGTACCGGGGGATCGGCATGAGGAAGGCGTCGTGGCCTTGCGGGGCGTCGATCTCCAGGTAGCTGACGTTCTTTTTCGCCGCGATCAGGGCGTCGACGATTTCCCGCGAGCGGGCCGGCGAGAAACGCCAGTCGGTGGTGAAGGACATCAGGCAGAAGTCCGCCTCGACGCCCTCCAGGGTGCGCACCAGGTCGTCGCCGTGGGCGGCGGCGGGGTCGAAATAGTCCAGCGCCTTGGTCATCAGCAGGTAGGTATTGGCGTCGAAGCGGGTGGAGAACTCCTCGCCCTGGTAGCGCAGGTAACTCTCGACCTGGAACTCGACGCTGTGCAGGTCGTAGTTGAGCTTCTCGGTCTTCAGTACGCGGCCGAACTTGGCGCCCATGGCGTCGTCGGACAGGTAGGTGATATGGCCGACCATCCGCGCCAGCTTGAGGCCGCGCTTGGGAATCACGCCCTGTTCCTGGAAGTAGCCGCCGAGGAACTCAGGGTCGGAAAGAATCGCCTGCCGGGCGACTTCGTTGAAGGCGATGTTCTGCGCCGACAGCTTCGGCGCGCTGGCGATGCACAGGCAGTGACGGACGCGTTCGGGGTAGCTGATGGTCCATTGCAGCGCCTGCATGCCGCCGAGGCTGCCGCCGACCACCGCGGCCCACTGGCGGATGCCGAGGCGGTCTGCCAGGCGCGCCTGGCTATGCACCCAGTCTTCCACCGTGACCATCGGGAAGTCCGCGCCGTAGACCTTGCCGGTCGCCGGATTGATGCTGGCGGGGCCGCTGGAACCGTTGCAACCGCCGAGGTTGTTGAGGGCGACGACGAAGAACTTGCGGGTGTCGATCGGCTTGCCCGGACCGATGCAGCTGTCCCACCAGCCCGGCTTGCGCTCGTCGACGCTGTGGTAGCCGGCGGCGTGGTGGTGGCCGGAGAGGGCGTGGCAGATCAGCACCGCGTTGCTCTGCGTGGCATTCAGCTCGCCGTAGGTTTCGATCACCAGGTCGTACTCGGCCAGGGACTTGCCGCTGGTCAGCTCGAGCGGTTCGTTGAAGTGCAGCGTCTGGGGGGAGACCAGACCGACGGAGTCGTCGGGGAAGACTGTGGGCATCGACCCTGCTCTCGAACAAAGGAGGGCGCCAGTCTAAAGAGCGTCGCCCCCAGCGGCAAGCGCGCTGGCGCGCGCCGTGGGAGCGGGGTCAGGCGCGCTGCGAGCCGGGCAGGTTGACCACCTTGGCCTGGCGCTGCAGGGGCGAGGGGCGGCGCAACTGGCGGAGGATGTCGCCGGCTTCGCGCAACTGTTCCTGCAATTCCCCGGCGAACCCGGCGAAGGCCTGGCTGCGCTGGCGTACCTGCTGGGTCTCCTGGGCCAGGCCCTTGAGGCGGAGCATGTGGCTTTCGAGCAACTGTTTGTTTTCCAGGGTGTGCTGCATCAGCGGCATCAGCGCGTCGTTGGCCCAGCGCTCGGTTTCCTCGCGCAGGCGCTGGTGCAGGCCGACCACCTCCTGCACCAGGGTGGCGAAGAAGCGCCGGGTCAGCAGGCGTTGCTCGGTAAGCACGGTCTTCAGCTGCAGGCGGAACTGGCCGCCCTTCTTCTTCAGTTGCAACAGTTCGCGCTGGTAGCGCTGGACCCGTAGCTGCGGCGCGTCGAGGGCGTAGAGCGGGTTCTCCTCGTTGTGCCGGCGGTAGATGGCGGCGACCATGCGGTTGGCCATGCCGGCCTCGTGCTCGAGGTTGTCGAGGTCGTGCTCCACCGCGCGGAAGAACGCCAGGATCGCCTGGTTGATGCCGACCGTGGTCAGGCTGCCGTTGAGGTTGCGCCGCACCTTCTGTAGGTGCTGTTCCATGCGTTCGCTGCGGATCGTCTCGCGCAGCGTCGCGCCCTGGTGCTGCAGCAGGCGCTGGTTGGTCTTCAGGTTGAGCAGGCGGCGGTGGTGGCGGCCGTGGTCGTCCTTGGTCTTCGCGGTCAGTTCGAACAGCAGTTGGCCGCTGTCGCGCTGCTTGTCGTCGAGCAGCGCGCGCTGTTCCTCGACCTTCTCCAGGCGCAGGCGCAGCAGATGCTGGCTGTTGTGCAGCAGGCCAAGGACCTGGCCGAGCACGGAGTTCTCCAGCAGCGCTTCCTTCTGCGCGACGATGCGCTCGCAGAGCAGCGCTTCCAGCCGATCCAGGCGACTGCGTTCGAGCAGCGCCGGTTCGCCGCGGACCTTGGCCAGCAGCGCCTGCTTCGCCGACAGCGGCAGCACGTCGCCGCGCTGCAGGCCGAGCTGGCGGGCCGTGCCGTCCTGGATCAGGCGGATGGCGTTCTGTACGAAGCGCTCGCCGGAAAGGTCGTCCCAGAGCACGTCGATCTTGTTCAGCACGGCGAACAGGCTGCTGTGGCCGTCCTCGCGCAGTGGCTGGATGTACTTCTGCCAGATTTCCATGTCCGAGGCGGTGACACCGGCGTCGGCGGACAGCAGGAACAGGATCGCCTGGGCGTTGGGCAGCATCGACAGGGTCAGCTCCGGCTCGCTGCCGAGGGCATTCAGGCCAGGCGTGTCGAGGATCCGCAGGCCCTGGCGCAGCAGCGGGTGGTCGAAGTTGACCAGGGCGTGGCGCCAGGCCGGGACGCGCACCTGGTCGGGCTCGTCGGCGGCTTCCAGGGCGTCCGGGTGGAAGCCGAGCTGGATCGCCTGTTCCACCGGCAGCGCCTTGGTCTTGGCGACCTGGGCGAAGGCCTGGGCCATGCCCTCCGGGTCGCCGGTGTCCAGCGGAATGTTCACCCAGTGGCGCGGCACGCGCTTGAACTGGGCGACGCTGGCGTCGGCCAGGCGCGTCTCGATCGGCAGCAGGCGGATGTAGCTGCGCTCGGCGCGCGGATCGTGGAACAGCTCGGTGGGGCACATGGTGGTGCGTCCGGCGTGGGACGGCAGCATGCGCTGGCCGTAGCCGGCGAAGAACAGGCTGTTGATCAGCTCGGTCTTGCCACGCGAGAACTCGCCGACGAAGGCCAGGGTGATGTGGTCCGCGCGCAGTTGGCGCAGGGCGCGTTCGAGCTTGGCCTCGACCGCCGGGCTGTTCAGCCGGCTGCGCTCCAGCCAGCCGCGATAGCGGGTGATTTCCCGCATCAGCTCGCGCTTCCAGGCGACGTAGGCGTCGATTTGATGGCTGAGTCTTTCCATGCTCATCCAGGGGCTCCAGGGCGCGGGACCGGCGGGGGAAGGATGGCGTGGATTATGCGGGGGAGCGGGGGAGCGTCAATTGGCCTGCTTCACATTCCTGCACGTAAGGTCGGTCAAGCGGGTCGAGCGGCGATCCCCAGTTCCTCCGGCAATCGGGTCGGACGGCGGATGCGCACCCGTTTCTGCCGGTTCAGCTCGCCGCTTTCGAGACTCACCAGGCTCTTGGCCACGCCGAAGGCCTTGCCGAGGAAGGCCAGCAGATGGGCGTTGGCCTTGCCCTCCACCGGCGGTGCGGTGAGGCGGATCTTCAGGCGCTCGCCGTGCAGCCCGGCGAACTCGTCGCGGCTCGCCTTGGGCTGCAGGTGGCAATCGAGGAGCAGGTCCTCGCCGTCCCAGCGGTAGAAGCTCAGAGGAAAATGCTCAACTGCTGGGGCATGCCGGTCATGGCCGCCAGGTTGTTGATCACCAGCATGTCGATCAGCTTCAGCGCGAGGAACGCGAAGATCGGCGAGAGATCCAGTCCGCCGAGGTTCGGCAGGAGCTTGCGGAACGGCATCAGCAGCGGTTCGCAGATCTGGTTCACCAGTTGCGCGCCGGGGTTGTAGCTGCCCGGGGCGACCCAGGAAAGGATCACGCTGATGATCAGGGCGAAGAAGAACACCTTCAGGAACAGCGAGGTGACGGCGATGATCGACCAGATCAGCAGTTGCATGATGAAGCCGCCGACGCCGTAGCCCATCAGCATCAGGATCAGGATCATCAGCACCAGTTGGATCAGGATCGCCAGCACCAGCGAGGCCAGGTCGATCCCGCCGAAGCCGGGGATGATCCGCCGCAGCGGGTTCAGCAGCGGCTTGGTGGCGCGCACGATGAACTGGCTGAGGGGGTTGTAGAAGTCCGCGCGGACCAGTTGCAGGATGAAGCGCAGCAGCACGATCAGCAGGTAGAGGCTGCCGAGGGTCTGGAGGATATAGATAGCAGCGGTGTTGAGGCCGATCATCGACTACTCCTTATTGGCCAAGCTGTTCGGCCAGCTCGGCGGAGCGCTGGCTGGCGGCGTTCAGGGCCTGCTCCACCAGTGCTTCGAAGCCGTTGGCCTGGAAGGATTTGATCGCCGCCTCGGTGGTGCCGTTGGGCGAAGTCACCCGGCGCCGCAGTTCGGCCGGCTCGACCTCGCTGGACAGCGCCATCTGCGCCGCACCGAAGGCGGTCTGCAGGGTCAGGCGCGAGGCTGTCTCGCGGGACAGGCCGAGCTTCTCGCCGGCGTCGGTCATGGCCTGCATCAGCAGGAAGAAATACGCCGGGCCGCTGCCCGACACCGCGGTCACCGCGTCGATCTGCGCTTCGTCGTCCAGCCACAGGGCGATGCCTACCGCAGACAGCAACTGCCCGGCCTGCTCGCGTTGCGCGGCGCTGACCTGCGCGTTGGCGTACAGCCCACTGGCGCCCTGGCGCAGCAGCGCCGGGGTGTTGGGCATGCAGCGGACCACCGGGCGCGGCTGGCCGAGCCAGGCTTCGAGGCTGGCGCAGGGGATGCCGGCGGCGATGGAGACGATCAGTTGCTCCGGCTTCAGCGCCGGCGCCAAGGCCTGGCACACGGCTTTCATGGCCTGCGGCTTGACCGACAGGACCACGACGTCGGCGTCGGCCACGGCCTCGGCGTTGGACTCGACCACGTCGATGGCGAACTCGCCGGCGATCTTCGCGCGTTGCTCGGCGCCCGGGTCGCTGGCGCGGATCTGCGCCGCCGGCACGCCTTGGGCGCGCAGGCCGCCGATCAGGCTGGCGGCCATGTTGCCGGCGCCGATGAACGCTATGCGGGGTGTGCTCATAGGGGATTCCTTCAAGAAGCCGGCGCGCCGTAGTCGCGGGCGCCGAACAGGGCGGTACCGATGCGGACCCAGGTCGCACCTTCGCCGATGGCTGCCTCGAGGTCGTCGCTCATGCCCATGGACAGGGTGTCCAGGCCAAGGTTCAGGTCCAGCAGCAGTTCGCGCAGGCGGGCGAACGCGGCGTGTTGCGCGGCGCGTTCGGCGGTGGGTTCGGGGATGGCCATCAGGCCACGCAATCGGAGGTTGGGCAGTTGCTTCACGGCCTCGGCCAGGGCCGGCAGGTCCTCGGGGGCGCAGCCGGACTTGCTGGCTTCGCCGCTGACGTTGACCTGCAGGCAGACATTCAGGGGCGGCAGCCCGGCCGGGCGTTGCTCCGACAGGCGCTGCGCGATCTTCAACCGGTCCACCGAGTGCACCCACTGGAAATGCTCGGCGATGGGCCGCGTCTTGTTCGACTGGATGGGGCCGATGAAGTGCCAGTTCAAGGGTAGGTCGGCCAGTTCGGCCTGCTTGCCGAGGGCCTCCTGCAGGTAGTTTTCGCCGAAGTCGCGAAGGCCGGCGGCGTGCGCCTCGCGCACCGCGGCGGCGGGCTTGGTCTTGCTCACGGCGAGCAGGCCGACCGTGGCCGGATCGCGCCCCGCAGCTTGCGCTGCCTCACGGATGCGCGCGGCAACCTTTGCAATATTCTCTGCTATCGTGGACATTACCTGCGCCCTATGGAAGTGCGGTCGGCGTCGGCTCGACGCCCTCGAAACCGCCGGCCTCGATGGCCATCTTCCTGTTCCAGTGTCGAGGTTCCGCGTCTGGCGCAGGACACCACGCGTGTCCTGGAAGCACCCTGGCTCATCCGGTGTTTTCCTTGTCCGAGACGGCGGCTTTGGCGGCATTCTACCTGCTTGCTTGTAATTGGGGAGTCCCATGGATATTACCGAGCTGCTCGCCTTCAGTGCCAAACAGGGCGCTTCGGACCTGCACCTCTCCGCCGGCCTGCCACCCATGATCCGGGTGGATGGCGATGTACGCCGGATCAACCTGCCACCGCTGGAACACAAGCAGGTGCATGCGCTGATCTACGACATCATGAACGACAAGCAGCGCAAGGACTTCGAGGAATTCCTCGAGACCGACTTCTCCTTCGAGGTGCCGGGCGTCGCGCGTTTCCGGGTCAACGCCTTCAACCAGAACCGTGGCGCCGGCGCGGTATTCCGGACCATTCCCTCCAAGGTACTGACCATGGAGGAGCTTGGCATGGGAGAAGTGTTCAAACGTGTTTCAGACGTCCCGCGCGGGTTGGTACTGGTCACCGGGCCGACCGGTTCGGGCAAGTCCACCACCCTGGCGGCGATGCTCGATTACCTGAACAACACCAAGTACCACCACATCCTCACCATCGAGGACCCGATCGAATTCGTCCACGAATCGAAGAAGTGCCTGGTCAACCAGCGCGAGGTGCATCGCGACACCCTCGGCTTCAGCGAAGCGCTGCGCTCGGCGCTGCGGGAGGACCCGGACATCATCCTGGTCGGCGAGATGCGCGACCTGGAAACCATCCGCCTGGCCCTGACCGCGGCGGAGACCGGCCACCTGGTATTCGGCACCCTGCACACCACCTCGGCGGCGAAGACCATCGACCGGGTGGTCGACGTGTTCCCGGCCGAGGAAAAGGCCATGGTTCGCTCGATGCTCTCCGAGTCGCTGCAATCGGTGATCTCGCAGACCCTGATCAAGAAGATCGGCGGCGGCCGGGTGGCGGCCCACGAGATCATGATCGGCACCCCGGCGATCCGCAACCTGATCCGCGAGGACAAGGTCGCGCAGATGTATTCGGCGATCCAGACCGGCGGCTCGCTGGGCATGCAGACCCTCGACATGTGCCTCAAGGGCCTGGTCGCCAAGGGCCTGATCAGCCGCGAGAACGCCCGCGAGAAGGCGAAGATCCCGGAAAACTTCTGATCCTGGCGCCGATCCGCCGCGCTTCGCCCGAATCCCGGAACTGCGTCTAGGATTCAAGAGCGGGAGAGCGGTACCGTAGGCGCATTCCTACCTATCCTTGCCGGCGAGCGCGTCCAGCGCCCGCTCGCCCGTATCCGGCTCGCCGTCGCGGCGCGCCCCTGAGTGAGCGAGAACATCATGGAATTCGAAAAGCTGCTGCGCCTGATGGTGGAAAAGGGCGGCTCCGACCTGTTCATCACCGCCGGCGTACCGCCGTCGATGAAGGTCAACGGCCGGGTGATGCCGGTGACCAAGACGCCGCTGTCGCCGGAGCAGACCCGCGAGACCGTGCTAGGCGTGATGAACGAGCAGCAGCGCCGCGATTTCGCCGAGAACCATGAGTGCAACTTCGCCATCAGCGCCCGCGGCATCGGCCGCTTCCGGGTCAGTGCCTTCTACCAGCGCAACCTGGTGGGCATGGTATTGCGCCGGATCGAGACCAACATCCCGACCCTGGAAGAGCTGAAGCTCCCGGAAATCCTCAAGAAGCTGGCGCTGACCAAGCGCGGCCTGGTGATCTTCGTCGGCGCCACCGGCACCGGCAAGTCCACCTCGCTGGCGGCGATGATCGGCTACCGCAACAAGAACTCCACCGGGCACATCATCTCCATCGAGGACCCGATCGAGTACATCCACCAGCACCAGGGCTGCATCGTCACCCAGCGCGAGGTGGGGCTGGACACCGACTCCTTCGAGGTGGCGCTGAAGAACACCCTGCGCCAGGCGCCGGACGTGATCATGATCGGCGAGGTGCGCTCGCGGGAGACCATGGACCACGCCGTGGCCTTCGCCGAGACCGGCCACCTGTGCCTGGCGACCCTGCACGCGAACAACGCCAACCAGGCGCTGGAGCGGATCATCCACTTCTTCCCGGCCGACCGTCATGGCCAGGTGTGGATGGACCTGTCGCTGAACCTCAAGGCCATCGTCGCCCAGCAACTGGTGCCGACCCCCGACGGCAAGGGGCGGCGGGCGGTGATCGAGGTGCTGCTGAACACCCCGCTGGCCGCCGACCTGATCCGCAAGGGCGAGGTGCACGAGCTGAAGCCGCTGATGAAGCGCTCCACCGAGCAGGGCATGCAGACCTTCGACCAGGCGCTGTACCAGCTCTACACCCAGGGCGAGATCACCTACGAGGACGCCCTGGCCCACGCCGACTCGGCCAACGACCTGCGTCTGATGATCAAGCTCGGTTCGGAAAGCGACGCCGACCACCTGTCGAGCCTGACCCAGGGCCTGAGCCTGGAAATCACCGACGACGACCCTGCCGGCCGGCGCTTCCGCTGAACCGTCTTCAGTAGGCCAGCGGCTCCTCGGCCTGGGCGCAGGCCGAGGTTTCCAGTTGCAGGGTGCTGTGTTCGATCTCGTAGCGGTCGTGCAGCAGCGCCTTCACCGTTCCCAGCAGCGCCTCGGCATCGACCAGGGCCGGGTCGTACACCAGATGGCTGGTCAGGCTGATCTTGCCGCTGGTGATCGACCACACATGCAGGTCGTGCAGCCCGGTCACGCCGGGAATCCCCAGCAGCGCTTCGCGCAGCTCGGCCAACTGGATTTCCTTCGGCACCCCTTCGAGCAACACATGCAGGCTCTCGCGCAGCAGGATCCAGGTGCGCGGCAGGACCCAGAAACCGATCAGCACCGCCACCAGCGAGTCGACCCAGGCCCAGCCGGTGAAACGGATCACGATCGCGGCGACGATCACCCCCAGCGAGCCGAGCATGTCGCTCCAGACCTCCAGGTAGGCGCCCTTGACGTTCAGGCTGTTGCCCTGGGCCGGCGCCAGCAGGCGCATGCTGGCCAGGTTCACCAGCAGGCCGAGCACGGCGATCACCAGCATGCCCACGGACTGGATCTCCGCCGGCTGGTTGAGCCGCTCGTAGGCCGCGTAGAGGATATAGAAGGCCACGCCGAACAGGAGGAAGGCGTTGAACGCCGCGGCGAGGATCTCGAAGCGGTGGTAGCCGTAGGTCAGGCGATCGTTGGTCGGGCGCCTGGCGATGTTGATCGCGGCCAGGGCGATGGCCAGGGCCACGGCGTCGGTGAGCATGTGCGCGGCATCGGAGATCAGTGCCAGGCTGCCGGTGAGGATGCCGCCGACGACCTCGGCGACGAGGAAGCTTCCGGTCAGCAGCAACGCCCATTTCAGGCGGGTCGAGTTGGTCTGGGCGAAGCTGTGCTCGTGTCCGGCGCTCATGGCGGCTCCTGTGGGGCGGTGGCGGCAGCACCAGCCTACAGGATAGGCAATTGCAAAACTGTCATGCACCGGGCCGCTCTGGCGCGGCGTCCGCCGCTCCGCTAACCTGCGGCTCAAGCGCGGCCGCAGCCGCGCACGGAACGAGGGGGACGCATGACTCAACAGCACGACACCCATAGCAAGGCCATCGGCTACCTGCTGTGGATCTTCGGTTTCACCGGTTCGCACCGCTTCTATTACGGCAAGCCGATCACCGGGACGATCTGGTTCTTCACCTTCGGCCTGTTCTTCATCGGCTGGATCATCGACCTGTTCCTCATCCCGTCGATGGACCGCGAGGCCGACCGGCGCTTCCAGGGCGGCAACCTGGACTACAACGTGGCCTGGATCCTGCTGACCTTCCTCGGCGTGCTCGGCGTGCACAGGATGTACATGGGCAAGTGGATCACCGGGATCATCTACCTGTTCACCGGCGGCCTGTTCTTCCTCGGCGTGCTCTACGACTTCTGGACCCTCAACGGACAGGTGTCCGAGCGCAACGGGCCGCAGCGCATCTGAGGCTCGTCGCCAGGTGCGAGAAGCCCGCCATCCGGCGGGCTTTTTCATGGGTGGCGCCACGGTCGGCAGGGAATTCCTCCGGCGGGACTTAAGGAACCAAAGGTTCTAACGTTCTACCTGTAGGTTATTGGCGCCCGCGCGCGCCAGCCCCTATGGTCTGCAAGCCCCAGAACGGATAGGTGCAATGGCTCACGAGGCCGCGCACCGTATCGCTCCGTGCGGAAACACCGAAAGGAGAAAAGATGACTTCCGACTCACGTCCCGCCGTGCTCGACCTGATCGGCAACACCCCGCTGGTTCGCGTGACGCGCTTCGATACCGGCCCCTGCACCCTGTACCTCAAGCTCGAATCGCAGAACCCCGGCGGCTCCATTAAGGATCGCATCGGTGTCGCCATGATCGAGGCCGCCGAGCGTGACGGCCGCCTGCGGCCCGGTGGCACCATCGTCGAGGCCACCGCCGGCAACACCGGTCTCGGCCTGGCCCTGGTCGGTCGCGCCAAGGGCTACCGGGTGGTGCTGGTGGTGCCGGACAAGATGTCCACCGAGAAGGTCCTGCACCTGCGCGCCATGGGCGCCGAGGTGCACATCACCCGCTCGGACGTCGGCAAGGGCCATCCGGAGTACTACCAGGACGTTGCCGCGCGCCTGGCGCAGGACATTCCCGGCGCCTTCTTCGCCGACCAGTTCAACAACCCGGCCAACCCGCTGGCCCACGAGTGCGGCACCGGCCCGGAGCTCTGGGCGCAGACCGGCCACGATCTCGACGCCATCGTCGTCGGCGTCGGCTCCTCCGGTACCCTGACCGGCCTTACCCGGTTCTTCCAGAAGGTCCAGCCGGAGCTGGAGATGGTGCTCGCCGATCCCGAGGGCTCGATCATGGCCGAGTACTCCCGCTCCGGCACCCTGGGTACGCCGGGTTCCTGGGCGGTGGAGGGCATCGGCGAGGACTTCGTACCGGCCATCGCCGACCTCTCCAGCGTGCGCCATGCCTATTCCATCAGCGACGAGGAAAGCTTCGCCATGGCCCGCGAACTGTTGCGCGTCGAGGGCATTCCCGGCGGCTCCTCCACCGGCACCCTGCTGGCCGCGGCGCTGCGCTTCTGCCGCGAGCAGAAGGAGCCGAAGCGGGTGGTCAGCTTCGTCTGCGACACCGGCACCCGCTACCTGTCGAAGATCTACAACGACCAGTGGATGACCGACCAGGGCCTGCTGCAACGCAAGCACTACGGCGACCTGCGCGACATCATCGCGCGGCGCTTCGAGGAGGGCCGGGTGATCAGCGTCGGTCCGGACGACACCCTGCTCACCGCCTTCCAGCGCATGCGCCTGGCCGACGTTTCGCAATTGCCGGTGCTGGACGATGGAAAACTGGTCGGTGTGATCGACGAGTCGGATATCCTGCTCGGCGTCCACGCCGACGCGCCACGCTTCCGCGATGCGGTAAGCAGCGCGATGAACGCCGCGCCGGAAACCCTCGCGCCCGGCGCCAGCCTGGCCCAGTTGCAGGCGGTCCTGGACCGCGGCCTGGTGGCGATCGTTGCCGATGCCAGCGGCTTCCACGGCCTGATCACCCGTTTCGACCTGTTGAACCATTTGCGGAGAAAGCTCACATGAGCCAGCACGACCAGCATCCCGACGCCCCGGCCCAGGCCTTCGCGACCCGGGTCATCCACGCCGGGCAGGCCCCCGATCCCTCGACCGGCGCGATCATGCCGCCGATCTATGCCAACTCCACCTATATCCAGGAAAGCCCCGGGGTACACAAGGGGCTCGACTACGGCCGCTCGCACAACCCGACCCGCTGGGCCCTGGAGCGCTGCGTGGCCGACCTCGAGGGCGGCAACCAGGCCTTCGCCTTCGCCTCCGGCCTGGCGGCGATCTCCTCGGTGCTGGAGCTGCTCGACGCCGGTTCCCACATCGTTTCCGGCAATGACCTCTACGGCGGTACCTTCCGCCTGTTCGAGCGGGTCCGCCGGCGCAGCGCCGGGCATCGCTTCAGCTTCGTCGACCCGACCGACCTGCAGGCCTTCGAGGCCGCGCTGACCCCGGAAACCCGCATGGTCTGGGTGGAAACCCCGAGCAACCCGCTGCTGCGCCTCACCGACCTGCGCGCCATCGCCCAGCTCTGCCGCGCCCGCGGCATCATCAGCGTGGCCGACAACACCTTCGCCAGCCCCTACATCCAGCGCCCCCTGGAACTGGGCTTCGACGTGGTGGTGCACTCCACCACCAAGTACCTGAACGGCCATTCCGACGTGATCGGCGGCATCGCCATCGTCGGCGACAACCCGGACCTGCGCGAGCGCCTGGGCTTCCTGCAGAACTCGGTGGGCGCCATCTCCGGGCCGTTCGACGCCTTCCTCACCCTGCGTGGGGTGAAGACCCTGGCGCTGCGCATGGAGCGCCATTGCAGCAACGCCCTGGCCCTGGCCCAGTGGCTGGAGCGCCAGCCGCAGGTGGCGCGGGTCTACTACCCCGGCCTGGCTTCGCACCCGCAGCATGAGCTGGCGAAACGGCAGATGCGTGGCTTCGGCGGGATGATCTCCCTCGACCTGCGCTGCGACCTGGCCGGCGCCCGGCGCTTCCTGGAGAACGTGCGGATCTTCTCCCTGGCGGAGAGCCTGGGCGGGGTGGAAAGCCTGATCGAGCATCCGGCGATCATGACCCACGCCAGCATCCCGGCGGAAACCCGCGCCGACCTGGGCATCGGTGACTCGCTGATCCGCCTGTCGGTGGGCGTCGAGGCGCTGGAGGACCTGCAGGCCGACCTGGCGCAGGCACTGGCGAAGATCTGAGGCTCCGCAGGGAGCGGCGCCGACCGGCGCGGCTGCCGGCCATCGGGTGTTCCCGGCGAGCATGCCTCGGCGGATAACGCTCCGCGTTATTCGCCCTGCCGTTGAGGCGGGTTGGTGGCAGAGGTTGGGATAGGGCGCCCACCCCGGCAACGGATACGCCCCCGGAATCGCGAACGCGAAGATGAAAAAGCCCGCCGGATGGCGGGCTTTTTCGTGGTGGCAGGGATCAACCCTCGTGGGTCAGGTGTCCGTCCACCAGGGTGTAACGCACTCGTCCCGGCAGGCAGTGACCGACGAACGGGCTGTTCTGCCCCTTCGAGTACCAGCTCTCACCGGCCAGGGTCGAACCCTGCGGGTCGAACAGCACCAGGTCGGCGGCCTGGCCGACCGCCAGGCGCCCGGCAGGCAGGCGTAGTGCCTGGGCCGGGCCGTGGGAGAGGCGGGCGAGCAGGGTCGGCAGGTCGAGCAGGCCGTCCTGCACCAGCGTCATCGCCAGCGGCAGCAGCAACTCGGCGCCGCTGATGCCCGGCTCGGTGGCGGCGAACGGCGCGTTCTTGGCGTCCGCCTCGTGGGGTTGGTGGTGGCTGGCGATGGCTTGTACCACGCCGCTCTTTACCGCCTCGCGCAGGGTTTCGCGGTCGGCCCTGGTGCGCAGCGGCGGTTGCACGTGGTAGAGGCTGGAGAAGCCCACCAGCGCTTCGTCGGTGAGGATCAACTGGTACAGCGCCACGTCGCAGGTCACCGGCAGGCCACGGGCCTGGGCCTGGGCGACGAGTTCGATGCCGCGGGCGCTGGTCAACTGGCTGAAGTGCGCGCGCACGCCGCTCTGTTCCACCAGCAGCAGGTTGCGGGCCAGGGCCACGGTCTCGGCGGTCTCCGGGATCCCCGCGAGGCCGAGGAAGCTGGCGGTCGGGCCTTCGTGGGCGAGGCCGCCTTCGGCGAGATCGGTGTCCTGCGAGGTGAAGATCACCGTCAGGTCGAAGGTCGCCGCGTACTCCAGGGCGCGCCGCAGGATGCGGTTGCTGGCGAAGCCATGCAGGCCATTGGTGAAGGCCACGCAACCGGTGTCGCGCAGGGCCACCAGTTCCGACAGTTGCTCGCCGCCGAAGCCGCGGGTCAGCGCGCCGATGGGGTAGACCTTGGCGTTGCCGGCCTCGCGGGCGCGGTCGAGGATCAGCTCGGCCACCGCCGGGGTGTCCAGCACCGGCCGGGTGTAGGGCGGGCAGCACAGGCTGGTGGTGCCGCCGGCCGCGGCGGCGCGGGTCTCGCTTTCGACGTTGCCCTTGCGTCCATAGCCCGGCTCGCGCAGGGCGACGCTCAGATCGACCAGTCCCGGCGCGGCCACCAGGCCGGCGCCGTCGAGGGTCTTCTGGGCGCTGAAGCCGGCCGGCGCGGCGCCGATGGCGACGATCTTGCCAGCCTCGATGTGGAGGTCGCCGACCTGGTCCAGGCCACTGGCCGGGTCGATGACACGGGCGCCTCGGATACTGATGGTCATTCGGCGTCCTCCTGTTCCAGCTGGCGTTGGGTGTTCTGGCCGCTCATGGCCATGGACAGCACCGCCATGCGGATGGCGATGCCGTAGGTGACCTGGTTGAGGATCACCGACTGGGCCCCGTCGGCCACCGCCGACTCGATCTCCACGCCACGGTTGATCGGGCCAGGGTGCATGACGATGGCATCCGGCTTGGCCAGCTTCAGGCGCTTCTCGGTCAGGCCGTAGAGCTTGAAGAACTCGCCCTCGCTGGGTAGCAGGCCACCCTGCATGCGCTCGCGTTGCAGGCGCAGCATGATCACCACGTCGACGTTCTTCAGGCCTTCGTCGGCGTTGGTGAACACGCGCACGCCGTACTGCTCTTCCAGGCCGATCGGCAAGAGGGTGCGCGGGGCGATCACGCGGATGTCCGGGCAACCCAGGGTCTTGAGCGCCAGCATGTTCGAACGGGCTACTCGCGAATGCAGGATATCGCCGACGATCGCCACCGATAGCTGCTCGAAGTTCCCTTTGTGTCGGCGGATGGTCAGCATGTCGAGCATCCCCTGGGTGGGGTGCGCGTGGCGGCCGTCGCCGCCGTTGATCACCGCCACGTTGGGGCTGACGTGCTCGGCGATGAAGTGCGCCGCGCCCGAGTCGCTGTGGCGCACCACGAACATGTCGGCGGCCATCGCCTCCAGGTTGCGCAGGGTGTCGGTGAGCGTCTCGCCCTTGCTGGTGGAAGAAGTGGATACGTTCAGGCTGATCACGTCGGCCGACAGCCGCTGGGCGGCCAGCTCGAAGGTGGTGCGGGTGCGCGTGGAGTTCTCGAAGAACACGTTGCAGACGGTCTTGCCGCGCAGCAGCGGGACCTTTTTCACCGCGCGGGCGCCGACCTCCAGGAAGGAATCGGCGGTATCGAGGATTTCGGTGAGCAGCTCGCGGGGCAATCCGTCGAGCGAGATGAAGTGGCGCAGCTGGCCCTGGTCGTTGAGCTGCAGCGGGCGCTTGGCGTCTGTCGGCATGGGGCAGGCCCTAGTGAAGAGGATCAGGAAGCGGAGGAAAGGACCTTGCGCTCGAGGGCGAGCGGTGCGGGACCGACCAATTTTACCCGTTCATCGCGACCCAGGGACAGGGTCTGGCCGACCACGTCGGGGCGGATAGGCAACTCCCGGGCGTTCAGGTCGAGCAGGCAGACCAGGGTCACGCTGGCCGGACGGCCGTAGTCGAACAGTTCGTTGAGTGCGGCGCGGATGGTACGGCCGCTCATCAGCACGTCGTCCACCAGCACCAGGTGCTGGCCGTCGATCTCGAACGGCAGCGCCGACGGGCGGACCTGTGGATGCAGGCCGTTCTGGGTGAAGTCGTCGCGGTAGAAGGAGACGTCGAGGGTGCCCAGCGGCTCTTGGTTGCCCAGTTCCCTCAGCAGCGCCTCGGCGACCCAGATGCCGCCGGTATGGATGCCGACGAAGCGCGGCCGCTCGATGCCGCGCTCGGCGAGATGGGCGCGCAGGTCGCTGGCCATGCGCGGCAGGAGTTCGGCGGGATTGGGTAGGCTCATGGTGGCTCCTCGCTGACATCGATGGGATGGCCGCCGGGAGAGCCCGCTGTAGGGAGGCGCCCGCGGTGGCGAAAGCATAATGGCAAACGGCGGCGTGCCGGCTGCCATGGGTCAATCCGGGTGTTCGGCCAGCCAGCCTTCCAGCAGCAGGGCGGCGGCCAGGGCGTCCACCGGTCGCTCGCGGTAGCCGTCGCGCTGGCCCTGGGCCAGGCGCTCGCCCTTGGCGGCGTAGGTCGTGAGGCGTTCGTCGTGGGTAAAGACCGGCAGGTTGAAACGGCCGTTGAGGCGGCGGCCGAACTTTTCCGCGCGCTCGCTCATCTCGCTTGGGCTGCCGTCCATGTTCAGCGGCAGGCCGACGACGATGGCGTCCGGCTGCCATTCCTTGATCAGCGCTTCCACCCGGTTCCAGTCCGGCACGCCGTTCTGCGCCTTCAATACGCACAGCTCGCGGGCCTGGCCGGTCACCGCCTGGCCGACGGCGACGCCGATCTGCCGGGTGCCGTAGTCGAAGCCCAGCAGCAGGCGCAGCGGCTTGTCGCTGGCCATCAGGCGTGACCGGCCTGGGCGGTGAGCAGGCTGAGGTTGACGCCCAGGCGCGCGGCGGCGGCGCTGAGGCGCTCCTCGGGCGGCAGGTCGAAGAGGATCGCCGGGTCCGCCGGGCAGGTCAGCCAGGCGTTGTCGCTCAGTTCGGCCTCCAGCTGGCCGGCTTCCCAGCCGGCATAGCCAAGGCTGATCAGGCTCTTTTCCGGGCCGGTGCCGGCGGCGATGGCGAACAGCACGTCCTGCGAGGTGGACATCGCCAGCTCGCCCAGTTCCAGGGTCGACTGGTAGCTCAGGCCGCTGGGGTGGAGGACGAAGCCACGGTCGGTCTGCACCGGGCCGCCGTTGTAGATGTCGATGTGCTGGCAGCGCGCCGGCGGCAGGGCGTCCGGCTTGAGCTGTTCGAGGACTTCCGCCAGGTTGAGGCCGCTGGGACGGTTGATCACCAGGCCCATGGCGCCTTGCTCGTTGTGTTCGACCAGGTAGGTCACGGTCTGGGCGAAATTGGGGTCGGCCATGTGCGGCATGGCGATCAGGAAATGATGCTTGAGGTAGGTTGGGCTGCTCTGTTTCATGGCCGCTAGTGTCCTGCTTCGGACGCGAGAAAGCCAGCCTTGCCGGCGCTACTTGCTGGACAGCCGGTCGCCGCGTTCGAAGCGCCAGGTACGGATGATCTCCAGCCGGTCGATGTCGGCCAGGTCGCCGCTGAACGGCGCATAGGGCGCGGCCAGGCGGACGATGCGCTGGGCGGCCTGGTCGAGGATCGGCTCGCCGGAAGACTCCAGCACCTGCACCTCGTAGATGGTGCCGTCGCGGTTGATCGACACCAGCAGCCGCAGGCTGCCGTAGAGCTTCTGCCGGCGGGCCTCGTCGGGGTAGTTGAGGTTGCCGATGCGTTCGATCTTCTTGCGCCAGTCTTCCTTGTACCAGGCGCCCTTGTCGCGCATGGTCGAGGCGGCGCTCAGGCGGTGGATGCGCGGGCGCTTGGCGTAGGCCTGCTGCTCCTTGGCCAGGTCGGCCTCGAGGCTGGCGATTTCCGCCGACAGCTGGGTTGAGTCGAAATGCGGCGCCGGCTTGGCGACCTGCTCGGCCTTCTGTGCCTGGGTCTTGCTCGGTGCCTTCTGCTGGCGCTGGCGGGTGGTGGTCACCGCGGCCTTGGGCGCCTCTTCGCTCCTGGCCTGCTTCGGCGTAGCCGGCGGCGCGACTTTCTTCACCTGGTTGTCCTGGAACGGCGCGACCTCGGTGGTCTTCGGCGCGGCCTTGTGCTCCAGGGTTCCGCTGCCCTGCTGGTTCATCTGCGCGAGGTAGTCGGCCTTCTCCGGCGCCTTGTCGCTCTTGAAGGTGGCCAGGGTGATTTCCAGGGTCTTGCTGATCTGGCTCGGCGCGGGCATGGAGAAGCCCACCCCGAGGATGAGGGCGACGTGCAGGATGGCTGCGATGAACAGGGTGAAGCCCAAACGGTCCGCCGGGCGGACGCCGGCAGCGGCGGAGGGGGACTTGAGGACGGCGGCGTTCATTGCGGATCGTGGTGGCTGGCGTGGGGCGAAGTCTGCCGATGGGGGGCGGAAAAGTCTATGACGCACTCCGCGCCTTGGACACGCGGTCGCTCGCCGTGGCGCATCGGGCGGGCCGAGGCGGGCGGACCGAGGCCCGCCCGCGCGATTCAGCGGGCAGCCAGCTGGGCGGCGATGGCGTCCATCAGCTTGTCGCCGATGCGGGTGTCGAAGGCCTGGTCGATCTCGCGGATGCAGGTCGGGCTGGTGACGTTGATTTCCGTCAGATAATCGCCGATCACGTCGAGGCCGACGAACAGCAGGCCGCGCTCGCGCAGGTGCGGGCCGACCTCGGCGGCGATCCAGCGGTCGCGCTCGCTCAGCGGCTGGGCCACGCCGCGGCCGCCGGCGGCGAGGTTGCCGCGAGTCTCGCCCTGGGCGGGGATGCGCGCCAGGCAGTAGGGCACCGGTTCGCCGTCGATCATCAGGATGCGCTTGTCGCCGTCCTTGATTTCCGGCAGATAGCGCTGTGCCATGATCTGCTGGCTGCCATGCTGGGTGAGGGTCTCGAGGATCACCGAGAGGTTCGGGTCGCCTTCGCGGTGACGAAATATCGACGAACCGCCCATTCCGTCCAGGGGTTTGAGAATGATGTCACGATGCTCGGCGGCAAACTCGCGCAGAATATCGGATCGCCGGCTGACCATCGTCGGCGGAGTGCACTGGGTGAACTGCGTGGCGAAGAACTTCTCGTTGCAGTCGCGCAGGCTCTGCGGCCGGTTCACCACCAGGGCGCCGGCACGCTCGGCCTGTTCCAGCAGGTAGGTCGAATAGACGAATTCGTTATCGAAGGGCGGGTCCTTGCGCATCAGGATCACGTCCAGTTCGTGCAGCGGTTGGTCGCTTTCCGCTTCCAGTTCGAACCAGCGGGAGGCATCGTTGAAGACCTTCAGCGGGCGCATGCGTCCACGCGCGACGCCGGCCTTCTGGTAGAGGTCCTGCTGTTCCATGTAGAACAGCGACCAGCCGCGGGCCTGGGCAGCCAGCAGCATGGCGAGCGAGCTGTCCTTCTTGAAGTTGATGCGCGCGATGGGGTCCATGACGATCCCGAGGCGTACGCTCATGGGAATTCCTCCGAAAGGGGGTGGGTTGTCCGGTCGCGGCGGGGAGGCCGCGTGGCAAGCGGGTTTGACGCTCAGGTTGGCGCCCCGTTTGCGCTTGGTCAAGGAAAAAGCCGGCCTGTTCCGGGCATTATGGATAGAGTTGCGTCGAGTGTGCTAAAAAGGCCCGCGATTGGGTCGCAGCCCGTCGGTGACAGGGCGTTAGCGCACTGAAGAAAACACAGAAGAATGATTCACCGAGTCGATATAGGGCGAACATGGAACAGCAATCCGACGGTTTGAAAGTGATGGTGATCGACGATTCGAAAACGATTCGTCGCACCGCCGAAACACTGCTGAAAAAGGTCGGTTGCGACGTGATCACGGCAATCGACGGCTTCGATGCCCTGGCGAAGATCGCCGATACCCATCCGAACATCATTTTCGTCGACATCATGATGCCGCGCCTGGATGGCTATCAGACCTGCGCCCTGATCAAGAACAACAGCGCGTTCAAGTCCACCCCGGTGATCATGCTGTCCTCCAAGGACGGCCTGTTCGACAAGGCCAAGGGGCGCATCGTCGGCTCCGACCAGTACCTCACCAAGCCGTTCAGCAAGGAAGAGCTGCTGGGCGCGATCAAGGCACACGTACCCAGCTTCACCCCGGTGGACGCCGTTTCCTGATATCCGGCCGCATGGCCGTTGATGCTTATTTCGTGATGGGGATCCCATGGCTCGTATTTTGATTGTTGATGACTCTCCGACCGAGATGTACAAGCTGACCGCCATGCTGGAAAAGCATGGTCACCAGGTACTCAAGGCCGAGAACGGCGGCGACGGCGTCGCCCTGGCCCGCCAGGAAAAGCCCGACGTGGTCCTGATGGACATCGTCATGCCCGGCCTCAACGGCTTCCAGGCGACCCGTCAATTGACCAAGGACGCCGAGACCAGCGCCATCCCGGTGATCATCGTCACCACCAAGGACCAGGAGACCGACAAGGTCTGGGGCAAGCGCCAGGGCGCTCGCGACTACCTGACCAAGCCGGTGGACGAAGAGACCCTGCTGAAAACCATCAATGCGGTGCTGGCGGGCTGAGCCCGTCGCAGCGCATCGCTCACCCTGACCCCGGAAAGACCAGGCCCCGCATGTCGGACGTTCAGACCCCCTTCCAGCTCCTCGTCGACATCGATCAGCGCTGCCGACGCCTGGCCGCCGGCCTGCCGGCCCAGCAGGAGGCGGTGCAGAGCTGGAGCGGGATCGGCTTCCGCATGGGCGGGCGGTTCTTCGTCGCCCCCATGGGGGAGGTCGGCGAAGTCCTGCACGAACCGCGCTACACCCAGCTGCCGGGCGTGAAGACCTGGGTCAAGGGGGTGGCCAACGTACGTGGCCGCCTGCTGCCGATCATGGACCTCTGCGGTTTCCTCGGCACCGAACTGTCGCCCTTGCGCAAGCAGCGGCGGGTACTGGTGGTGGAGCACCTGGACGTGTTCGCCGGCCTCATCGTCGATGAGGTGTTCGGCATGCAGCACTTCCCGGTGGACACCTTCAGCGAACAGCTGCCGCCACTAGAAGCGGCACTGCAACCCTTCATTCATGGCGTCTTCCATCGAGAGCAGCCGTGGCTGGTGTTCAGCCCGCATGCGCTGGCGCAACACCAGGGCTTCCTCGACGTCGCCGTATAAACAGCTTCACCGGTTGGGCCGGTCTGCCGGCCCGTGTCGTGACATGGAAATCGTAATCGTGGTCGGTCCGGGCGGGGGCCAAATATGAAGAAAATCAACGCAGGCAATCTTTTCGCGGGCATGCGCAGCAGCTCGGTGATCGCGGGGCTGTTCATCGTCCTCATCGTCTCGATCGTGTTGCTGTTCGCCAACTTTGCCTACCTCAACACCCAGTCGAACCATGACAAGCAGTACATCGGCCATGCCGGCGAACTGCGCGTCCTGTCGCAGCGGATCGCGAAGAACGCCACCGAAGCGGCGGCGGGCAAGGGCGAGGCGTTCAAGCTCCTGAAGGATGCGCGCAACGACTTCGAGAAACGCTGGAACATCCTGGTCAACGGCGACGAGAGCACATCCCTGCCGCCCAGCCCCGAAGCGGTGAAGCCGCAGATGGACGTGGTGCAGCAGGACTGGGATGGCCTGCGCAAGAACGCCGACTCCATCCTCGCCAGCGAACAGACCGTACTGTCCCTGCACCAGGTGGCCTCGACCCTCGCCGAAACCATCCCGCAGCTGCAGGTGGAATACGAAGAGGTGGTCGACATCCTGCTGGAGAACGGTGCCCCGGCCGACCAGGTCGCGGTCGCCCAGCGCCAGTCGCTGCTCGCCGAACGTATCCTCGGCTCGGTGAACAAGGTGCTGGCCGGCGACGAGAACTCGGTGCAGGCCGCCGACAGCTTCGGCCGCGACGCCAGCCTGTTCGGCCGCGTACTGAAGGGCATGCAGGAAGGCAACGCGGCGATGAGCATCTCCAAGGTGACCAACGCCGAGGCGGTGGATCGCCTGAACGAGATCGCCGAACTCTTCGAGTTCGTCTCCGGTTCGGTGGACGAGATCCTCGAGACCTCGCCCGACCTGTTCCAGGTCCGGGAAGCGGCGAATAACATCTTCAGCGTTTCGCAGACCCTGCTGGACAAGGCCTCGCAACTGGCCGACGGCTTCGAGAACCTGGCCGGCGGGCGCAGCATCAACCTGTTCGCCGGTTACGCCCTCGGCGCCCTGGCCCTGGCCTCGATCATCCTGATCGGCCTGGTGATGGTGCGCGAGACCAACCGCCGGCTGGCCGAGACCGCCGAGAAGAACGACCGCAACCAGGCCGCGATCCTGCGTCTGCTCGACGAGATCGCCGACCTCGCGGACGGCGACCTGACCGTGGCCGCGACCGTGACCGAGGACTTCACCGGCGCCATCGCCGACTCGATCAACTACTCCATCGACCAGCTCCGCGAACTGGTGGAGACCATCAACCAGACCGCCGTGCAGGTGGCCGCAGCGGCCCAGGAGACCCAGTCCACCGCGATGCACCTGGCCGAAGCCTCCGAGCACCAGGCGCAGGAAATCGCCGGCGCCTCGGCGGCGATCAACGAAATGGCGGTGTCGATCGACCAGGTATCGGCGAACGCCTCGGAATCCTCGGCGGTAGCGGAACGTTCGGTAGCCATTGCCAACAAGGGCAACGAGGTGGTGCACAACACCATCACCGGCATGGACAACATCCGCGAGCAGATCCAGGACACCTCGAAGCGAATCAAGCGCCTCGGCGAATCGTCCCAGGAGATCGGCGACATCGTCAGCCTGATCAACGACATCGCCGACCAGACCAACATCCTCGCCCTGAACGCCGCGATCCAGGCGTCGATGGCCGGGGACGCGGGCCGCGGCTTCGCCGTGGTAGCGGACGAGGTACAGCGACTGGCGGAACGTTCCTCGGCGGCGACCAAGCAGATCGAGGCGCTGGTGAAGACCATCCAGACCGACACCAACGAAGCGGTGATCTCGATGGAGCAGACCACCTCCGAGGTGGTCCGCGGCGCGCGCCTGGCCCAGGACGCCGGTGTGGCCCTGGAGGAGATCGAGAAGGTATCCAAGACCCTCGCGGCGCTGATCCAGAACATCTCCAACGCCGCCCGTCAGCAGGCATCGTCGGCCGGCCACATTTCCAACACCATGAACGTCATTCAGGAGATCACCTCGCAGACCTCCGCCGGTACCACCGCCACCGCACGGAGCATCGGCAACCTGGCGAAGATGGCGAGCGAGATGCGCAACTCGGTATCCGGCTTCAAACTGCCGGAGGGCGTGGAGCAGGCCTGAGCATAGGCGCGGCGGCCGCCTGGCGGGCGCCGCGTCGACACCTTGGACGAGGGGCACGGCATGCAGGCGAACGGCGTCTGGTCACTGCAGCCGCTGGCCGATATGTCGGCAGCGGAGTTCCGCGACTGGCAGGTCCTGTTGGAGAACCGCACCGGCGTGGTGCTCAACGAGCAACGCCGGACGTTCCTGCAGGCCAGCCTGACCGCGCGCATGCGTGAACTGGGCATCGGCGACTACCACAGCTACTACCGCCAGGTGACCGACGGTCCGCGTGGCGCAGTGGAGTGGGCGACCCTGCTGGACCGCCTGACCGTCCAGGAAACCCGTTTCTTCCGTCATCCCCCGTCTTTCGAGCTGCTCGAGCGCTACCTGGGCGAGCGCCTGCGCCGCGAAGGCATGCCGCGGCCCTGGGCCCTGTGGAGCGTCGGCTGCTCCAGCGGCGAGGAACCCTACTCGCTGGCGATGTGCGCCGCGCAGATGTTGCGCGGGCAGGAACGGGAAGATTTTTTCGGCGTCACCGGAACGGATATCAGCCTTCACGCCCTGCAGCGGGCGCGGCAGGCGAACTATCCGGCCCGCAAGCTGGAGCAACTGGAGGCCGGGCTGGTCGAACGCTATTGCGAACGCCAGGCCGACGGCAGCTTCAGCGTGAAAACGATACTGACCGAGCGCGTCTGCTGCGCCCGGCTGAATGTGCTGGACCTGGCGAAGGCGCCCTGGTCCGGCATGGACGTGATTTTTTGTCAGAACCTGCTGATCTACTTCCGTCGCTGGCGACGGCGCGAGATCCTCAACCGGTTGGCCGAACGGCTGGCGCCGGGAGGCTTGCTGGTGATCGGGGTCGGCGAAGTGGTCGACTGGAGCCATCCGGAGCTCGAGCCGGTCGCCGACGAGCGGGTCCTGGCCTTTACCCGTAAGGGGTACTCAGGCACATGAATGGAGTGGCTATGGGTGACCGGCACGACTACGTCGCTCTGGAGTGGGTGAAAGGCGAGATCGCCGAAACCCTGAAACAGGCGCGCCAGGCGCTGGAAGCGTTCGTCGAGAACCCGCAGGACCCGACCCGCATGCGGTTCTGCCTGACCTACGTGCACCAGGTGCAGGGCACCCTGCAGATGGTCGAGTTCTACGGCGCGGCCCTGCTCGCCGAGGAAATGGAGCAGTTGGTCCAGGCCTTGCTGGACGGTCGCGTGCCGAACCAGGGCGAGGCCCTGGAAGTGCTGATGCAGGCGATCCTGCAACTGCCGGTCTACCTCGACCGGATCCAGACCGCCCGGCGCGACCTGCCGATGGTGGTCCTGCCGCTGCTCAACGACCTGCGCGCCGCGCGCGGCGAGAAGCTGCTCTCGGAAACCAGCCTGTTCGCGCCCGACCTGTCGCAGCGCCAGCCGCAACTGGACGGCGAGGCCATCGCGCAACTGCGCACCGACGAACTCGGCGGCTTGCTGCGCAAGCTGCGCCAGACCCAGCAGATGGCCCTGGTCGGCCTGCTGCGCAACCAGGACGTGGCCACCAGCCTCGGCTACCTGGCGCGTGTCTATGCGCGCCTGGAGGGCCTGTGCCGCGAGGCACCGCTGGGGCCGCTGTGGAGCATCGCTTCCGGCCTGGTCGAGGGCCTGGCCAACGGTAGCGTGGTCAACAGCGCCTCGGTGCGCACCCTGTTGCGCCAGCTCGACCGCGAACTCAAGCGCCTGGTCGAGCAGGGCGCCGACGGCCTGAACCAGGCCGCGCCGGACGAGCTGGTGAAGAACCTGCTGTTCTACGTGGCCAAGGCGCCTTCGCAGTCGCCGCGGATCCGCGCTCTGAAGGAACAGTACCGCCTCGACGAGGCGCTGCCCGACCACGAGACGGTGGACGCCGAGCGCGCCCGCCTCGCCGGACCCGACCGCGACGCGATGCGTTCGGTGGTCGGTGCCTTGTGCGAGGA
The DNA here is from genome assembly GCF_001815235.1 of Pseudomonas sp. HMSC065H01. Classification (NCBI taxonomy): domain Bacteria; kingdom Pseudomonadati; phylum Pseudomonadota; class Gammaproteobacteria; order Pseudomonadales; family Pseudomonadaceae; genus Pseudomonas; species Pseudomonas sp. HMSC065H01. The sequence continues at coordinate 256,282 of NZ_KV819895.1, read as the reverse complement.
ACTGGTGCGGATCAAGGACAGCCTCGACCTGTTCGTGCGCAGCGACCGTGGCCACCCCTCGGAACTGGACGCCCTCCTGGCGCCGCTCAAGCAGATCGCCGATACCCTGGCGGTACTCGGCTTCGGCCAACCGCGCAAGGTCATCCTCGACCAGTTGGACGTCATCCACGCCCTGGCCCAGGGCCGCCGCGAGCCGAGCGACGCGATCCTGATGGACGTCGCCGGCGCGTTGCTCTACGTCGAGGCCACCCTGGCCGGCATGGCCGGTCCCGGCGACGAGCGCAACAGCGAGGAAAGCCGTCTGCCCACCACCGATGTGGCGCAGATCCACCAGTTGGTGATCAAGGAAGCGCGCAACGGTCTGGAGCAGGCCAAGGACGCGATCATCGAGTTCATCGCCTCGCAGTGGAACCACGAGCACCTGGCCCGCGTGCCGGAGCTGCTGACCCAGGTCCGCGGCGGCCTGGCGATGATCCCGCTGGAGCGCGCCGCGACCCTGCTGGAAACCTGCAACCGCTATATCCAGGAACAGCTGCTGGCGCGCAAGGCGGTGCCGGACTGGCAGAGCCTGGATACCCTGGCCGATGCCATCACCAGCGTCGAGTATTACCTGGAGCGCCTGAGCGAGGACCATGCCAGCCAGAGCGACCTGATCCTCGACGTCGCCGAGGACAGCCTGGCGAACCTCGGCTATACGCTGAAACCGAATTCGTCGGCCCCGGCCGAGCCTGGCCTGTCCGGGCCCGCTGCCATCGAGTCCCCGGCTGCCGAGCCGGAGAGGCCGGAGGCGGTCGTCGAGGTCGCCGAGACAGCGGAGCAACCGCCCGCCGACACGGCTCCTGCCGAGGCCGCGAGGGAAGATGCCCCGCAGCTGGCCAGCGACGACAACTGGACCCTTGGCGAAGTCGCGCCCGACGCCGGCGAGCCGTCCCTCGACCTGGCCCTGGACCTGCCGCTGGACGATTCCGCCGAAGTGCCGCCGGCGTTGCCGGATGTGGTCGAGGAGAGCGGCCAGCCGCAGTCGACCTCGGCGCCTGCCCGCAGCCTGGACGATTTCAGCCTCGACGAGATCGATCTCTCCGGCCTCGACCTGCCCGCCGATGCGGCCCCGGCCTCCGGGCCGGCGGCCCTGGCGGACTGGTCGCTGCCGGAGCAGTGGGGGCTCGGCGATGACCTGGCGCAGCCGGCGCAGGCCGGCGAGACGTTGGATCTGAGCCTGGAGGAGCCGGCGCTGTCCTTCGACGCGCCGCTGGAAAGCCTCGAGCCGTTGCCGGCGCTGGAGCCTTTCGACGGCTCCGCTGAACAGGAGCTGGTTCTCGATGCGCTCGATCCGCTGCCGCTGGATGTAGCCTTGCCGGAGGCGGAGGGCGAGGTGTCCGCCTGGGAGGGCTCGAGCCTGGAGGAACTGGATCTTTCCGACCTCGATCTCCCCGAGGTGCAATTGCCCGAGGCTGAGGCCGAGGCGCCGCCTGCCGCCGAGGCGCTCGCCAGCGAAGAGCCGGCCCTGTCTCTGGCCGAGGTGATGGCTGCGCCGGTGCAGCCGATCAATCCGCCGGCGCAGAACGTTCCGGTCAGCCTGCTGCCACCGCCGGCCGACGAGGAACCGGTGGACGAGGAACTGCGCGAGGTCTTCATCGAGGAGGCCGGCGAGGTCCTGGAGACCATCGGCCGCTACCTGCCGGCCTGGAAAGCCGACCACGACGACCGCGAAGCGCTGACCGAGGTACGCCGTGCCTTCCATACCCTCAAGGGTAGCGGGCGGATGGTCCGTGCCCTGGTGATCGGCGAACTGGCCTGGTCGATAGAGAACCTGTTCAACCGCGTGCTCGATCGCAGCATCGCCGCCAGCGAGCCGGTTCAGCGAGTGGTGGACCAGGTCGTGGCCCTGTTGCCTGAGCTGGTCGAGGAGTTCGCCGCCAATGCCCAGCGCCAGCGCGACGATGTCGACCTGCTGGCGGCCACCGCGCATGCCCTGGCCAAGGGCGAGCCGCTGCCGGAACCGCCGGCGCCGGACGACGGCGGAGTACCGCCGGAAGCCGGGGCGGAGCAGCCGTCGAGCCTGGACAACGGCGTCCAGGCGCCGCCATTGGCCGACGCGCCGCAGGCCGCTGCCGAGGCGCAGAGCGACGTCGAACTGCTCGATCCGCAACTGCTGGAGATCTTCACCAACGAGGCGGAAACCCATCTCGAGGCCCTGGTCGGCTTCCTCGCCGACTGCGCCCGCGAACTGCCGCAGCCGGTCACCGATGCCTTGCAGCGTGCCCTGCATACCCTCAAGGGCAGCGCACACATGGCCGGCATCCTGCCGATCGCGGAGATCGCCACGCCGCTGGAAAAACTGGTCAAGGAATACAAGTCCAACCTGCTCGCCTTCGACCTGCGCGAAGCGGAGTTGCTGCACGACGCCGAGCAACTGTTCCGTATCGGCCTGGAGCAGGTCGGCGCGCAACGGCCATTGAACCCGATCCCCGGCAGCGACGCGTTGCTGGAGCGTATCGAGGCACTGCATCAGGAACGCATCGCCTCGCTCGAGGCCGAGCGCTACAGCGATGCCGGCGAGCGCCGCGATCCGTTGCTGATCGAGGCGTTCCTCGTCGAAGGCATGGACATCCTGCTGGACGCCGAGGACCTGCTCGAGCGCTGGCACGAGCATCCGCAGGAGCGCCAGGAACTGAGTGCGCTGCGCGAGGAGCTCAGCACTCTGGACCGGGGCGCCCGGCATGCCGAGCTGCCACAGGTGGAAGAACTCTGCCAGGCCTTGCTGGCGCTCTACGATGCCGTCGAGGAAGGCCGCCTGGCGGTCAGCCCGGCGTTCTTCGAGGAAGCCCGCCAGGCCCACGAGGCGCTGATCGGGATGATGGACCAGGTCGCCGCCGGCCTGCAGGTCACGCCGCGTCCGGAGCGGGTCGCGGCCCTGCAGGAGCTGTTGGAAGCGCCCGCCGCCGAGGCCGTTCCGTTCATCGACCCGGAGAGCCTCGGCGCCGACGATTTCCCCCCGGAAGACGAAGAACCGGCCCTCCCCGAGGCGGTCTTCGAAGAGGCCGGGACGCCTGCCGAGGAGACCGTACCGGCAGCGCCTGCACCGGCTCCCGGCCGCGAGCTGGACGAGGAAATGGTGTCGATCTTCCTCGAAGAGGCGGTGGACATCCTCGAAAGCGCCGGCCAGGCACTGGCCCAATGGCAGGCCGAGCCGGGCGCGCTGTCTTCGCTCAGCGCCCTGCAGCGCGACCTGCATACCCTCAAGGGCGGCGCACGGATGGCCGAGATCGCCGAGATCGGCGACCTGGCCCACGAGCTGGAGGCCCTCTACGAAGGACTGGTCGACCGCCGTTACCAGCACTCCCCGCAACTGGCCGGATTGCTGCAAGCCTGTCACGACCGCCTGGCCGAACAGCTCGACCAGTTGAGCGCCGGCCAGCCCCTGGCCGACCCGCACGACCTTATCCAGTCGATCCGCCGGTTCCGCCAGGGCCCGGTGGCCGAGGCCGCGACACCGGGCGAGGCGGAAAGCCCTGTCGAGGAACTCGTTGCACCTGCCGTCGAGGAGCCCGCCGCGCCTGCTGCGGAGGCGTTCGAAGAGCGCGATCCGGAACTGGTGGAGATCTTCCTTGAGGAAGGCTTCGATATCCTCGACAGCGCTGCCGCCGCGTTGCAGCGCTGGATGGACGACGTCGACAACACCATCGAACTGGAAGCCTTGCAGCGCGACCTGCATACCCTCAAGGGCGGTGCGCGGATGGCCGAGATCGGCGAGATCGGCGACCTCGCCCATGAGCTTGAATTCCTCTACGAAGGCCTCTGCGGTGGACGCCTGCGCGCCAGCCCGGCCTTGTTCGGCCTGCTGCAGCGCTGCCACGACGAGCTGGCCGAGATGCTCGAGGCGGTGCGTGGCCACCGCACGCTGCCCGACGGGCAGGCGCTGATCGCGGAGATCAGGCGCCTGCGCAGCGATCCCGACGAGCAACTGAGCGTACCCACCAGCGTCAGCCTCAAGCCGCTGGCGGCGAAGGGCGCGGCAGCCGACGAGAGCGAGATCCTCGACATCTTCCTTGAGGAAGCCGACGACCTGCTGGAGAACCTCGAACTGGCGCTCGGCCGCTGGGACGGCGGCAACGGCGACGCCCAGCCGCTGGACGACCTGCTGCGGATCCTGCACACCCTCAAGGGCGGTGCGCGCCTGGCCGGACAGACCGAGCTGGGCAACCTGGCCCACGACCTCGAGCAGTATCTCACCGATGCGCAGCAACAGGGCGCGCCGTGGCCGGACAGCCTGCTGCTGGATGCGCAGTCGGGGCTGGAAGGCCTGCAGCGGCAGGTCGACCTGTTGCGCGAGCGGCTGGCCGAGGACGACGAGGCCGGTGAGCGGCCCGAGCCCGCCCAGGCGCTGGTCCAGGCCGACGATACCGACCGCGCGGTGGCCTCCGCGCTGGCCGAGCTGACCCGCCTGGCCCCGGCGGCTGGCGCGATCATGGCGGCCGAGGCGGCGCCTCCGGCCGCCCCGGCCACCACCCTGCCGTTCGTGCGCAAGGCCCAGGAGGCGGCCCAGGAGGCCGCTTCCCGACGTGCCCCGCAGGAGCTGGTGAAGGTGCCGGCGGAACTGCTGGAGAACCTGGTCAACCTGGCGGGCGAGACCTCGATCTTCCGCGGCCGGGTCGAGCAGCAGGTGAGCGACGTCGGCTTCACCCTCGGCGAGATGGAGTCCACCATCGAGCGGGTGCGCGACCAGTTGCGCCGCCTCGACACCGAGACCCAGGCGCAGATCCTCTCGCGTCACCAGGCCGATGCCGAACGCGCCGGCTACGAAGAGTTCGACCCGCTGGAAATGGACCGCTATTCGCAGTTGCAGCAGCTCTCGCGCGCACTCTTCGAATCGGCCTCCGACCTTCTCGACCTGAAGGAAACCCTGGCGGCGAAGAACCGTGACGCGGAGACCCTGCTGCTGCAACAGGCGCGGGTCAACACCGAACTCCAGGAAGGCCTGATGCGCACCCGCATGGTGCCGTTCGATCGGCTGGTACCGCGTTTGCGGCGGATCGTCCGGCAGGTGGCCGGCGAGCTTGGCAAGCAGGTCGAATTCGTGGTCGGCAACGCCGACGGCGAGATGGATCGTACCGTCCTCGAACGCATCGTCGCGCCGCTGGAGCACATGCTGCGCAACGCCGTGGACCACGGCATCGAGTCCGGCGAGACGCGCCGCGCGGCGGGCAAGCCGGAGCACGGTACGATCCGCCTGAACATCGGCCGCGAGGGCGGCGACATCCTCCTCACCCTCTCCGACGACGGCGCCGGCATCCGCCTCGACGCGGTACGGCGCAAGGCCATCGAGCGTGGCCTGATGAGCGCCGACAGCGACCTCAGCGATCATGAAGTGCTGCAGTTCGTGCTCGAGTCCGGTTTCTCCACCGCCGAAAAGGTCACCCAGATCTCCGGGCGCGGCGTCGGCCTCGACGTGGCCAACTCCGAGGTCAAGCAGCTCGGCGGCTCGGTGAGCATCCAGACCGAGCCGGGCCAGGGCACCCGCTTCAACGTGCGGCTGCCGTTCACCGTGTCGGTGAACCGGGCGCTGATGGTGCTATCCGGCGAGGATCTCTACGCGGTGCCGCTGAACACCATCGAGGGCATCGTGCGGGTTTCGCCCTACGAACTGGAGGCGCTCTACGACCAGCGCGGCGAGGCGGGGCTGGATACGCCCAGCTTCGAATACGCCGGGCAGTCCTACGAACTGAAGTACCTCGGCGAGCTGCTGAACAACGGCCAGGAACCCAAGCTGGTCGGCCAGTCGCTGCCCTTGCCGGTGATCCTGGTGCGCTCCTCGGAGCATGCGGTGGCGGTGCAGGTCGACTCGCTGGCCGGTTCCCGCGAGATCGTGGTGAAGAGCCTCGGTCCGCAGTTCGCCGGGGTCGCCGGGATTTCCGGGGCGACCCTGCTCGGCGATGGCCGGGTGGTGGTGATCCTCGACCTGCTGGCGACCATCCGCTCCCGGCACGCGCTGCTCGGCCAGGAAAGCCGTCGCGAACGCCTGGCGCTGCGCCAGGAAATGGCGGCGAGCGAAAGCGAGCAGCAGCGGCCGCCGCTGGTCATGGTGGTGGACGACTCGGTCACCGTGCGCAAGGTCACCACCCGCCTGCTGGAGCGCAACGGCATGAACGTGTTGACCGCGAAGGACGGCGTGGACGCCATCGCCCAGCTCCAGGAGCACCGTCCGGACATCCTCCTGCTGGACATCGAGATGCCGCGCATGGACGGTTTCGAGGTCGCCACCCTGGTGCGTCACGACGAACGCCTGGGCAACCTGCCGATCATCATGATCACCTCGCGGACCGGCGAGAAACACCGCGAGCGCGCGCTGGGCATCGGCGTCAACCAGTACCTCGGCAAGCCTTACCAGGAAACCGAGCTGCTCGAAGCCATCCAGTCCCTGGTCGGCCAGCATGAGTGAGCGCGCCACGCCACGGGTCGCGGTGATCGCCGACACCTCGTTGCAGCGCCACGTGTTGCAACAGGCGCTGCTCGGCCATGGTTACGAGGTGGTGCTCAACGCCGACCCGGCCAGGGTCGACGACGCCGCGCTGGAGTGCGCGCCCGACCTGTGGCTGGTGGACCTGACCCAGCAGGACGACTCGCCGCTGCTGGACAGCCTGCTGGAGCAGGACCGTGCGCCGGTGCTGTTCGGCGAGGGCCACGCGCCGGAGCGGCATACCGAACATTACCCGCGCTGGGAACGGCGGCTGATCGGCAAGCTGAAGCGCTTGATCGGCGACCCCAGTGATGGCGTTGGCGACAGCCTCGGCGCATTGCTCGACGAGGAGCGTCCGCCGCGCCTGGAGATTCCCGGCGACCTCGCGGCGATGCCGCTGCAGGCCGGCGAAGCGGCCCGCGAGGTGTGGCTGCTGGCGGCCTCGCTCGGCGGCCCGGCGGCGGTGAAGGCATTTCTCGACGCCTTGCCCGGCGGCCTGCCGATCGGCTTCCTCTATGCCCAGCACATCGATGCCAGCTTCGAGCAGAACCTGCCGCAGGCAGTCGGCCGGCACAGCCAGTGGCATGTGAAGAACGTCCGCGACGGTGAAGCGCTGCGTTGCGGCGAGGTCATGGTGGTGCCGGTGCTGCACGAGCTCGGTTTCCACCACGACGGGCGACTGAAATGCAGCCAGCGTTCCTGGCCGGAACCCTACACCCCGTCCATCGACCAGATGATGCTCAACCTGGCCCAGCAGTTCGGCCCCGACTGCGGGGTGATCGTTTTCAGCGGCATGGGTAGCGACGGCAGCGCCGCTGCCGCCTACGTGCGGCGCCAGGGTGGCGAGGTATGGACCCAGCGCGCCGACAGTTGCGTCTGTTCGAGCATGCCGGACAGCTTGCGCGAAGCCGGTTACAGCAGTTTCAATGCCAGCCCCCGCGAACTGGCCGAGGCATTGGTCAAGCATCTGGCCGCACGCTGCGCGCCGACAGGAGTCGAAACATGAACCAGGCCGTGATCGAGCAGGATGGCATGAGCCGGAACACCCCAGCCAACCCGACCCCGGACAGCCTCACCGGGCTGCTCCTGCCGCTGAGCGACCGCACCCTGCTGTTGCCCAACGTCGCCGTGGCCGAACTGATCGCCTATCGCAACCCGCAGGTCGCCGCCGGCCTGCCGCAGTGGTACCTGGGCCAGGTGGCCTGGCGCGACCTGCGCCTGCCGCTGCTGTCCTTCGAGGCGGCCTCCAGCGGCGAACAGCAGCCGGTACTCGGCAGCAGCGCGCGGGTGGTGGTCATCAACGCCCTCGGCGGACGACCCCATGTGAAATTCCTCGCCCTGCTGGTGCAGGGCATTCCGCGCTCGGTGCGGCTGGACGCCAATCTCGCGAGCACCGCCGCGCCGCTGGCGGCGCTGGAACTGGCGGCGGTGGACATCGGCGGCGAAACCGCACGGATTCCGGACCTGGCCGGGCTCGAAGAGAAGCTCGCCGACGCCGGCCTGATCTGAGCCGTCCATGGCCGGCCTGCAGCACGCGCGGATCGGCGCCTTCCTCGAGGTCGCCAGCGCCAGCCTGGCCGGGCACCGCTTCGAGAAGCACAGCCACGACGAGTTCGTCATCAGCGCCAACCTCTGCGGATTGGAAGATGTCTGGCTGGATGGCCGTACCTTCCAGGCCGACAGCGGCGACCTGACCCTCTACAACCCGGGGCAGATCCAGGGCGGCGGCGTCCGCGACGGCCAGCCCTGGCGCTTCGCCAGCCTCTATCTGCCTGCCGCCGAACTGGCGAGCAGCCTGGATCTTTCCTCCGTCGAGTTCGACCGCCCGCTGCTGCGCAGTCCGGCGCTGGGCCGCGAGTTGGCCGCCAGCATCGAAGCCTTGCTGGCCAGCGACCGTTTCGCCCGCGAACGGGGCGAGGAGCGCCTGCTGGATTTCCTTGGCCGCCTGCTGGCGGCGAGCGGCACCCGCCTGCCGCAGAGGGCCGATCCTGGGCGCCCGGCTGTCGCCCGCCTGCAGGCGCTGCTCGCCGAGCGCCTGGCCGAACCGCCGGACCTGGATGAGATGGCGGAGCAGGTGGGCCTGTCGAAATACCACCTGCTGCGGGCGTTCAAGAAGGCCACCGGGCTCAGCCCGCGCCAGTGGAGCATGCAACTGCGCACCCGCCGCGCCCTCGGCCTGTTGCGCCGTGGCCTGGCGGTGGGCGAGGTGGCCCACGCCCTGGGCTTCGCCGACCAGAGCCACCTGACCCGTTACTTCACCAGCGCCTACGGCATTTCGCCGGGCCGCTACCAGCGCGCCGTGCGCGGCTGAACTGCGCAATCCGGTTCAAGTCGGCGGAGCCGCCGGCCGGGATAATCCGACGTCCCACCACGGAGTCGTCGTTCCATGCTCGCCATCTTCCTCGCCGCCTTGCTGTTCGGTTTCGCCTTCAATGTTTCCCCTGGCGCGGTGTTCAGCGAAACGCTGCGCCGCGGTTTGACCGGCGGCTTCCGCCCGGCGTTGCTGGTGCAACTGGGGTCGCTGATCGGCGATGCCGTCTGGGCCCTGCTCGGGCTTACCGGACTGGCGCTGCTGCTGGGCTACGAGCAGGTGCGGATTCCCCTGACCCTGGCCTGTGCCGCCTACCTGGCCTGGCTCGGCGTGCAAGGCTTGCGCGACGCCTGGAGTCCGCCGCTGGCGGCGGAGGATGCCGGCGAGCAGGGGCGCAACGCCTTCGGCGCCGGCGCGGCGATCTCCCTGTCCAATCCGAAGAACGTGGTCTACTGGGGTGCCCTCGGCAGCGCCCTGGCGGGGATCGTCGACGGCACGCCGAACCAGGCGCAGTCGCTGGTGTTCTTCGCCGGTTTCATGCTCTCGTCGCTGATCTGGTGCTTTTGCTGCGCGGCGCTGGTGGACTGGCTGCGGCGCAACACCTCGCTGTTCTGGCACCGCGTCAGCTACGCCGGTTGCGGCGTGCTCCTGCTCGGCCTGGCGGGACTGGCGCTGCGCGGGCTGTAGACGCGCCTCAGGCCGGCGCCAGGCGCCGCCGCAGCAGGCGTTGGCGCAGGCTTTCGAACCTGCCGAGGTCGACATGCCGGGCATGGTCGCCGACGACGATCCGGCCGTCGGGCAGCTCCGCCCAGTGCTGTAGTCCGCCCTCCAGGTCCAGTTCGCCGTAGCGGATGCGCAGCGCCCGGCCGGATTCGAGGTGCCAGAGCTGGGCGAGGTCCCGCGAGCGATGCGGTTCCAGCCACGGCGCCAGGAGCAGCCAGCCTCCGTCCAGGGCCTGGAGCTTCAGGTAGGGGCCTTCGGCCAGGCCGTCCAGCGAGTGGCTGCGGATCTCGCCGCTGTCGAGCCGGCCTTCGCAGAGCGTTTCACGCTCCAGCCAGACGATGGTCCCGGGCGCCGCCGAGGTCGGTTGCGCCGGATCGGCGGGCAGATCCTTGCCGACGGGGAACGGCAGGGGCTGGATGCGTGCCTCGCGCCATTCGAAGAACTGCCCGCGGGAGAGCAGGCAGACGCGCTGGTCCGGAGTGGTGAAGACCGCCGGCGGATTCTCGATGGAGCGCCGCGCTTGCGGCACCTCGAAGAGCAACCGCGGTTCGTCGTTGCCCTGGGCGAAGCCCGGATAGAGGAAGAACAGGCCGCGGTCGGCCAGGAGCAGGTCGTCCCCGGCCAGGCCGATGGCAAGTTCCGGGGTGCGGCGTTGGCGCAACGACTGCGCCGGCGGCAGCGGCAAGGGCGGTAGTTCGGGCGTCAACGAGGCGAGGTCGCGGGAGCGATGCAGCCAGGCGTAGGGGCTTCCCGAACGGGTCATCCTGACCCAGGCGTGCAGGCCGTCCGCCGAACTGGCCCGGCAGAGCAACGCGCCCTGGGTTTCCTCCGCGCCATCGGGCAGGCGTTGCAGCCTGGGCCATTGGCGCAGGTCCAGCAGGTCGCGGCTGTCCTCGCCCGGCAGGCGGGCGATGGCCAGGCCGGGCGCCAGGTGCTCGGCGTGTTCGAGGCAGATGTAGGCCGAAGCCGGCGCCAGGCCGGCCGGCGCGGCGGCGGGGAGGGCCGCCCGGGCGCCCTCGGGGGCGTTTTCCTGGCGCAGCGTGCGGGCGTTGTGGCCCTGCGCTGCGAGTGCATCGAGGAGGCGCTGGCTGTGGGGGGCTCCGACCACGTACAGGTTCAGGCTGTCGTCTTCGTCCAGGCGTTCCACCAACGCCAGTCCGAGGGATTCCAGCTCCTGGCCGAGGGCTGGCAGGAAATCCTCGGGAAGGTCGTCGCGCAGGCGCTCCAGCAGCGTCTCCAGTGCGGCGGAGGCCAACTGCGGGAAGCGTCCGGCATAGTCTCGGCGGAGTACGCCGAGCACGTCGGGCAGGCGGATCTTCCAATCGAAGGTAACGGGCGTGTCCATGCGTGCGATCCGTTGCGAAGTGGGTTGCGCAACGGTATTCACTGGCTGTCGCCGTTGTAAAGCGGCGGGAGGGATATCAGGTGAAGTCGCCCCAGAGTTGCTGGGCCACCGCCAACGCTACCACCGGCGCGGTCTCGGTGCGCAGCACTCGCGGGCCGAGGCGCGCGGAGTGGAAACCGGCCGCCTGAGCCTGCTCCACCTCGGCATCGCTCAGGCCGCCTTCGGGACCCACCAGGAAGGCCAGGCGCGACGGCGGCGCATGGCTGGCCAGGGGGGCGGCCACAGGGTGCAGGACCAGCCTGAGGTCATCGTCCCGCCCGCGCAGCCAGTCCTCCAGGGCCAGAGGCGGATGGATCAGCGGCAGGCTCGAACGGCCGCACTGCTCGCAGGCGCTGATCGCCACCTGGCGCCAGTGCTGCAGGCGCTTGTCGGCGCGCTCGTCCTTCAGGCGCACTTCGCAACGCTCGCTGACGATCGGGGTGATTTCCGCCACCCCCAGCTCGGTGGCCTTCTGGATCGCCCAGTCCATCCGCTCGCCGCGCGACAGGCCTTGCCCCAGGTGGATACGCAGGGGCGAGTCGGGCTGGCCGGCGAACTGCTCGCGGAGTTCGACGCGGACATTCTTCTTGCCGACCTCGACCAGCTCGCCGAGGTATTCCCGGCCGCTGCCGTCGAACAGTTGCACGGCGTCGCCCGTGGCGTGCCGCAGCACGCGGCCGATGTAGTGGGCCTGGGCCTCGGGCAGGTCGTGCTGGCCGAGGGAGAGAGGCTGGTCGACGAAGAAGCGGGACAGGCGCATGGCGATTCGAGGGTAGTGGCGACAGGCGCGCAGTTTACTGCCTGCCGCGGGGCGCTGGAACCGGCCCCCTCGGAACGAAGGGGCGGCGACGTTCAGCCCGGATCGCGGTGGTCCGGGTGGAAGTCGCTGACCGCCACGCTGACCGCGTCGCGGGTGGCGATGTCGATGCCTTCGCTGGCCACCTCGGCGAGGAAGTCGATCTGCTCCGGGGTAATCACGTAGGGCGGCAGGAAATACACCACGCTGCCCAGCGGGCGCAGCAGCGCGCCGCGCTCCAGGCCATGCTGGAAGACCTTCAGGCCGCGGCGCTCCTGCCAGGGGTAGGGCGTCCTGGATGCCTTGTCCTGGACCATTTCGATGGCCAGGACCATCCCGGTCTGGCGCACCTCGGCGACATGCGGGTGGTCGGCCAGGTGCGCGGTGGCCCTGGCCATGTGGGTGGACAGCGCGCGGTTGGCCTCGATCACCTTGTCTTCCTCGAAGATGTCCAGGGTCGCCAGGGCGGCGGCGCAGGCCAGCGGGTTGCCGGTATAGGTGTGCGAGTGGAGGAAGGCGCGCAGGGTCTGGTAGTCGTCGTAGAAGCCCCGGTAGACGGTCTCGCTGGTCAGCACCGCGGACATCGGCAGGTAGCCACCGGTGAGGGCTTTGGACAGACAGAGGAAATCCGGGGCGATGCCGGCCTGCTCGCAGGCGAACATCGTCCCGGTGCGGCCGAAGCCCACCGCGATCTCGTCGTGGATCAGGTGCACGCCATAGCGGTCGCAGGCTTCGCGCAGCAGCTTGAGGTAGACCGGGTGGTACATGCGCATGCCGCCGGCGCCCTGGATCAGCGGTTCGACGATGACCGCGGCGATCTCGTCGTGCCCTTCGGCCAGGGTGCGCTCCATATGGGCGAACATGTTCCGCGAATGTTCTTCCCAGCACATGCCGTCCGGACGCAGGAAGCAGTCCGGGCTGGGCACCTTGATGGTGTCGAGCAGCAGCGACTTGTAGGTTTCGGTGAACAGCGCCACGTCGCCCACCGACATCGCCGCGATGGTTTCGCCGTGGTAGCTGTTGGTCAGGGTGACGAAGCGCTTCTTGCGCGGCCTGCCGCTATTGAGCCAGAAGTGGTAGCTCATCTTCAGCGCGACCTCGATGCCCGCCGAGCCGCTGTCGGCGTAGAACACCCGGTCGAGCCCCGGCGGGGTGATCTTCACCAGTCGCTCCGACAGCTCGATCACCGGCTGGTGGCTGAATCCGGCGAGGATCACGTGCTCCAACTGGTCGACCTGGTCCTTGATGCGCTGGTTGATGCGCGGGTTGGCGTGACCGAACACATTGACCCACCAGGAACTGACCGCGTCGATGTAGCGCTTGCCTTCGAAATCCTCCAGCCAGACGCCTTCGCCGCGGCGGATCGGGATCACCGGCAGGCGTTCGTGGTCTTTCATCTGGGTACAGGGATGCCAGAGTACGTTCAGGTCGCGCTGCATCCAGTCGGCGTTAAGGCCCATGGGCTGTCTCCTCGGATCGATCGGCAAAGCCTATGCAATGGGGGTGAGATGAACAACCCGGCGGGTTGGGACACATCCGACAGCAGCCGCCGACGGACTCCTATGGTGGCCCAAACGGCTCTGGCGTATGCTGCGCGCCGTTGCGTCTTTGCTTTTTTCCTGGGGAGTCCGGTATGTCGTTAAGGTGGCTGCGCGCCGCGGCGTTTCTCATGTTGGGGGTGTTCAGCGCGGTGGCGCTGGGCAAGGATAAACAGCCTACGGCGATCGTCGTCGGCGCGGGCCTGGCAGGCCTGAGCGCGGCCTACGAATTGCAGAAGGACGGCTGGCAGGTCACGGTGCTCGAAGCGCGGCCGCAGGTGGGCGGGCGTTCCGGCCTGGCTACCAGCGAATGGGTCGGCAACCAGAAGGTCCAGCCCACGCTCAATGCCTACCTGGACACCTTCAAGCTGAAGCCGGTGCCGGCGCCGGACTTCGTCCGCACCCCCAGCTACCTGATCGACGGCCTGTACTACAGCAGCAGCGATCTCGCGCTCAAGCAGCCGAACGTCGCCGCCGACCTCAAGCGCTTCGAGTCGACCCTGGACGATCTCTCGGCATCGATCTCCGACCCGCTCAACCCTGCCTCGAGCAATACCCTGTTCGCCCTCGACCAGATGAACGCCGCGCGCTGGCTGGACAAGCTGAACCTGTCGCCGACCGCGCGCCTGCTGGTCAACCAGCGTATCCGTTCGCGCTACGACGAACCGTCGCGCCTGTCGCTGCTCTACCTCGCCCAGCAGGGCCGCGCCTACCGTGGCGTCGACGACCGCGACCTGCGCGCGGCGCGCCTGCCCGGCGGCAGCCAGGTGCTGGCGGAAGCCTTCGTCAAGCAGATCAAGACGATCAAGACCAAATCCAAGGTGTCGAGCATCGTCCAGGCCAAGGACGGCGTCGCCGTCAAGGCCGGCAGCGAGACCTACAAGGCCGACTACGTGGTTCTCGCCGTGCCGCTGAAGGCGCTCGGCCAGATCCAGATGACCCCGTCCCTGAGCGGTACCCAGATGTCCGCGCTGAAGGGCACCAACTATGGCTGGCGCGACCAGATCCTGCTGAAGTTCAAGCGTCCGGTGTGGGACGACAAGTCGCGCCTCTCCGGCGAGATCTTCAGCGACCAGGGCCTGGGCATGATCTGGGTCGAGCCGGCGCTGAAAGGCGGCGCCAACGTCCTGATCAACCTGTCCGGCGACAACGCCCGCGTGCTGCAGGCTTTCGGCGACCGGCAGATGGTCGATCAGGTGCTGATCCGCATGAACAAGTTCTATCCGAAGATGCGCGGTGCCTTCGCCGGCTACGAAATTCGTCGCTACAGCGCCGATCCGGGTACCGGTGGTTCCTACCTGGCCTACGGTCCGGGCCAGGTGACGCGTTTCTGGCGGATCTGGGAACAGCCGCTGTCGCGGGTCGCCTTCGCCGGCGAGCACACCGATGCGCTGTACCCCGGCACCATCGAGGGCGCGCTGCGTAGCGGCAAGCGCGCGGCCAGCCAGGTGCGCGACCTGTATGCCGGCAAGACGCCGGTGATCGAGGGCGCGCCGATGGTGGCGAAGGCCGAGAAGGTGGCCGCACCGACGACCGGCGGCGAGAAGAAGAACCCGTTCGCCTGGTTCACCCGCCTGTTCGATTGATCCCCTTCGCCGGCGCCGGAAGCTCCGGCGCCTTGCGCTTACCGGTTCGCAGCGCAATCCGGGGTTTTTTCTTAGCCTGCGAACCTATCTTGTGAATCGATGTTTCAAAGCAGAATTTTCTGCTTTAACTCGATGGATTTGCCGCTAGTCTTGAGGCTTCGCTTTTCAAGGAAGTTTTTCATGCAGTGGCGCAATACCTCATCCCGTTACGGCGTATTCAGCCTGTTCCTGCACTGGGGCAGCGCGCTGGTGGTCTTCGGCCTGTTCGGCCTGGGCCTGTGGATGCGCGAACTGAGCTATTACGACCCCTGGTACCACCCCGCGCCGGCGCTGCATAAAAGCATCGGCATCCTGCTGGCCATTGCCCTGCTGGTGCGGATCGTCTGGCGTTTCGTCAGCCCGCCGCCGCCGGCGCCGGCCAACCACGGTCCGCTCACGCGGGTAGCGAGCAAGCTTGGCCACCTCGCGCTGTACGGGCTGCTGCTGGCGGTGATCGTCGCGGGCTACCTGATTTCCACCGCCGACGGCGAACCGATCAGCGTGTTCGGCTGGTTCTCCGTGCCGGCAACCCTCAGCGGGCTGCCCGACCAGGCAGACGTCGCGGGTGAAATCCATCTCTACCTGGCCTGGGCGCTGGTGGTCTTCGCCGTCCTCCATGCCCTGGCCGCCCTCAAGCATCACTTCGTCGACCGCGACCCGACCCTAAAGCGCATGCTCGGTCGCTCGTCGAATGATCAACAACCACGTTAAGGAGAATGTCCATGCTGAAGAAGACCCTTGCCGCGCTGGCGCTCGGCTCCGCACTGTTCACCGCCGGCCAGGCAATGGCCGCGGACTACAAGATCGACAAGGAAGGCCAGCACGCCTTCATCGAGTTCCGCATCAAGCACCTGGGCTATAGCTGGCTGTACGGCCGCTTCAACGACTTCGACGGCAGCTTCACCTTCGACGAGAAGAACCCGTCGGCCGACAAGGTCAAGGTGACCATCAACACCAACAGCGTGGACACCAACCATGCCGAGCGTGACAAGCACCTGCGCAGCGGTGATTTCCTCAACGTCAGCAAGAACCCGACCGCTACCTTCGAATCCACCGAAGTGAAGGCCAACGGCGACAGCGCCGACATCACCGGCAACCTGACCCTGAACGGCGTGACCAAGCCGGTCACCATCAAGGCCAAGCTGATCGGCCAGGGCGACGACCCGTGGGGCGGCTACCGTGCCGGCTTCGAAGGCAGCGCCACCCTGAAGCTGAAAGACTTCGGCATCAAGATGGACCTCGGCCCGGCATCCCAGGAAGTCGAGCTGCTGCTCTCCGTCGAAGGCATTCGCCAGTAAGCGGATACCTGAAACGAAAAACGCCGGCGATCGCCGGCGTTTTTCATTGTGCTTCGAAAAGAATGTTCTTAAATATCCTCAAGCGGTTGCGCGGCCAGGCACTGGTCGAGGAGATGCACCAGGGTGGCCTGTTCAACCGGGGTGAGCGGGGCAAACAACTCGTCATGCACGCGTGACATGATGGCCTCCGCATGCTGGTGGATGGCCAGCCCCTCGTCGGTGAGGAAGAGCTGGAAGCTGCGCTGGTCGCTGGGGTTGCGCTCGCGGCGGACCAGGTTTCTTCCCTCCAGCTCGCGGATCTTCCGGGTGATCAGTGCCTTGTCGCGGCACATCTGGCGTCCCAGGTCCTGCAGGTTCAGCCCGCGTTGTTCGTCGATAAGCTTCAATACATGGACGTCGGGCGGGGTCAGGTCGAGTCGCTGGCAATCGAGCTCGCTCTGGATGCGCGTCCGCACATGCTGGAAGACCGCCATCAGCGCGGGCATCAGGTCGGGATTCACGGGGTAGTTCATTGGTTTGGCCGAGTAAACCTAATGTAAATGTGGTTGATCCAGTCAACTATTTTGCTTATTTTAGTTGACCTTATCAACCTTGTTTCAGGTTCTGAATATGGGCCATGGCGCCGGGTGGATAACCGGCCATCGAGCTAAAACGTTTCAGGTGTTTTCACGCGAGGCTTTCGGACGTTTACAAACACCTATGAATGTAAGTATTTTGCCTGCCTTCTTCGAGCCGGTGCAGCGCCTTCACGCTGCATCGGCCGCTTTCGCTCATGAGGACAACGCTATGCAACGAACGCCAGCCATGCGTGTACTGGTTCCGGCCCTGCTGGTCGCGATTTCGGCCCTTTCCGGGTGCGGAAAAAGCGAGGCGCCGCCGCCGGCGCAAACGCCGGAGGTCGGGATCGTGACCCTGGAAGCGCAGACGGTGACCCTGAATACCGAGCTGCCGGGCCGGACCAATGCGTTCCGCATCGCCGAGGTGCGTCCCCAGGTGAACGGCATCATCCTCAAGCGCCTGTTCAAGGAAGGCAGCGACGTCAAGGCCGGGCAGCAGCTCTACCAGATCGACCCCGCCACCTACGAGGCCGACTACCAGAGCGCCCAGGCCAACCTGGCTTCGACCCAGGAGCAGGCCCAGCGCTACAAGCTGCTGGTCGCCGACCAGGCCGTGAGCAAGCAGCAGTACGCC
This sequence comes from Pseudomonas sp. HMSC065H01, assembly GCF_001815235.1. Classification (NCBI taxonomy): domain Bacteria; kingdom Pseudomonadati; phylum Pseudomonadota; class Gammaproteobacteria; order Pseudomonadales; family Pseudomonadaceae; genus Pseudomonas; species Pseudomonas sp. HMSC065H01. The sequence continues at coordinate 238,959 of NZ_KV819895.1, read as the reverse complement.
GACGCCAATGCCGCCTACCTGCAGTCCAAGGCGGCGGTGGAGCAGGCGCGGATCAACCTGCGCTACACCAAGGTGCTGTCGCCGATCTCCGGCCGCATCGGCCGTTCCGCGGTGACCGAAGGCGCCCTGGTGACCAACGGCCAGGCCAACGCGATGGCCACCGTGCAACAGCTCGACCCGATCTACGTCGACGTCACCCAGCCGTCCACCGCCCTGCTGCGCCTGCGCCGCGAACTGGCCAGCGGCCAGTTGGAGCGCGCCGGCGACAACGCGGCGAAGGTCTCCCTGAAGCTGGAGGACGGTAGCCAATACCCGCTGGAAGGTCGCCTCGAATTCTCCGAGGTTTCCGTCGACGAAGGCACCGGCTCGGTCACCATCCGCGCCGTGTTCCCCAACCCGAACAACGAGCTGCTGCCCGGCATGTTCGTTCACGCGCAGTTGCAGGAAGGCGTCAAGCAGAAGGCCATCCTCGCTCCGCAGCAAGGCGTGACCCGCGACCTCAAGGGCCAGGCTACCGCGCTGGTGGTGAACGCGCAGAACAAGGTCGAGCTGCGGGTGATCAAGGCCGACCGGGTGATCGGCGACAAATGGCTGGTTACCGAAGGCCTGAACGCCGGCGACAAGATCATTACCGAAGGCCTGCAGTTCGTGCAGCCGGGTGTCGAGGTGAAGACCGTGCCGGCGAAGAATGTCGCGTCCGCGCAGAAGGCCGACGCCGCTCCGGCGAAAACCGACAGCAAGGGCTGATCAAGGGGATTCGTAATGTCGAAGTTTTTCATTGATAGGCCCATTTTCGCGTGGGTGATCGCCTTGGTGATCATGCTCGCGGGCGGCCTGTCGATCCTCAGTCTGCCGGTCAACCAGTACCCGGCCATCGCCCCGCCGGCCATCGCCGTGCAGGTGAGCTACCCGGGCGCCTCGGCCGAGACGGTGCAGGACACCGTGGTCCAGGTGATCGAGCAGCAGATGAACGGGATCGACAATCTGCGCTACATCTCCTCGGAGAGTAACTCCGACGGCAGCATGACCATCACCGTGACCTTCGAACAGGGCACCGACCCCGACATCGCCCAGGTCCAGGTGCAGAACAAGCTGCAACTGGCCACCCCGCTACTGCCGCAGGAAGTGCAGCGCCAGGGGATCCGGGTGACCAAGGCGGTGAAGAACTTCCTCATGGTGGTCGGTGTGGTTTCCACCGACGGCAGCATGACCAAGGAAGACCTGTCGAACTACATTGTTTCCAACATCCAGGATCCGCTCTCGCGGACCAAGGGCGTCGGTGACTTCCAGGTGTTCGGCTCGCAGTACTCGATGCGCATCTGGCTCGACCCGGCCAAGCTGAACAGCTACCAGCTGACCCCCGGCGACGTGAGCAGCGCGATCCAGGCGCAGAACGTGCAGATTTCCTCCGGCCAGCTCGGCGGCTTGCCGGCGGTCAAGGGCCAGCAGCTCAACGCCACCATCATCGGCAAGACCCGCCTGCAGACCGCGGAGCAATTCGAGAACATCCTGCTCAAGGTCAATCCCGACGGTTCCCAGGTGCGCCTGAAGGACGTCGCCGATGTAGGCCTGGGCGGCCAGGACTACAGCATCAACGCGCAGTTCAACGGCAGCCCGGCGTCCGGTATCGCGATCAAGCTGGCCACCGGCGCCAACGCGCTGGATACCGCCAAGGCGATCCGCCAGACCATCGCCAACCTGGAACCGTTCATGCCGCAGGGCATGAAGGTGGTCTACCCGTACGACACCACCCCGGTGGTCTCGGCCTCGATCCATGAGGTAGTGAAGACCCTCGGCGAGGCGATCCTCCTCGTGTTCCTGGTGATGTACCTGTTCCTGCAGAACTTCCGCGCCACGCTGATCCCGACCATCGCCGTACCGGTGGTGCTGCTGGGGACCTTCGGCGTGCTCGCCGCGTTCGGCTTCTCGATCAACACCCTGACCATGTTCGGCATGGTGCTGGCCATCGGCTTGCTGGTGGACGACGCCATCGTGGTGGTGGAGAA
>NZ_KV819895.1:145139-236853 GCF_001815235.1 Pseudomonas sp. HMSC065H01 | reverse complement strand
ACGCCATCGTGGTGGTGGAGAACGTCGAGCGGGTGATGGCCGAGGAAGGCCTGTCGCCAAGGGAGGCGGCGCGCAAGTCCATGGGCCAGATCCAGGGCGCGCTGGTCGGTATCGCCATGGTGCTCTCGGCGGTATTCCTGCCGATGGCGTTCTTCGGCGGCTCCACCGGGGTGATCTACCGGCAGTTCTCCATCACCATCGTGTCGGCCATGGCCCTCTCGGTGATCGTGGCGCTGATCCTCACCCCGGCGCTCTGCGCGACCATGCTCAAGCCGATCGAGAAAGGCGACCATGGCGAGCACAAGGGCGGCTTCTTCGGCTGGTTCAACCGGATGTTCCTTTCCACCACCCACGGCTACGAGCGGGGCGTGGCGTCGATCCTCAAGCATCGCGCGCCGTACCTGCTGATCTACGTGGTGATCGTGGCCGGGATGATCTGGATGTTCACCCGCATTCCCACCGCGTTCCTCCCCGACGAGGACCAGGGCGTACTGTTCGCCCAGGTACAGACCCCGCCGGGCTCCAGTGCCGAGCGTACCCAGGTGGTGGTGGACTCGATGCGCGAATACCTGCTGGAGAAGGAAAGCTCTTCGGTCAGCTCGGTGTTCACCGTGACCGGCTTCAACTTCGCCGGCCGCGGCCAGAGTTCGGGCATGGCGTTCATCATGCTCAAGCCCTGGGAAGAGCGTCCCGGTGGCGAGAACAGCGTGTTCGAACTGGCCAAGCGCGCGCAGATGCACTTCTTCAGCTTCAAGGACGCGATGGTGTTCGCCTTCGCGCCGCCGTCGGTACTGGAACTGGGTAACGCCACCGGCTTCGACCTGTTCCTCCAGGACCAGGCGGGTGTCGGCCACGAAGTCCTGCTCCAGGCGCGCAACAAGTTCCTCATGCTCGCCGCGCAGAACCCGGCGCTGCAACGCGTGCGCCCCAACGGCATGAGCGACGAACCGCAGTACAAGCTGGAGATCGACGACGAGAAGGCCAGCGCCCTCGGCGTGTCCCTTGCCGACATCAACAGCACCGTGTCCATCGCCTGGGGTTCCAGCTACGTCAACGACTTCATCGACCGTGGCCGGGTCAAGCGGGTCTACCTGCAGGGCAGGCCGGACGCGCGGATGAACCCGGACGACCTGAGCAAGTGGTACGTGCGCAACGACAAGGGCGAGATGGTGCCGTTCAACGCCTTCGCCACCGGCAAGTGGGAATACGGTTCGCCGAAGCTGGAGCGCTACAATGGCGTGCCGGCGATGGAGATCCTCGGCGAGCCGGCGCCCGGCCTGAGTTCCGGTGACGCCATGGCGGCGGTCGAGGAGATCGTCAAGCAATTGCCGAAAGGCGTTGGCTACTCCTGGACCGGCCTGTCCTACGAGGAGCGCTTGTCCGGCTCGCAGGCGCCGGCGCTGTATGCGCTGTCGCTGCTGGTGGTGTTCCTCTGCCTGGCGGCCCTGTACGAAAGCTGGTCGATTCCGTTCTCGGTGATGCTGGTGGTGCCGTTGGGCGTGATCGGCGCGCTGCTGGCGACGTCCATGCGCGGCCTGTCCAACGACGTGTTCTTCCAGGTGGGCCTGTTGACGACCATCGGCCTGTCGGCGAAGAACGCCATTCTCATCGTGGAGTTCGCCAAGGAGCTGCACGAGCAGGGCAAGGGCATCGTCGAGGCGGCCATCGAAGCCTGCCGCATGCGTCTGCGGCCGATCGTGATGACCTCCCTGGCGTTCATCCTCGGCGTGGTCCCGCTGGCGATCTCCACCGGCGCCGGCTCGGGCAGCCAGCATGCGATCGGTACCGGCGTGATCGGCGGCATGGTCACTGCGACCGTCCTGGCGATCTTCTGGGTACCGCTGTTCTACGTGGCGGTCAGCACGCTGTTCAAGGACGAGGCGTCCAAGCAGCAAGCGTCCGTCGAAAAGGGGCAATGATATGAAACGGTCCTTCCTTTCCCTGGCGGTAGCCGCTGTCGTTCTGTCCGGCTGCTCGCTGATCCCCGACTACCAGCGCCCCGAGGCGCCGGTAGCCGCGGCCTACCCGCAAGGGCAGGCCTACGGGCAGAACACCGGCGCGGCGGCCGTTCCGGCCGCCGACATCGGCTGGCGCGAGTTCTTCCGCGACCCGCAGTTGCAGCAACTGATCGGCGTGGCGCTGGAAAACAACCGCGACCTGCGGGTCGCCGCGCTGAACGTCGAGGCCTTCCGGGCGCAGTACCGCATCCAGCGGGCCGACCTGTTCCCGCGGATCGGCGTGGACGGTAGCGGCACCCGCCAGCGTTTGCCGGGCGACCTGTCGACCACCGGCAGTCCGGCGATTTCCAGCCAGTACGGGGTGACCCTGGGCACTACCGCCTGGGAACTCGATCTCTTCGGCCGCCTGCGCAGCCTGCGCGACCAGGCCCTGGAGCAGTACCTGGCGACCGAACAGGCGCAGCGCAGCGCGCAGACCACCCTGGTGGCCAGCGTGGCGACCGCCTACCTGACGCTGAAGGCCGACCAGGCGCAGTTGCAGCTGACCAAGGACACCCTGGGCACCTACCAGAAGAGTTTCGACCTGACCCAGCGCAGCTACGACGTCGGCGTCGCCTCCGCGCTCGACCTGCGCCAGGCGCAGACCGCCGTGGAAGGCGCCCGCGCGACCCTGGCGCAGTACACCCGCCTGGTAGCCCAGGACCAGAATGCGCTGGTCCTGCTGCTGGGCTCCGGGATCCCGGCGAACCTGCCGCAAGGCCTGGGCCTGGACCAGACCCTGCTGACCGAAGTGCCGGCGGGTCTGCCGTCGGACCTGCTGCAACGGCGCCCGGACATCCTCGAGGCCGAGCACCAGCTCATGGCTGCCAACGCCAGCATCGGCGCCGCGCGCGCGGCGTTCTTCCCGAGCATCAGCCTGACCGCCAACGCCGGCACCATGAGCCGCCAACTGTCCGGCCTGTTCGACGCCGGTTCGGGTTCCTGGTTGTTCCAGCCGTCGATCAACCTGCCGATCTTCACCGCCGGCAGCCTGCGTGCCAGCCTGGACTACGCGAAGATCCAGAAGGACATCAACGTCGCGCAGTACGAGAAGGCGATCCAGACGGCGTTCCAGGAAGTCGCCGACGGCCTGGCCGCGCGCGGTACCTTCACCGAGCAGTTGCAGGCGCAGCGCGATCTGGTCAAGGCCAGCGACGAGTACTACCAGCTCGCCGACAAGCGCTATCGCACGGGGGTGGACAACTACCTGACCCTGCTCGACGCGCAACGCTCGCTGTTCACCGCGCAGCAGCAACTGATCACCGACCGCCTCAATCAGCTGACCAGCGAGGTCAACCTGTACAAGGCCCTCGGCGGCGGCTGGAACCAGCAGACCGTGACCCAGCAGCAGACCGCGAAGAAGGAAGATCCCCAGGCCTGATCGCCTTCCGCGCCATGCAAGAACGCCGACCCTAGGGTCGGCGTTTTTTTATCCTCGCGGAAGTCGGCGGGTCCGCGTCACGGACCCGCTCGGCCTTAGCGGTTGCGGGTCAGCAGTGCGGGGCGCTCGCCCTTGCGCCGCGGTTCCAGCTCGTCGAGCTGCTCGGCGGTGGGGAAGCGATCCATGCGCACCAGGTCGCGCTTGTTGATCACCACCGGCTGGCGGCTCGGCTGCTTGCCGGTGCCATACTCGGACGGCTCGCGCAGCGGCGCGTCGCTCATCCGCGAGGCATTCTCGCGACCCTGGCCGCGCGGCTTGCCGGCGCGCGGTTTCTTCGCCTTGCCCTGGCCGGCACCCTGACCGCGAGCGCCGCCTTGAGCGGCGCCCTGGCTCTTGCCGCGAGCTTGGCCCTGGCCACGACCCTGCTGGCCGGTGCCGCCCTGGGGTTTCTGCTGGCCACCGCGGCGTCCGCGTCCCTTGTTTTCCTGGCCCTGGTAGGGGCTGACGTAGTCGGCGCGGTTGCCGAAATTGTCGAAGTCGTCGTCGAGGAACTCTTCCGGATCGCGATTACCGTCGACTTCCGGCGGCCGATTGGGCTTGGCCGGACGCGCTTCGCGGCTCTGCCGCGGCTGCTGCGCTTGGCCGGCCTCGCGGTTTTCCTTGTTCTTGCCACCGCGACGGCGGCGCTTTCCAGCCGGCTTCTCGGTACCGTCCTGGGCCGCAGCGACATTGCTGTCGGGGTTGCTCGCCTGGGCGTCTTTCGGCTTGCGCTCGCGGCTGCTGCGCCGTTCCTTGTCGCGGCGCGGCTGCTTCTGCGGCGCTTCGCGGGGCTCCGGCTGGGCCACCTCGGGCAGCACGGCCTCGGGGTCGAAACCCTGGGCATCGCCATCGGGAATACGCTGTCTGGTCATCTTCTCGATGGCCTTGAGCAGCTTCTCTTCGTCCGGCGCCACCAGCGAGATCGCCTCGCCGCTGCGTCCGGCTCGGCCGGTACGGCCGATGCGGTGGACGTAGTCTTCCTCGACGTTGGGCAGCTCGTAGTTGACCACATGGGGCAACTGGTCGATATCCAGGCCGCGGGCGGCGATGTCGGTCGCCACCAGGATGCGCACGTCGTTGGCCTTGAAGTCGGCCAGCGCCTTGGTCCGCGCGTTCTGGCTCTTGTTGCCATGGATCGCGGCGGCCGGCAGGCCGTGCTTGGTCAGGTACTCGGCGAGACGGTTGGCGCCGTGCTTGGTACGGGTGAAGACCAGCACCTGTTCCCAGGCGCCGACGGTCACCAGGTGCGCCAGCAGGGCGCGCTTCTGCGGCGCCGGCAGGCGGAACACGCGTTGCTCGATGCGCTCGACCGTGGTGTTCGGCGGCGTTACCTCGATGCGTTCCGGGTTGTGCAGGAGCTTGTTGGCGAGGTCGACGATGTCTTTCGAGAAGGTTGCCGAGAACAGCAGGTTCTGGCGCTTGGGCGGCAGCTTGGCGAGAACCTTCTTCACATCGTGGATGAAGCCCATGTCGAGCATGCGGTCGGCTTCGTCGAGGACGAGGATTTCCACGTGGGACAGGTCGACCTTGTTCTGCCCGGCCAGGTCGAGCAGGCGCCCGGGGCAGGCGACGAGTACGTCGACGCCCTTGGCCAGGGCCTGGATCTGCGGGTTCATGCCAACCCCGCCGAAGATGCAGGTGCTGTTCAGCGGCAGGTCGCGGGCGTAGACCTTGAAGCTGTCATGCACCTGGGCGGCCAGCTCACGGGTCGGGGTCAGTACCAGCACGCGCGCCTGGCGCGGGCCGTGGCGGTGTTCGCGGTCGGGATGACCGGCGGGGAACAGGCGCTCCAGTACCGGCAGGGCGAAACCACCGGTCTTGCCGGTGCCGGTCTGTGCCGCAACCATCAGGTCGCGACCTTGCAACACGGCGGGAATCGCCCGCTGTTGCACGGGAGTGGGCTGGCTGTAGCCCGCAGCCTCCACAGCGCGGGCAAGCGCCTCGGAGAGTCCGAGGGAAGAAAAGGACATGCGGGTTTTCCTATATGGGCCGGGGCGAGGCCGGCTGCTGTGAAATCACCAAGTTCTGCGAACTCCTGTCTACCTTCGGGCCCTGTCGGCCAGGGCGGAAGGTCTGGCCGCGGCGCTGCGTATGCGCTCGGTGGCCGGTGTCGAACGGGTGCCCTCGCGGGCATGGCCGCGCACCTGGTCGGGGGCGCTGGCCGGTTCGCTCCCGGCCCTGGGTGGGGGGGCCGGGGGCAGCGTCAACGGAGGGCTGCGGTCAGAGCAGGTCACGCTGGCGCAAATGCTGGCGGATCTCGTTGGCCCGGGAGCCAAGGAGGTTGCGCAGCAAGCTGTGATTCAGCCAATCCTCGATTTGTTCCGCAATCGGTTCCTGCGGATAGCGTTCGATGGCATTGGTCGCGGCTTTCTCCCACCAGACGGGGCCGCAGGCCCGGTCGAACTCGTTACTGTATTCGTGGCAACCGTAGAGCAGTTCGATACTGAACTGGCGCATCGGAGCCGGCAACGGCAGGGTTCCCAGCTTGTACAGCAGACGCTTGGCACGCGGTGGGCGTGGCAGTCGATCGGTCACCTTGAGGGTGTCGTCGAGGGCTGCAGCGCTGAGAAGGGAGGAACCGTGCTTGCACAACCAGGCCTGGATCTTCGCGCGGAACAGCTGTTTCCGGCTCCAGTAATGGTGGATCAGGTCGGTACAACCCACCAGCTCCAGCCGCTTGTGGGCGGCGACGGCCAGGACGAATTCCTCAAGAGTATAGGCACCGTTGGCAATTGGATAGAGTTCATCCATTAATTCCAACGAACGGTCGAGTATTTTCGCCTCTTCCCGAGGCAGGCCGATGACGCCGGAGTTGAGCTGGTGCATCTCGTCGTCGGCCCAGCTGCGCTCGAACAGGTAGGGCGAGAGGTCGCGGTAGAGCGGGAAGTTACGGTGTTCGCCATAGCGCGCGCCGATCGCGTTGCACAGCAGGCTGCCGGGCTGGATGCGGTCGAACAGGCGCAGGGGCGAACTGTGGAAGAAGGTATCGGTGTCGATCAGCAATGCCTGGTCGGCGTCTTCCAGGGCGTCGCGCAGGGCCACGTGCTTGGCGCGGAAGTGATAGCCGTGCGGTTGGCACCAGGCGACCAACTCCTCGGCCGTCACTTCGCGGACCTGCACCGGCAGGCCGGCGTAGGGACTGGGGTCGTCGGTATAGACCCTGACCGTCAGGCCATGCGCCGCCCCGTCGCGGAGGTGGGCGAAGGCGCTGGCGATGCTGAACAGGGCTTCCTGGTGGTAGGTCTGTCGCCCGTAGACCAGGTAGATCAGATGCTTGCGTGAGTTGGCCATGTCTGTCGTGGATCGCGTGAGAGGCATCCCTGCCGGTATACGCTGCCGGGCCGAACCGCGTGGGCGGTATCAGCGTGGCAGCTGGAGATTCTTCCAGATCGCCAGGCTCGGATCGGCCTGGTTCAAAGTATAGAAATGCAGTCCCGGTGCGCCGCCCTCCAGCAGGCGTTCGCACATCTCGCTGATGACCTGCTCGCCGAAGGCCTGGATGCTGCGGCTGTCGTCGCCGTAGGCTTCCAGTTGCTTGCGGATCCAGCGCGGCAGTTCGGCGCCGCAGGCGTCGGAGAAGCGCGCCAGCTTGGAGTAGTTGGTGATCGGCATGATGCCGGGGACCACCGGGATGTCCACGCCGAGCTTGGCGACCCGCTCGACGAAGTAGAAATAGGCATCGGCGTTGAAGAAGTACTGGGTGATGGCGCTGCTGGCGCCGGCCTTCACCTTGCGCACGAAGTTCGCCAGGTCATCCTCGAAGCTACGCGCCTGGGGGTGGACCTCCGGATAGGCGGCGACCTCGATGTGGAAGTGGTCGCCGGTCTCGGTGCGGATGAAGTCCACCAGTTCGTTGGCGTAGCGCAGTTCGCCGCTGGCCATGCCCATGCCCGACGGCAGGTCGCCGCGCAGGGCGACGATGCGGCGGATGCCGGCCTCGCGGTAGCGGCCGAGCAGTTCGCGCAACTCGGCTTTCGAGTCGCCGACACAGGACAGGTGCGGCGCGGTCGGCACCTTCACCTCGCCGTCCAGTTGCAGCACGGTACTCAACGTGCGGTCGCGGGTGGATCCGCCGGCGCCGTAGGTGCAGGAGAAGAAGTCGGGCTTGTAGCCCGCCAGGTTGCGGGCGGTGGCCAACAGCTTTTCATGGCCGGCCTCGGTCTTCGCCGGGAAGAACTCGAAGCTGAAACGGCGTTCGCTCTGACTCATGATCGGTTCCTTGGACGCGACCACGGCCGCGCCTCTTCTTGTTGATTCCGACTAGCGCCGGGTACTTCAGTAGTACTGGCGGTAGTGCTCGATTTTTTCCCGCAGGCGTCGGGCCGTCGCGGCGTGGGCATGGCCGAGGCGAGCGAGGATCAGCTGCGACTCCTGGTGGTAGTTCGCGATCTTGTCCTGGTTCCAGGTCTGCGGCGGTGGCTGCAGGTTGGTGATGCGGTCGCACAGCTTGACCAGGGCGTACTGCGCCGGGCCCTCGGCAAGCGCCTGGAGATAGTCGTCGAGGGAACGCTTGGGGCCGTCGCCGACGCGCTTGCTCAGGGCCTGCACGCCGGCACAGACGAACTCGCCGAACTGTTGCCGCAGCTCCTCGGGTGAGGTCGCCGTGTCTTCCAGGGTGTCGTGCAGGACCGCGATCTGCAGGGTTTCCCCGAGCCGTTCGATGGCACCGTCGCGATCGGCGGCCAGCAGCTCGTTGGCGACCATGCCCAGGTGCACCAGATAAGGCAGCGGCGAGCCGCTGAGGGTCTGGTTGCGGTGGGCGCGGGCGGCGAACAGCCAGGCCTGGTTGTAGCGATCGGCGAGGTGCGTGGACATCGTGGGAGCGCTCATGCGAACGGGGCAGGCGCATGGCGCCTGCCCCGTGGTCCGCTTAGTAGCGATAGGTGTCCGGCTTGAACGGGCCTTCCACGCTCACGCCGATGTACTCGGCCTGTTTCGGGGTCAGCTGGGTGACCACGCCGCCGAAGCCCTTGACCATCTCCAGGGCCACTTCCTCGTCGAGCTTCTTCGGCAGCACTTCGACGCTCAGGCGCTTGGCCTTCTCGGCGGCCGGCAGGTCGGCGTACTTCTGCTCGAACAGGTGGATCTGCGCCAGCACCTGGTTGGCGAAGGAACCGTCCATGATCCGGCTCGGATGGCCGGTGGCGTTGCCCAGGTTGACCAGGCGGCCCTCAGCGAGAAGGATCAGGTAGTCGTCGTTGTGCGCGTCGAAACCGTCCTTGCCGGTGCGGTGGATCTTGTGCACCTGCGGCTTGACCTCTTCCCAGGCCCAGTTCTTGCGCATGAAGGCGGTGTCGATCTCGTTGTCGAAGTGGCCGATGTTGCAGACCACCGCGCGTTTCTTCAGCGCCTTGAGCATGTTGGCGTCGCAGACGTTGACGTTGCCGGTGGTGGTGACGATCAGGTCGATCTTGCCCAGCAGCGCGGCGTCGATGCTGGCCTCGGTGCCGTCGTTGATGCCGTTCTTGTACGGCGATACGACTTCGAAGCCGTCCATGCAGGCCTGCATGGCGCAGATCGGGTCGACTTCCGCGACCTTGACGATCATGCCTTCCTGGCGCAGCGACTGCGAGGAGCCCTTGCCCACGTCGCCGTAGCCGATCACCAGGGCCTGCTTGCCCGACAGCAGGTGGTCGGTGCCGCGCTTGATGGCGTCGTTGAGGCTATGGCGGCAGCCGTACTTGTTGTCGTTCTTGCTCTTGGTCACCGAGTCGTTGACGTTGATCGCCGGGACTTTCAGGGTGCCGTTCTTGAGCATGTCGAGCAGGCGGTGGACCCCGGTGGTGGTCTCTTCGGTGATGCCGTGGATGCGCTCGAGCATCTGCGGGTATTTCTTGTGCAGGATCTCGGTCAGGTCACCGCCGTCGTCCAGCACCATGTTGGCGTCCCACGGCTGGCCATCCTTGAGGATGGTCTGCTCGATGCACCATTCGTACTCTTCCTCGGTCTCGCCCTTCCAGGCGAACACCGGGATGCCGGCGGCGGCGATGGCGGCGGCGGCCTGGTCCTGGGTGGAGAAGATGTTGCAGCTCGACCAGCGGACTTCGGCGCCCAGCGCGACCAGGGTCTCGATCAGCACGCCGGTCTGGATGGTCATGTGGATGCAACCGAGGATCTTTGCGCCTTTCAGCGGCTGCTGGCCGGCATACTTGCGGCGCAGGCCCATCAGTGCGGGCATTTCCGATTCGGCGATGATCAGCTCGCGGCGGCCCCAGGCGGCCAGGGTGATGTCGGCGACCTTGTAGTCGGTGAAACCGGCGGGCGTCATGACAGCGCTCATGCGTAACTCTCCATTCGTTGTCTGCGAATGGGCGCCGTTGGTGCGTTGACAGACCGGCGAGGCCGGCCTGAGAGCGCGCTCCGTTCGAGCCTGACAGGCCTAGGCCTGCTGCAGCGCCCCTCGAACGGAAGGCGGGAGCGACCCGAAAGGGCCGCCTGAGCGGGCGATTATAGCGGCGCCACATGAAACTCCCAAGTCACCCCTGATACGCCGCTCGTCGCCGTGCGTCGCGCCCTCGGGCTGCGGCGATGCACCGCAGCGCAGAAGCGCGGGGAATTTGCGGTTCAGGATGCTAGAGTGCGCGGTCATGAGAATCGCTCCCATCTCCCGCTCGCCGCTGCTGCAGTGGCTGAGCTTCGCCCTCTGTGCCTGCGTGCTGGTCAACGCGCTGGCTTGCGGCGTCCTGCACCTGCAGGCGCTGGGAGTGGGCAGCGACAAGGGGCAGAAGGCCAGCGTCGGGCTGTTCTGCGTCGCCGGTGCCAGCCAATGGCTATCCCTGGATCCCGACGACGGGTCCGCCGGCGATCCTGCACCGGTCAATCCCCAGTTGCCGATGAGCTGCCCGATGTGCAGCGCCCTGGTGCTGTTCGTCGCGCTCGGGGTGATCTGGTCCTGGCGCTTGCAACGGCGACGCCAGGCACGTTTCCGCCCGCCCGCCACGCGCGAGCCGGTGCCGCCCCGGTACGTCTGGCCGCCGGCCAACCCGCGCGCTTCCCCCGCCTGATCCTGAACGCCCGCCGCGCCGGGCATTTGCATCCGTCGCCCGTCCTGCCTCGTCCGCGCAGCGCTCGCCGCTGTCCATCCGGGCGAGGCGGGCGTGCCCACCATGCCTTGCTTCAGGATCGCTCGATGAAAAAGCACTCCACGGCCCGCCGCGTCCTCGCGCTGGGTCTCAACCTCACCCTGGCCGGCGTTCCGGCCTTGCTCTGGGCCGATGAGGAACCCACCGAACTGCCCGCCCTCACCGTCAGCGCCGGCGCCGCCGGGGAAACCCCGCCGGCCCTCGATCTCGACGACAGCGCCGGCGGCGGCTCGCGCCTGGGCCTGAGCCTGCGCGAGACTCCCGGCTCGGTAAGCGTGGCCAACCGTGCCAGCTTCGAGCGGCGCGGCCTGCGCAGCACCCAGGACATCGCCAACAGCCTGCCCGGCGTGAACGCCTCGGCGCCGCCCGGCTTCGGCGGCTTCGTCACCTACCGCGGCTTCAGCTCGAACCAGGTCAACCAGTTGTTCAACGGCATTCCGGTGCAATACAGCAGCGCCATGCGTCCGCTGGACGACTGGATCGTCGACCGCGTCGAGCTGGTCGGCGGTCCGTCCTCCTTCCTCAACGGCGCCGGTGCCGTCGGCGGCTCGCTGGACTACATCAGCAAGCTCGCCGACCGCTACGGCGATTTCATGGAAGGCCGGGTGCGCTACGGCAGCTACGACGATTCGGAAGTCGCCTTCGGCTTCAACCAGGCCCTGGGCATCGGCCCCGAGCCGAAGCACTTCGTGCGCCTGGACGTCAGCCGCAGCGGCGGCAACGGCTACGTCGACCGCAATTCGCGCGAATCGTGGAACGTCGCTTTCTCCCTGCTCAGCGACCTGACCCCGGACCTTTCCCACACCCTGGCCCTGGAGTACCAGGACGAGCAGGAAGACAGCCCCTACTGGGGCACGCCGGTGCTCAATCCCTACGCCGGCGAGCTGAAGATCGACAAGAGCCGTCGCCGCGAGAACTACAACGTCGCCGATGGCCGCTACGAACAGCGCGTGCGCTGGCTGCGCTCGATCCTCGAATACCGGGTCAGCGACAGCACGCGCTGGCGCAACACCTTCTACCACTACGACGCCGAGCGCGATTACCGCAACCTCGAGACCTACCGCTACAACGCCGACAACAGCGGGGTGGTGCGCTCCAACGCATTCCTCCAGCGCCACGACCAGCAGCTCAACGGCAACCGCTTCGAGCTACAGCACAGCCAGCCGCTGTTCGGACTGGCCAGCGACTGGGCGCTGGGCTTCGACTACAGCATCAACAAGCAGACGCGCTTCCCGAGTACCGCCTCCGGGCCGTTCGGTACGGTCGATCCGGCCAGTTTCGAGCCGGGCCACTTCTACGACCTGCCGGGCATGCGTCCCGGCCACCGGAAGGACCGCAGCAACGAGGTGCGCACCAGCGCGTTGTTCGCCGAGAACCGCCTGGGCCTGACCGACGAGCTGTCGCTGGTCACCGGGCTGCGCTACGACCACCTCGACCTCGACGTGCGCAACCATCGGACGGTGACCGCCAGCGATCCTGCACACTTCGAACGGCGCTGGGACGTGCTCACCGGGCGCGCCGGGCTGGTCTACCAGTTCACTCCGCACGCCAACGTCTACCTGCAATACAGTACCGCCGCCGACCCGCCGGGCGGGGTGCTGACCAGCGCCAGCTTCGGCCAGGTCCGCGACTACGACCTGTCCACCGGCGACCAGTGGGAGCTGGGCAGCAAGTTCGATTTCCTCGACGGTCGCGGCAGCGCCACCCTGGCCGCCTACCGCATCGTCCGCCGGGACTTCTCGGTGGCCGACCCGAACAACCCCAACCTCAGCGTGCCGGTGGGCCAGCAGACCTCCAGGGGCATCGAGGCCGCCGCCTCCCTGCGGATCACCCCGAAGCTGCTGGCCGAGGGCAATTTCGCCTGGGTCGACGCGCAGTACGACGAGTTCACCGAGAACGTCGGCGGCGTCGCCGTCTCGCGCAAGGGCAAGACGCCGCCGAACGTGCCGGAGCGGGTCGGCAACCTGTGGCTGACCTACGACTTCGACCCGGCCTGGCAGGGTGGGGTGGACGCGCGCTACGTGTCCTCGGTGTACGCCAACAACGCCAACACCTGGCACGTGCCGTCCTACACGGTCTACGGGACTTTCCTCAGCTACCGGCTGGACGAGCGCACGCGGATCACCGGGCGCGTGCGCAACCTCACCGACGAGGTCTACGCACGCTTCGTGCAGAGCACGCCGCTGTACTACGTCGGCGACCCGCGCACCTTCGAGCTGAGCGTGCAGACGCGCTTCTGAGGAGTCGTCGATGAAACGCTACCTGTACCTGTGGCACCGCTGGCTGGGCATCGGCTGCTGCCTGCTGATGGTGCTCTGGTTCGTCTCCGGCATGGTCATGCTGTATGTCGGCTATCCCAAGCTGACTCCGCTGGAACGCCTGGCCCACCTGCCCGAGCTGGACGGCTGCGAGGCCTGCGTACCGCTGCGGACGGCCCTCGCCGGCGGCGATGGAAAGACCCCGCGGAGCATCCGGCTGGCCAGCGTAGGAGGCCTGCCGACCTACCTGCTGGACGATGCCGACGGACGCACGCGTGCGCTGGCGGCGCGCGACGGCCGACCGCTGGCGGTGGACGCGGACAGGGTGCTGGCTTCGGCCCGTGCTTTCAGCGGCGAAGTACCGATGCAGTTGCAAGGGCGGATCGAGGAAGACGCCTGGACCCATACCCGCAACCTCGATCCGCACCGGCCGCTATGGCGGGTGCAGGCCGCGGACGAGCAGGGCCGGCTGCTCTACCTGTCCTCGCAGACCGGCGAGGTGGTACGCGACGCCAGCCGCCGGGAGCGCGCCTGGAACTGGCTCGGCGCCTGGCTGCACTGGCTCTATCCGCTGCGCGGCGGCTGGTTCGACGGGCAGTGGGCGAACCTGGTGATCGGCCTGTCGCTGCTGGCGACCCTGGCGACCGTCCTCGGCATCCTCGTCGGCCTGCTCCGCTGGCGCTTCCGCAAGCCCTATCGCAGCGGCTCGCGCTCGCCCTATGCGGGCGGTTTCCAGCGCTGGCACCACCTCGCCGGCCTGCTCTTCGGCGCGCTGGTGCTGAGCTGGATCTTCAGCGGGCTGATGTCGATGAATCCGTGGAACCTGTTCGGCCGCGGTACGCCGTTCGACCTCGCGGCCTACCAGGGCGGTAGCTGGGACCGGGCGCTGCCCGCCGGACTGGAGGCGGACGCTGTCCTGCGGCGCTTGCGTGCCGCCGGGTTGCGGGTGCGCGAGCTGGAGTGGCGGGCGCTCGACGGCGAGCCCTATGCGCTCGGGCGCAGCGCCAGCGGCAACAGCCTGCTGCTGACGGCGGATGGCGAAATCCTCCGCGAGCTACCCGCGGATCGCCTGCTGGCGGCGGCTCGCGCGCTGCTGCCGGGCGTGCCGATGCAGGCCGAACGGTTGGAACGCTACGACTTCTATTACTACCCGCGCGAAGAACACAGCATGATGGGCTACCTGGAGCGGCGCCTGCCGGTCTGGCGCCTGCGTTTCGACGATCCCCGGCATACCTGGGTGCACCTGGATCCCTACAGCGGCGCGGTGGTTGGCGTGCTCGACGACGGTCGGCGCGGCAGCCGCTGGCTGTTTTCCCTGTTGCATAGCTGGGACTGGCTGCCGCTGCTGACCCGGCGTCCGCTGTGGGACCTGTGGATGCTCGGTTTCAGCCTCGGCGGCCTGGTGGTCTGCGCCAGCGGCTGCTGGATCGGCTGGCGTCGCCTGCGCGGCCGCCGTCCGAAGCGTCGCTGAGAGGGGCTACCTGGCAAGACTGGGCGTCGCCGCACGCCCGGATTTGCTGGTAGCCTTGGTTGAATTCGCAGTAATGGATCGCACATGGGCACACACAAGATCGAGATCCGCCGCCGCAACGTCGAGAAGATTCTCCTGGCCGCCGAAAAAGTCTTCGCCGAAAAAGGCTACGCCGGCACCTCCATGGGCAACATCGCCGAAGAAGCCGAACTGCCGCGCTCCAACCTGCACTACTACTTCAGCACCAAGGACGAGCTGTACCGCGACGTCCTCCTCGGCCTGCTCGAGGTCTGGAAGCAGGACGCCCTCTGCTTCGAGATGTTCGATGACCCAAGGGTGGTATTGACCAGCTATATCCGCGCGAAGATGAACCATTCGCGCACCCGCCCGCATGGCTCCAAGGTCTGGGCCAACGAAATCATGCATGGCGCGCCGCTGCTCGGCGCCACCCTCGACGACAGCCTCTACGAATGGGCCAAGATGAAGGAGGCGAAGATCCGCCAGTGGGTCGAGGAAAAGCGCATCCTGCCGATCGAACCGAGCAGCCTGCTCTACATGATCTGGGCCTCCACCCAGCACTACGCCGACTTCGGCTACCAGGTCGAGGTGCTCAACGGCCACCAGCCGCTCAGCGACATGCAGTTCGAAAGGGCGGTACAGACGGTGACCAGCGTGGTCCTGCGCGGAATCGGATTGGAGCCCTGAGCAGCGGAGCCTTCGCTAGAAGGCTCCGGCGATGGCTCAGCTGGCGCGGGTGAAGTCCACCGCTTCCGCCTGTTCGAGGAACACCGTGGTCTGCGCCGGGACCGTCTCGGCGAGCAGCCGTCCGCCGCGGATCGAGTAGCGCACCGGGACCTGCCGGCGCACCGCGTCGAAGCCGTCGCGGGCCGGCAGCACCAGCAGGTTGGCCGGATGGCCGACCTCGATGCCGTATTCCCGCAGGCCGAGGGTGCGGGCGCTGTTGCGGGTGATCAGGTCGAGGCCGCCGTCGATCTCGTCGTAGCCCATCATCTGCGTCACGTGCAGGCCCATGTGCAGCACCTGCAGCATGTTCGCGGTGCCCAGCGGGTACCAGGGGTCGAACACGTCGTCGTGGCCGAAGCAGGTGTTGATCCCGGCACCGAGCAGTTCCTTGACCCGGGTGATGCCGCGGCGCTTCGGGTAGTCGTCGAAGCGACCCTGCAGGTGGATGTTCACCAGCGGGTTGGCGACGAAGTTGATTCCCGACAGTTTCAGCAGGCGGAACAGCCGCGAGGTGTAGGCGCCGTTGTAGGAGTGCATCGCCGTGGTGTGGCTGGCGGTGACCCGTGCGCCGAGGCCGTCGCGATGGGCGAGCATGGCCAGGGTCTCGAGGAAGCGCGACTGCTCGTCGTCGATTTCGTCGCAATGCACGTCCACCGGCAGGTCGTAGCGCTTGGCCAGGTCGATGGCCTTGTGCAGCGACTCGACGCCCAGCTCGCGGGTGAATTCGAAATGCGGGATCGCCCCCACCACGTCGGCGCCCAGGCGCAGCGACTCCTCCAGCAGTTCCAGGCCGTTGGGGTAGGAGAGAATGCCCTCCTGGGGGAAGGCGACGATCTGCAGGTCGACCCAGGGCGCCACTTCGCCGCGCACCTCGAGCATGGCCTTGAGCGCGGTGAGGGTCGGGTCGGAGACGTCGACGTGGCTGCGCACGTGCTGCACGCCGTTGGCGATCTGCCATTTCAGGGTCTGCCAGGCGCGCTGCTTGACGTCCTCGTGGCTGAGCAGGGCCTTGCGCTGGGCCCAGCGCTCGATGCCTTCGAACAGCGTGCCGGAGCGGTTCCACTCCGGCTGGCCGGCGGTCTGGGTGGTGTCGAGGTGGATGTGCGGCTCGATGAACGGCGGCACGGCAAGACCGCCGGCGCCGTCCAGGCGCTCGCCGGCGTCGTCGGCGGCCTGTTCCATCGGCACCAGGGCGGCGATACGGCCATCGGCGACGCGCAGTTGCCAGAGACCTTCGCGGCCGCGCAGGCGCAGGTTGTCAATCAGCATGGAGGACCTCTTCTGGTTTGTTCGGGCTGCGGCTCAGCAGGGGATTGAGCAGCAGGTAGGCGATGGCGGCGCCGAGCACCGCGTTGACCGGCACTATCCCCGGCAGCCAGTGGCCGGCGGCGGTGCCGCAGGCGACGGCGAGGATCGCCGCCCAGTTGATCGCCTGGATGTCCGCGCAGGGGTGCTGGCGGTAGCGCCGGCGGTGACTCAGGTAGTCGGCGATGATCACCCCGCCGATGGGCGGGATGGCGGCGGAGAGGAAGGTCAGCCAGCCGACGAAGTGGTTGTACAGCCAGAGCGCGGCGAGGGTGCCGAGGGCGCCGTTGAGCATCGCCAGGAAGCGGCTGGAGAGGCCGGTGATGTTGGCGAAGCCGAGGCCGGAGGCATACAGCGCGTTGTCGTTGGTGGTCCAGATGTTCAGGCCGAGGACCAGGATCGCCGGGATCAGCAGGCCCTGGGCGATCATCACGTCGGAGATGTCCGACTTGCCCACCGCCGCCGCGCCGGCCGCGCCGAAGATGAACATCAGCGAGTTGCCGAGGAAGAACGCCACCAGGCACACCACCACGGCGGTACGCGCGCTGCGGCCGAAGCGGACGAAGTCGGCGGTGAGGGTGCCGGCGCTGACGAACGAGCCGACCACCAGGGCGATCGCGGTCGAGAGGCTCAGCGGCGCGCTCGGCGTCACCTGCTGCAGCGCCGCCAGGCCGCCGGCGTCGCGCACCGCGAGCCATACCGAGTAGCTGCCGAGAACGACGATCGCCGGGACCGCGATGGCCGACAGCAGGGTCAGACCGGCGATGCCGAAGAACACCGTGAGGGTCATAAGCGCTCCGGAAACCAGGATCAGCAGGTTGACGTCGAGGCCGGTGGCCTTGGCCACCGGGATGGCGAACATCGCTACGCCGACGCCGAACCAGCCGACCTGGGTGCCGCCGAGCAACGCCGAGGGCAGCCAGGAGCCCTTGCTGCCGAACGAGTAATGCGCCAGCAGGTGGGTGGAAAGGCCGGTGCGCGCGCCGATGAAGCCGAGGATCGCGGTGTACAGGCCGAGCATCAGGTTGCCCAGCAGCACGGCGAGGAAGAAGTCGTCGTAGCTCAGGCCGGTGCCGAGGGTGCCGCCGGTCCACATGCTGGCGGAAAAGAAGGTCAGGCCGAGCATCACCACGCTCAGGGCCAGCGCGCTCTTGCGCGCTGCCAGCGGGACCGGTTGCTGGCTGTAGTTGCTGTCTGCGGACATGCGCGAGTCTCCGTGGGGCGCCGGCCGTCCGGGAGCGTCGGCCGGGCCGCGGCGAATGGTAGTCGAAGGCGGGTCGATCCGACAGACGCCGTTGCGCGTCGTCGGACCGCAGCGGCACGCAGGAAGCGTGCCGGCGCGCGGCAGGGCGGCGTCCGCCGGGGATGCGGGCGCCGCCCTGCGTTCAGGAGGCTTCGCGGTAGGGGTTGCGCGGATCCTGGGTCCAGTTGAGATAGGGCTTGCCGGTGTCCTGCGGCACCATTTCGATGCAGTTCTCCACCGGACAGGTGATCTGGCACAGGTTGCAGCCCACGCACTCGGCGTCGATCACTTCGTAGCGGTGCGTACCGTCGGCCCGGGGCAGGCTGGCGATGGCCTGGTGCGAGGTGTCCTCGCAGGCGATATGGCAGCGGCCGCAACCGATGCAGGCGTCCTGGTCGATGCGGGCGATCACCTGGTAGTTGATGTCCAGGTACTTCCAGTCGGTGGTATTGCCCACCGCGCCGCCGCTGAAATCGGACAGCCGCTGGTAGCCATGGCTGTCCATCCAGCGCGCGAGACCGTCCTGCATGTCCTCGACGATACGGAAGCCGTGCAGCATCGCCGCCGTGCATACCTGCACCGCGCCGCAGCCGAGCGCGACGAATTCCGCTGCGTCGCGCCAACTGCCGATACCGCCGATGCCACAGATCGGCAGGCCGCGGGTCTGCGGGTCGCGGGCGATCTCGGCGACCATGTTCAGGGCGATCGGCTTCACCGCCGAGCCGCAGTAGCCGCCGTGGGTGCTCTGGGTGCCGACCACGGGCAGGGCGACCATGCGCTCCAGGTCGACGCTGGTGATCGAGTTGATGGTGTTGATCAGCGACACCGCGTCGGCGCCGCCGCGATGGGCGGCGCGCGCCGACTGGCGGATGTCGGTGATGTTGGGGGTGAGCTTGACGATCACCGGCAGCGAGCAGTGGGTCTTGCACCAGCGGGTGACCATCTCCACGTACTCCGGTACCTGGCCCACCGCCGCGCCCATGCCGCGCTCGGGCATGCCGTGGGGGCAACCGAAGTTCAGCTCGATACCGTCGGCGCCGGTGGCTTCCACCAGCGGCAGGATGTATTTCCACGACTCCTCGACGCAGGGCACCATCAGCGACACGATCAGCGCGCGGTCTGGCCAGTCCTTCTTCACCTGGGCGATCTCGCGCAGGTTGATCTCCAGCGAGCGGTCGGTGATCAGCTCGATGTTGTTGATCCCCTGCACCTGGCGGTTCGGTCCGAAGTGCGCGGAATAACGCGACGACACGTTGACCGCCGCGGGGTCTTCGCCGAGGGTCTTCCAGACCACCCCGCCCCAGCCCGCCTGGTAGGCGCGGACCACGTTGTAGGCCTTGTCGGTGGGCGGCGCGGAGGCCAGCCAGAAGGGGTTGGGCGACTTGATGCCGGCGAATTCGATAGACAGGTCGGCCATCACGCAGCCTCCACGTTGAGCATGAGTTGGGCGTGGATCGCTTCCGCCGCCAGTTTGCCGTGCTGCACCGCCTGCACGGTGAGGTCCTCGCCGAGCGCCACGCAGTCGCCGCCGGCGTAGATGCCGGGGATGCTGGTGCGCATCTGTCCGTCGACCTGGATGCGCTCGCCGTCGCGCCGCAGTTGCGCTGCCAGCGGATCGCCCAGGCTGGCGCCTTCGAAGGCCTGGCCGATGGCCTTGAAGATGGCGTCGGCGGCCAGTTCGAAGTGCTCGCCGGTGTCGCCCAGGCGACCGTTCTCCAGGCGCGTGCGGGCAAAGCGCATGCCGCGCACCCGGCCTTGCTCGTCAAGCAGTACCCGTTCCGGTCGGGCCCAGGTCAGCAGGCGCACCTGGCTGGCCTTGGCGATCTCCTGCTCGTGGCCGGTGGCGCCCATTTCCTCGAAGCCACGGCGGTAGACCAGGTTGACGTCGCGGGCGCCGAGCCGGCTCATCTGCACCGCCATGTCGATGGCGGTGTTGCCGGCGCCGATGACGATGCAACGGTCGGCGACGGGCAGGTCGAGCAGGTCGTCGCTCTGCCGCAGCTCGCGGATGTAGTCGGTGGCGGCGAGCAGGCCGGGGGCGTCCTCGTCTTCCAGGCCGAGGCGCTTGCTGGCGGCCAGGCCGATGCCGAGGAACACCGCGTCGTACTCGTCGTGCAGGGCGCCGAGCGCCAGGTTGTCGCCGAGACGCTGGCCGTGGCGCAGTTCGATACCGCCGATCTGCAGGAGGAATTCCACTTCGCGCCGGGCGAAGTCGTCCACCAGCTTGTAGCGGGCGATGCCGTACTCGTTGAGGCCGCCGGCCTTGGCGCGGGCCTCGAAGAGCACCACGTCGTGGCCGTGCATGGCCAGGCGGTGGGCGCAGGACAGCCCGGCCGGCCCGGCGCCGACCACGGCGATGCGCTTGCCGGTGGCCGGCGAGCGCTTGAACGGATGTTCGCCGAAGCCGGCGTGGTCGAGGGCGTAGCGTTGCAACTGGCCGATCAGCACCGGTGCGCATTCCTGGGCGTTGTTGCGTACGCAGGCCCGCTGGCAGAGGATTTCCGTGGGGCAGACGCGGGCGCAGCTGCCGCCGAGGATGTTCGCCGAGAGGATCTTCTGCGCCGCGCCCTGGACATTCTCCTGGGCGATGCTGCGGATGAACCCGGGGATGTCGATCTCGGTCGGGCAGGCGTTGACGCAGGGCGCGTCGTAGCAGTACAGGCAGCGGGCGCTTTCCAGGGCGGCCTGGCGGGCGTTGAGCGGCGGCGCGAGGTCGGCGAAGCGCTCGGCGAGCGTGTCCGCGCCGGCGTCCGGACGGGGGAGGTGGTTCAGGGAATCGATCACGGTTGTAGCCTCTCTTCTGGTTTCTTCTCGGGGCAGTCAACGGCAATACGGCACCGTCCGGCCTCTACGGGCC
Organism: Pseudomonas sp. HMSC065H01; assembly: GCF_001815235.1. Taxonomy (NCBI): domain Bacteria; kingdom Pseudomonadati; phylum Pseudomonadota; class Gammaproteobacteria; order Pseudomonadales; family Pseudomonadaceae; genus Pseudomonas; species Pseudomonas sp. HMSC065H01. The sequence continues at coordinate 216,476 of NZ_KV819895.1, read as the reverse complement.
GGTCCGGTATTGCGGGAAGGATCAGCGCTCGACGGCGACCGGGCGCTGGCGTTCGGCGCGGCGGCCGAGCACTTCGTACACCGACGGGTAGGCCGGGCGCTCCACGTAGCGTCCGGCGCCGGGTTCGGCGCGCAGGTCGCCGGCGGCCCAGAGCAGCTTGCCCTGGCTGATGGTGTGGCTGGGTATGCCGCGCACGGTGCGACCTTCGAAGATGTTGAAATCGACCCGCTGGTGATGGGTGGCGGCCGAGAGGGTGCGGCTGCCCTGCGGGTCCCAGAGCACCAGGTCGGCATCCGCGCCGACGCGGATCGTGCCCTTGCGCGGGAACAGGTTGAAGATCTTCGCGGTGTTGGTGGAGGTCAGCGCGACGAACTCGTGCATCGACAGGCGCCCGCTGTTGACCCCGGCGTCCCACAGCAGCGCCATGCGGTCCTCGATGCCGGCCGTGCCATTGGGAATCTTGCTGAAGTCGTCGCGGCCCATGGCCTTCTGCTCGGCGCAGAAGCAGCAGTGGTCGGTGGCGGTGGTATGCAGGTTGCCGGACTGCAGGCCGCGCCACAGCGCTTCCTGGTGTTCGACGGGACGGAACGGCGGGCTCATCACGTAGCCGGCCGCGGTGGCCCAGTCCGGGTGGCGGTAGACGCTGTCGTCGAGCAGCAGGTGCCCGGCCAGCACCTCGCCGTAGACCGGCTGGCCCTTGGCGCGGGCATAGGCGATCTCGTCCAGCGCCTCGCGGCTGGAAATATGCACCAGGTACAGCGGCGTACCCAGCGTCTCGGCGATGCGGATGGCGCGGCTGGCGGCCTCGCCCTCGACTTGCGGCGGACGCGACAGCGGATGCGCCTCGGGGCCGGTGAGGCCCTGGGCGAGGAGTTTCTGCTGCAGGTGGAAGACCAGTTCGCCGTTCTCCGCGTGCACCGTCGGCACCGCGCCCAGCTCCAGGCAGCGCTCGAAGCTGGCCACCAGGGTATCGTCGGCGGCCATGATGGCGTTCTTGTAGGCCATGAAGTGCTTGAAGCTGTTCACCCCGTGCTGTGCCACCAGCTCGCCCATTTCCCGGGCGACCTCGTCGCTCCACCAGGTGATGGCGACGTGGAAGCCGTAGTCCGCAGCGGATTTCTGCGCCCAGCCGCGCCAGGTGTGGAAGGCCTCCAGCAGCGACTGTCGCGGGTTGGGGATGACGAAGTCGATGATCGAGGTGGTCCCTCCGGCCAGCCCGGCCGCGGTGCCGCTGAAGAAGTCCTCGCTGGCCACCGTGCCCATGAAGGGCAACTGCATGTGGGTATGGGGGTCGATGCCGCCCGGCATCAGGTACTGGCCACCGCCGTCGAGGACGTCGCAGCCGGAGGGGGTTTCGAGGTTCTCGCCGATGGCCTGGATGAGGCCGTTGGCACAGAGCACGTCGGCTCGATAACTCTCTTCGTGAGTAACCACGGTGGCGCCACGGATCAACAGGGACATGCCGTCTTTCCTCGCAGGCTGACCGGTCGTTGCCGGTTCTTGAAATTGTTTTTTCGCCATGCGCCGAGGACTTTTGTAATCCTGTCAGCGCTGACAGGATTCGAATCTAGATGCTGATCATCGATTGAGCAAGATTATTTTCAAATGGTTGTTTGAGTTTGTAACTTATTGATTTTAAATAATTAAAAATAAATATCACCAAAATGGTGAGGGTTCTCACCATTTTGACGCGCTTGACAAGAATTCAAAAAGGTCGAGATTTCCCATGCAAAATCAGCCGCTTGAAAGCCGTGTTCGAACGGTTGTGGGGAGATGAAAAAAGTTCGCCTGCACTCCTTTGGTTCCTGACCGGGGCGACAGGCTCGCGCATTTCCCCCGGTGACACGCCGGACTGCCCGTCAGCGTGTCACCGACGTTGTCGATGAAGTGTTTCAGATCAGTCGGTTACCTCCAGTAGACCGGCCTGCCCAGTGACGTCGCGGGGTTTTCGGCACGCTTATTGAGTGCCGCCCGCCACGGCATTGTCCGGACCGGAGGTGCAGTACTGGTGGTGCGGTACTCCGGCCATCGCATTAGCCCGATGAGCGAATAACTAAAAGAATTCTGGAGAGGCCCATGCAACAGAGCAGATCGGAAGTGACCGAGCGCGACGGCTTGGTCGAGCTGTCCGCCGGCAGCGACGTACTCGACAGCCCCCGCTACAACCATGACATCGCCCCGACCCGGGTGGAACAGCGTACCTGGAACAGGTGGCACATCACCGCGCTGTGGATCGGCATGTCCATCTGCGTGCCCACCTACACCCTCGGCGGCGTCCTCACCGCCTACTTCGGCCTCAGCGTCGGCGAAGCGCTGCTGGCGATCCTGCTGGCCAACCTGGTGGTGCTGATCCCGCTGACCCTCAATGCCTTCGCCGGCACCCGCTACGGCATTCCCTTCCCGGTGCTGCTGCGCGCTTCGTTCGGCATCATCGGCTCCAACGTGCCATGCCTGATCCGCGCCGTGGTCGCGTGCGGCTGGTTCGGCATCCAGACGCTGTTCGGCGGGCTGGCGATCCATCTCTTCCTCGGTTCGATCTTTCCCGCCTGGAAAGCCCTCGGCGGTACCGGCGAGGTGATCGGTTTCCTCCTGTTCTGGGGGCTGAACCTGTGGGTGGTGCTGCGCGGCGCGGAGTCGATCAAATGGCTGGAGACACTCTCGGCACCGCTGCTGGTGCTGGTCGGCCTCGGCCTGCTGGTGTGGGCGCTGCCGCACATATCGGTCAGCGAACTGCTGGCGCAGCCGCCGAAGCGCCCGGAAGGCGCCAGCGTCACCGGCTACTTCATGGCCGGGCTGACGGCGATGGTCGGCTTCTGGGCCACGCTGTCGCTGAACATCCCCGACTTCAGCCGCTATGCGCGTAGCCAGAAGGACCAGATACTCGGGCAGATCTTCGGCCTGCCGCTGACCATGTTCCTGTTCGCCGCCCTCGGCGTGGTGATGACCGCCGCCTCGGCTTCGCTGGTGGGCGAGACGGTTTCCGACCCGGTCAGCCTGATCGGGCACATCCCCAGCCCCGGCTGGGTGGCGGTGGCGATGGCGTTGATCATCGTCGCCACCCTCTCGACCAACACCGCGGCGAACATCGTCTCGCCGACCAACGACTTCCAGAACATCGCACCGAAACTCATCGGCCGCACCCGCGCCGTCTGGCTCACCGGTTTCATCGGCCTGGCGCTGATGGCCCACGAGTTGCTGAAGAAGCTCGGCTGGATCGTTTCCGACCTCAGCCTGGAAAGCGTCTACTCCAACTGGCTGCTCGGCTACTCCAGCCTGCTCGGGCCGATCGCGGGGATCATGGTGGTGGACTACTTCCTGGTGCGCAGGCAACGCCTCGACCTCGCCGGACTCTACCGCGACGACGTCTACCCGGCCTGGAACTGGCCCGGCTTCGCCGCCTTCGCGGTGCCGGTGGCGCTGACCGTCATGGCCCTCGGCAACCGCCAGTTCCACTGGTTCTACGACTACGGCTGGTTCACCGGCTCGCTGCTCGGCGGCGCGCTCTACTACGGCCTCTGCGGCCGCCGTGCGCGGAGCCCGGCGGCATTGGCCAAACCGCTGCCCTGATGGGCATACAGGCGGCCGGCGAGCCGCCGACACCTACTCCAAGCCTGAGGAGACGACAATGAGCACTGCCCGGAACGTCCTGCAATCCACCCAGCGACACATCGATGGCCAGCGCCTCTGGCAATCGCTGATGGATCTCGCCCGCCTCGGCGCCACCGCCAAGGGTGGGGTCTGCCGCCTGGCCCTGAGCGATCTCGACCGCCAGGCCCGCGATCTCTTCGTGCAATGGTGCGAAGCGGCCGGCTGCACGGTCAGCGTCGATCGGGTCGGCAACATCTTCGCCCGTCGTCCCGGGCGTAACCCGGACTTGCCCCCGGTGATGACCGGTAGCCACATCGACACCCAGCCCACCGGTGGCAAGTTCGACGGCTGCTTCGGGGTGATGGCCGGCCTCGAGGTGATCCGCACCCTCAACGACCTCGGGGTGGAAACCGAGGCGCCGCTGGAGGTGGTGGTGTGGACCAACGAGGAAGGCTCGCGCTTCGCGCCCTGCATGATGGGCTCGGGCGTATTCGCCGGGAAGTTCACCCTGGAGGAGACCCTGGCCAAGCGCGATGCCGACGGTGTCAGCGTAGGCGAGGCGCTGGACGCCATCGGCTACGCGGGAGCGCGCGATTGTCTCGGACATCCGGTGGGCGCCTATTTCGAGGCGCACATCGAACAGGGGCCGATCCTCGAGGACGAGGAGAAGACCATCGGCGTGGTGCTCGGCGCGCTCGGGCAGAAATGGTTCGACCTGTCCCTGCGCGGCGTCGAGGCACACGCCGGGCCAACGCCGATGCACCTGCGCAAGGACGCCCTGGTCGGTGCCGCGGCGGTGGTCGAGGCGGTCAATCGCGCGGCCCTCGGCCATCAGCCGCATGCTTGCGGCACGGTCGGCTGCCTGCACGCCTATCCCGGTTCGCGTAACGTGATACCCGGCGAAGTGAAGATGACCCTGGACTTCCGCCATCTGCAACCGGAGCGCCTGGACTCGATGATCGCCGAGGTCCGCCAGGTGATCGCCGCTACCTGCGAGAAGCATGGCTTGCAATACGAGCTGGTGCCGACCGCCGATTTCCCGCCGCTGTACTTCGACCAGGGATGCGTCGGCGCGGTGCGCGAGGCGGCGCAGGCGCTGGGCATGCCGCAGATGGACATCGTCAGCGGCGCCGGCCACGACGCGATCTTCCTCGCCGAACTCGGTCCGGCGGGGATGATCTTCGTGCCCTGCGAGAACGGCATCAGCCACAACGAGATCGAGAACGCCAGCCCCGACGACCTGGCCGCCGGCTGCGCGGTGCTGTTGCGGGCCATGCTCAAGGCCTCCGAGGCGATCGCCGGCGGCCGCCTGGCGGCCTGAGTGGCGCTTCCATCGAGGCGCCGGCATCGACCGCCTTCTACACGGGGTCGGTAGGGCGAATAACGCCAGGGGCGTTATCCGCCGATGCTCGGCTGGCCGGCGGATAACCGCGTTGCGGTTATGCGCCCTACGTCGCGGTGTTGCGCGGGGTACGGTGGGGCGTTGTCCGCCGATGCGTCGCTGGGGCGGGGCGCGGGGCTCAGATCACCTTGCTGTCGCGCAGCCTTTCCAGCGCGGCCGCGTCCAGGCCGAGGAGCGTCTCGAGGACCTCGTCGGTGTGCTGGCCGAGGGTGGGCGGCGGGTTGCGGTATTCCACCGGCGTCTCGGACAGGCGGATCGGGCTGGCTACCTGCGGCACCGTCCCGGCCAGCGGGTGCGGTAGCTCCACGCGCAGGCCGCGGGCCTGCACCTGCGGGTCGGCGAACACCTGCGCCAGGTCGTTGATCGGCCCGCAGGGCACGCCGGCGCGCTCCAGGGAAAGAATCCACTCGGCGGTGGTGTGCAGCACCGTGGCCTGGCGGATCAGCGGGATCAGCACCTCGCGGTTGGCCACCCGCGCCTTGTTGGTGGCGAAGCGCGGGTCGTCGGCCCATTCCGGGTGGTCTGCCAACTCGGCGAACTTGCGGAACTGGCTGTCGTTGCCGACCGTGAGGATCATGTCGCCGTCGGCGGTGGGGAAGTCCTGGTACGGCACGATGTTCGGGTGTGCGTTGCCCAGGCGCCGCGGCGGCACGCCGGTGGTCAAGTAGTTGAGGGTCTGGTTGGCCAGGCAGGCGACCTGCACGTCGAGCAGGGCCATGTCGATGTGCTGGCCGATGCCGCTAACGTCGCGGTGGGCGAGGGCGGCGAGCACCGCGGTGGAGGAGTACAGCCCGGTGAGGATATCGGTCAGCGCCACGCCGACCTTCACCGGACCGGCGCCTTCCTCGTTGTCGGCGCGCCCGGTGAGGCTCATCAGGCCGCCCAGGCCCTGGATCATGAAGTCATAGCCGGCGCGCTTGGCATAGGGGCCGGACTGGCCGAAGCCGGTGATCGAACAGTAGATCAGCTTCGGGTTGACCTGCTTCAGCGATTCATAGTCGAGGCCATAGGCCTTGAGCCCGCCGACCTTGAAGTTCTCCAGCAGGATGTCGGCCTTGGCCGCCAGTTCGCGAACGATGCGCTGGCCTTCCGGCTGGGTGAAGTCCACCGTCACCGACTTCTTGTTGCGGTTGGCCGACAGGTAGTAGGCCGCCTCGCTGGTGTCGTTGCCTTCGGCATCCTTGAGGAACGGCGGGCCCCAGGCGCGGGTGTCGTCGCCGCTGCCGGGGCGCTCGATCTTGATCACCTCGGCGCCGAGGTCGGCGAGGATCTGCCCGGCCCAGGGGCCGGCCAGGACACGGGACAGGTCGAGTACGCGGATATGGGAAAGGGCGCCGGGCATGACGGTTCTCGCTGCTGGGGGCTGGAAACGGAAATGGCCGGGAAGACGGGTTCCTTGCCCGTCCCCCCGGCGGCCGGCGCGCTACCGTGAAAAAGCGCGCCGGGGTGTTGCTCGGTGGCTCAGAAGAATGCCTGGATGCCGGTCTGCGCGCGGCCGAGGATCAGCGCGTGGACATCGTGGGTGCCCTCGTAGGTGTTCACCACTTCCAGGTTGACCAGGTGGCGGGCGATGCCGAATTCGTCGGAGATGCCGTTGCCGCCCAGCATGTCGCGGGCCAGGCGGGCGATGTCGAGGGCCTTGCCGCAGCTGTTGCGCTTCATGATCGAGGTGATTTCCACCGCCGCGGTGCCTTCGTCCTTCATCCGCCCCAGGCGCAGGCAGCCTTGCAGGGCCAGGGTGATCTCGGTCTGCATGTCGGCCAGCTTCTTCTGGATCAGTTGGTTGGCGGCCAGCGGGCGGCCGAACTGCTGGCGGTCGAGCACGTACTGGCGGGCGGTGTGCCAGCAGAATTCGGCGGCGCCCAGGGCGCCCCAGGAGATCCCGTAGCGCGCCGAGTTCAGGCAGGTGAACGGACCGCGCAGGCCGCGCACTTCGGGGAAGGCGTTCTCTTCCGGAACGAACACGTTGTCCATCACGATCTCGCCGGTGATCGAGGCACGCAGGCCGACCTTGCCATGGATCGCCGGGGCGCTCAGGCCTTCCCAGCCCTTCTCGAGGACGAAGCCGCGGATCTGCCCTTCGTCATCCTTGGCCCAGACCACGAAGACGTCGGCGATCGGGCTGTTGGTGATCCACATCTTGCTGCCGCTCAGGCGATAGCCGCCGTCGACCTTCTTCGCCCGGGTGACCATCGAGCCCGGGTCGGAACCGTGGTTCGGCTCGGTCAGGCCGAAGCAGCCGATGTATTCGCCGCTGGCCAGCTTGGGCAGGTACTTCTGCCGGGTGGCTTCGTTGCCGAATTCATGGATCGGCACCATCACCAGCGAGGACTGCACGCTCATCATCGAGCGATAGCCGGAGTCGACGCGCTCGACTTCGCGAGCGATCAGGCCATAGCAGACGTAGTTGAGGCCGCTGCCGCCGTAGGCTTCGGGAATGGTCGCGCCGAGCAGGCCGGTCTCGCCCATCTCGCGGAAGATCTTCGGGTCGGTCTGTTCGTGGCGGAAGGCTTCGAGCACGCGCGGGGCCAGCTTGTCCTGGGCGAACTGCTGGGCGCTGTCGCGAACCATGCGCTCTTCTTCGGTGAGCTGCTGGTCCAGCAGCAGGGGATCTTCCCAGTTGAAGCTAGCTTTGGTGGCCATGCGTACATCCTCGTCAAGCGGTAGCGGAGGCTGGCGTGGGCCAGCCGGAATGGAAGCATCCTAAGAGCCTAGCGAATGGGGCGGCAAACGAGGAATTCGCACGCACTTGTGCTATTTTCTCACTCCGAGAAAATGAGTCTCGTATTTCATGCCCTTGAAGAGGCGCGAGGAATCGTGACCTGGGCGTCATAGATGCGAAACCGGCACTCCGGAGTCCTCCATGCGACGCAAGATCCCTTCCACCGCCGCGCTGGTCAGCTTCGAATCCGCCGCGCGCCACGAGAGCTTCACCAAGGCGGCGGAGGAGTTGTCCCTGACCCAGAGCGCGATCTGCCGGCAGATCGCCACGCTCGAGGAGTTCCTCGGTGTCGAGCTGTTCCGTCGCTCGCGGCGCGGGGTCAAGCTCACCGAGGCCGGGCTGTCCTATAGCCGGCGGGTGGCGGTACGCCTCGACGCGGTGGAGCGCGACACCCTGGCGGTGATGGGGCACCAGGGCGGCGGCGCGATCGAACTGGCGGTGGTGCCGACCTTCGGCACCCAATGGCTGTTGCCGCGGCTCAAGCGTTTCCAGCGGCTGCACCCGGAGGTCACGGTCAACCTGACCAACCGCACCCGCCCGTTCCTCTTCGCCGACACCGAGTTCGACGCCGCGCTGTACTTCGGCGACGCCGACTGGTCGGGTACCGTCTCGCATTTCCTGATGCGCGAGAATCCGGTGCCGGTGTGCAGCCCGGAGCTGCTGGGCGGGCGTCGAACGCTGAGCGCCGAGCAGGTCGCCGGGCTGCCGCTGATGCAGCAGAGCACCCGGCCCTACGCTTGGCGCCAGTGGTTTCACTCCCAGGGACTGAACGTCGCCCACGACATGAGCGGGCCGCGCTACGAGCTGTTCTCCATGCTTGCCCAGGCGGCCATGCACGGCATGGGCGTGGCCCTCATACCGCCCTTCCTGATCCAGGACGAGCTGGCCGACGGAAGGCTTATCGTGCCCATGCAACATGCCTATTTGAGCGAGAATGCGTATTACCTGATCATTCCCGAGCGCAGGGTCGAATCGGCGATGCTCAATGCCTTCCGCGACTGGCTGGTGGAAGAGGCCAGGCAGTACCGCGAGGCCAACGGGCTGGGCTGAACGCGCAGGAACATCGGGTGGCGCAGGCAGGACGCGCCGCCCCCGGGACCGGGCCGATCCGCCGGGTCCCGCGGAGCCGCGGCGGCGATACCGCCGGGCATCCTCCACGACGGCCAGGATGGCGGCCGCGGAGCACCACACCAGGAGTTCACATGAATTTCCACACCCGCAAGTGGGTCAAGCCAGAAGATCTCAACCCCAACGGCACCCTGTTCGGCGGCAGCCTGCTGCGCTGGATCGACGAAGAAGCGGCGATCTACGCGATCATCCAGCTGGGCAACCAGCGCGTGGTCACCAAGTACATTTCCGAGATCAACTTCGTCAGCTCGGCGCGCCAGGGCGACATCATCGAGCTGGGCATCACCGCCACCGACTTCGGTCGTACCTCGCTGACCATGACCTGCCACGTGCGCAACAAGATCACCCGCAAGAGCATCCTCACCATCGACAAGATGGTCTTCGTCAACCTCGGCCCGGACGGCCTGCCGGCGCCCCACGGCAAGACCGAGATCACCTACATCAAGGACCAGTTCAAGGAAGACGAAGTCCTGCCCTGAGCGGCGCGACGAGCGGCCGGCACCTGTGCCGGCCGCCGTGTTTCAGAACAGCCGGGTGAGCAGCCAGTAGAGCGAGGCCGAGAGCAGGATCGCCGCCGGCAGCGTCAGCACCCAGGCCATCAGCAGGTTGCGGATGGTCTTCCACTGTAGCCCCGAACCGTTCGCCGCCATGGTCCCGGCCACCCCGGAAGACAGCACATGGGTGGTGGAGACCGGCAAGCCATACAGGTCCGCCGCGCCAATGGTCAGCATCGCCACGGTTTCCGCCGAGGCGCCCTGGGCGTAGGTCAGGTGGGTCTTGCCGATCTTCTCGCCGACCGTCACCACGATGCGTTTCCAGCCGACCATGGTGCCCAGGCCGAGGGCGATGGCCACGGCGATCTTCACCCATAGCGGGATGAACTTGGTGGCGTCGTCGATCTTCTGCTTGAACGCCTGCAATTTGCCGCGGGTGTCGGCGTCGAAGCGGCCGACGCCGTCCTTGTCCATCAGGCGGATCGCCTCGGAGGTCAGGTACATGTCGTTGCGCACGTTGCCCATGGCTTCCGCCGGTACCCGCGAGAACGCGCCATAGCCTTTCACTTCCTGGCCGATCGAGCCGGTCAGGGCGGCCAGCGCCGGGATCAGCTCAGGCGATGCCTGCTTGCTGCGCACGTAGTCGGAGAGTACCTGGCGCGGATCGGCCGGCGCCGGTTGCGGCGCGCTCTTCACCAGCGCTTGCTGGGTGACCTCGGCGACGGCGGCGAACTGCACCGCCTGGTCCGCCGGCATGGTGCGGTTCAGGGCGTAGGCCATCGGCAGGGTGCCGACCAGGATCAGCATGATCAGGCCCATGCCTTTTTGTCCGTCGTTGGAGCCATGGGCGAAGGACACCCCGGTACAGGTCAGGATCAGCAGGCCGCGGATCCACCAGGGCGGCGGCGCCTTGCCCTTCGGCGCCTTGTACAGCGCGCGGTTCTTCACCAGCAGGCGCAGCGCCAGGAGCAACAGGGCGGCGCAGGCGAAGCCGATCAGCGGCGAGAGCAGCAGGGAGTAGCCGACCTTGGTCGCCTGGCCCCAGTCCACCCCGCTGGTGCCATCGCGCCCATGCATCAGCGCGTTGGCCACGCCGACGCCGATGATCGAGCCGATCAGGGTGTGCGAGGACGACGCCGGCAGGCCCAGCCACCAGGTCCCGAGGTTCCACAGGATGGCGGCGATCAGCAGGGCGAAGACCATGGCGAAGCCGGCCGAGGAACCGACCTGCAGGATCAGTTCCACCGGCAGCAGGGCGATGATGCCGAAGGCCACCGCGCCGCTGGAGAGCAATACGCCGAGAAAGTTGAAGCAACCCGACCAGACCACCGCGAAGTGCGGCGGCAGCGAGTGGGTGTAGATCACCGTGGCCACCGCGTTGGCGGTGTCGTGGAAGCCGTTGACGAACTCGAAGCCGAGGGCGATCAGCAGGGCCACGCCGAGCAGCAGGAAGGGCGTCCAGGTGGTGATCGTGGAACCGACGTCATCGACGTCCTGCATCAGGCTGTAGGCGCTGAACAGCAGTCCGGTGGCGAGCACGGCGAAGAATACGAGGGCGGTGAGGCGGCCGGGACGCTGCTCGAGATGGGGCTTGTGCGCGTTGCCGGCGGCACTGACGACGGCGTCGGCGGGAAGGACATCGGAGGTCATGGTGCGGGTCCGCGCTGGGGATGACCGGCACATGATGGGCAGGCGATTGTGACAAGTTATGTCTTGCGCATACCGGCTTCGTCTGGCGAAGAAAGGACAAGGGCCGCGGGAGGCCGCCGGAAGCCGGATGGGGTCGGGCGCCAGGCGGCCTGCCCGCTGCGGCCGCGAAGATTAATGAATTCCTGTGGCGAGTGCCATCATTTCGTCGCTAAAAAGTTGGCATGTTGAGGGATTTGCCGATCCGGACACGCGCGGGGAAGGCGAGAGCCACTGGACTAGACTGAGAAGTGCGCGGCGGGGCCGGTCGCTTGCCGGCCCGGTGCGCGGGACGAGCACCTTCGTCCCGGGGTGGCCCGGCCGGGCGGTCGGGGAGGTCGATATGCGGATGCCGTGCCGGCTCGCGCTGGCGCTGTTGTTGTGCTTCGCCGGCCCGGCCTGTTTCGCGGCCTCCGGACCGGTTCGGGTGCTCTCGGTGGATGGTGCGATCGGCCCGGCCAGCGCCGATTACCTGGTGCGCGGCATCGAGCGTGCCGCCGAGGACGGCGCGCAACTGGTGGTGCTGGAACTGGACACGCCCGGCGGCCTGGACGCATCGATGCGGCGCATCGTCAAGGCGATCCTCGCCAGCCAGGTGCCGGTCGCCGGTTTCGTCGCGCCCAGCGGGGCGCGGGCGGCGAGCGCCGGCACCTACATCCTGTATGCCTGCCATATCGCGGCGATGGCGCCGGGGACCAACCTCGGCGCTGCCACCCCGGTGCGCCTGGGGACGCCGGACAAGCCCGCAGAGAAGCCCCCGGCGCGGGACGCCGGACCCATGGCGCGCAAGCAGGTCAACGACGCCGCCGCCTATATCCGTGGCCTCGCGCAACTGCGCGGGCGCAACGCCGAGTGGGCCGAGCGCGCGGTGCGCGAGGCGGTCAGCCTGGCGGCGCACGAGGCCGCGGCGCAGAAGGTGATCGACCTGCAGGCCCGCGACCTGCCCGACCTGCTGCGCCAGCTCGACGGCCGCAGCCTGCGCGTCGGCGAGCGCGCGCTGACCCTGGCTACCGCCGGCGCCACGGTCGAGCGCCAGGCACCGGACTGGCGCGCGCGGTTGCTGGCGGTGCTCACCGATCCCAGCGTGGCGCTGATCCTGATGATGATCGGCATCTACGGGCTGATCTTCGAACTGGCCAATCCCGGCATGGCGCTGCCCGGCGTGCTCGGCGGCATCTGCCTGCTGCTCGGCCTGTACGCCCTGCAGATGCTGCCGGTCAACTACGCCGGGCTGGCGCTGATCGCGCTGGGCCTGGCGTTCATGGTGGGTGAGGCGTTCGTCGCCAGCTTCGGCGTGCTCGGCATCGGCGGAATCGTCTCGTTCGTGGTCGGCGCGCTGATCCTGATCGATACCGAGGTGCCCGGCTACGGCATTCCGCCCGGCCTGGTGGTGGCCCTGGCGTTGCTCAGCGCCGCGCTGATCGTCGGTCTGCTGGGCATGGCCCTGCGTACTCGCCGGCAAGCGGTGGTAAGTGGCACCGCCGGATTGGTCGGCAGCCTGGCGACGGTGGCGGCGGTGGATTCCGAACAACCCTGCGCAGGCTGGGTGCAGCTCCAGGGCGAGCGCTGGCGGGTGCTCGCCGCGCGGCCGCTGGCGGTGGGCCAGCCGGTCTGGGTGCTGGCGCGCAAGGGCCTGCTCCTGGAAGTCGCGCTGGCCGATGAAGGAGGTGGATGATGGGTATTTCCTATGGTTTGGCGATGTTGCTGGTGTTCCTCGCGCTGCTGCTGTTCAGCGCGCTGCGCATCCTCCGCGAGTACGAGCGCGGCGTGGTGTTCCAGCTCGGGCGGTTCTGGAAGGTCAAGGGGCCGGGGCTGGTGCTGGTGATCCCGGCGATCCAGCAGATGGTGCGCATCGACCTGCGCACCATCGTCCTCGACGTGCCGCCGCAGGATGTGATTTCCCGCGACAACGTTTCGGTGAAGGTCAACGCGGTGGTGTACTTCCGCGTGCTCGATCCGCAGAAGGCGATCATCCAGGTGGAGAACTACCTGGCCGCCACCAGCCAGTTGGCCCAGACCACCCTGCGCGCGGTGCTGGGCAAGCACGAACTGGACGAGATGCTCGCCGAGCGCGAGCGCCTGAACCTGGATATCCAGCAAGTGCTCGATGCGCAGACCGACGCCTGGGGCATCAAGGTGGCGAATGTGGAAATCAAGCACGTCGATCTCAACGAATCGATGGTTCGCGCCATCGCCCGGCAGGCCGAGGCGGAGCGTGAGCGCAGAGCCAAGGTGATCCATGCCGAGGGCGAGCTGCAAGCCTCGGAGAAACTCATGCAGGCGGCGCAGATGCTCGGCCGGCAGAGTGGCGCCATGCAGTTGCGCTACATGCAGACCCTCGGCGCGATCGCCGGCGACAAGAGTTCGACCATCGTCTTCCCGATGCCGATCGAACTCTTCGGCGGCAAGTACGCAGGTGCCGCGCCGCGGAACGAAAAGGCCGCCGGAGAGGAAGAGGAGAGGTGAACGCGTGCGGTTTGTGATGGAAATATCATCGAGCCGCGACACGGGGACATGCGTGCCCGGGGTCGGGATGGCTATGCTGTGGCGATCCACTCCCGGGACGCTCCTTCATGCTGCGATGCGCACTCCTGCTGCTGACATTGCTCCTCCCTTGCGCGCTGCCTGCCGCCAACCTGCGCCTGGTCGGCGACTCCTGGCCGCCTTTCGTCGATTCGCGCCTGCCTGGCAACGGCCTGGCGGTGGAACTGGTGACCACCGCGCTCAAGCGCGCCGGCTTCGACTCGAGTTTCCAGCAGGTACCCTGGTCGCGTGCCCTGTACGGCGTGCGCAGCGGCGACTACGACATCGCCCTGAGCGCCTGGTACGAGCCCGCCCGCAGCCTCTACGGGCAGTTTTCCCGCGCCTACCTGAGCAACCGCATCCGCCTGCTGCAACGCAAGGGGCGGGGTATCGAGTTTTCCCGCCTGAGCGACCTGCGTCCCTACCGCATCGCGGTCGTGCGCGACTATGCCTACGCGCCCGAATTCGACCGTGACAGCCGTCTGCAGAAGGTCAACGTGACCAGCTTCGCCAACGCCGCGCGGATGCTCGAGGCGGGGCGGGTCGACCTGGCGGTGGAGGACGAGCTGGCGCTGGGGGTCGCCTTCAAGGGCGAACTGGCCGATTTGCGCGACAAGCTGGAGGTACTGCCCATCCCGCTTGGCGAGAACGGCCTGCACCTGCTGGTGAGCCTGAGGAATCCCCGGCATGACGAGATCGTCGACGGCTTCGACCTGGCCATCCGCGGCATGCGCGACGACGGCAGCTACCAGCGCCTGCTGGAGCGCTACGGCGCGCGCTAGGGCTGGCCTGGCAGTGGCTGCGCGCCGGCCAGTTCCTTCTTCAGCAAGTGCGCGGCCAGGGTGCGCAGCGGGGCGAGCTGGCGGCAGATGTGCGCCAGTTGGGTCTGTACCAGGCGATGGCTGTCGTCCATGTCCTCGGGCATCTGCTCCAGTTCCTTGGCCAGCGCTTCCTCCTCTTCGCTGTAGATGGCGACCGGGCGTTTCTGTTCCAGGCTCGCGGCGATTTCCTCGAGGCTGGCGGAGAGCCGCTCGGCGGCGCGCTCCAGGAGGCCGTCGCTGGCGTCCTCGGGCAGGCTTTCGCGGTGCGCGCCGAGACCTGATAGATAGCTGAGCAGGGTGTGCGAGAGGACCAGGAAGCGGAAGCCGATCTCGGCGTCCTTCCTGAAATGGCCGGGTTCCAGGAGCATGTTCGACAGGGTGGTCGACAGCGCCGCGTCGGCGTTGTGCGCGTTGCGCCGGGCGGTGCGGTAGTCGAGGTCGTCGCGCTTGCCGGTGGCGTACTGCTGCATGATCTGCCGCAGGTAACGGCTGTTGCAGGCGAGGGTGTTGGCGAGCATGCGGTTGAGCCGGCGGCCCTGCCAGTCGGGCAGCACCAGGAACACCGCGAGGCCGGCGATCAGGCTGCCCAGCAAGGTATCGAACAGGCGGGGCAGGATCAGCCCGTAGCCATCGCCGACCTGGTTGAAGCAGAACAGCACCAGCAGGGTGATCGCCGCCGTCGCCAGGGTATAGCGACTGCTGCGGGTGGCGAAGAAGGCGACCCCGGCGGCGACCGCGAACAGCGACTGCACCAGCGGGCTGGGGAACAGGTCGATCAGCGCCCAGCCGACCACCAGGCCGACCACCGTACCGAGGATCCGCTGCACCAGGCGCAGGCGGGTCGCGCCATAGTTGGGCTGGCAGACGAACACCGTGGTGAGCAGTATCCAGTAGCCCTGGGTCGGATGGATCCAGTGCAGCACGCCGTAGCCGGCGGTCAGCGCCAGGGACATGCGCAGGCCGTGGCGGAACAGCAGCGAGGTCGGGGTGAGCTGCTGGCGCAGGCGCTCGAAGGCGTCCTTCAGGCTGCGCGGCGAGCGGTCGAGCAGGGCGCTGTCCTGTTCGTCGGCGATGGCGTCCGGGTTGCTCGCCCCGGCCAGCTTGCGGTCCAGCGTGGTGAGGTTGGCGGCCAGGGCGCCGAGCGAGCGCAGCAGGCCCTTCCAGGCCGGGTTGCTCTGCTGGCGCAGGTGTTCGAGCGAGGCCTGGAGGTCTTCCAGGGCCAGCTCGCGGTCGGCGTAGTCGAACGGCTGGCGCAGGCGGATAGCCCGCGCCAGGGCCTGGCAGGCCTTGCCCTGCTGGTTGAGCAGGCGCTGGCAGCGGAACAGCACGTCGCTGTGGAAGAACGCCTCGGCCAGCCGGTTGTACGGGTAGTGCGAGGAACTGGCGCGCTCGTGGACGTCCTGGGCGATGAAATAGAGCTTCAGGTAGCGGCTCACCTTGGGGCCCGGCCGGCCATGGCCGAGACGGTTGAGAATGGTCTCCTTGGCCTGGTTCAGCGCCACCACCACCTTGCCGTTCTGCCGTGCCAGGGCGAGGCGCTGGCCCTCCACGTCGAGCTGGCGCAACGGTTCGAACAGGCTCGACTTGATCCTCAGGTATTCGCCCAGCTCGAAATACAGGCGGGAAAGACTCTGCTGCACCGGCTGGTTGGAGAACAGCGCGTTCCACAGTACCGAGAGCAGCCCGTACCAGGCCGCCCCGGCCACCAGCAGCAGCGGTTCGTGCCAGACATCGGCGACCTCGCCGCCGCGCTGGTCCACGCCGATCATGGTGTAGATCGAGAGGATCAGGGTCGCCGAGGCGATCGCCGCATAGCGCTCGCCGAGGGCGCCGAGGAGGATCATGCCGAACGCCGACAGCGCCATCCCGGAAACGAACAGCCAGGGATAGGGGAACAGCAACTCGACGGCGAAGGCGGCGACGCTGAAGCACAGCAGGGTCACCAGCAGCGCTTGCAGGCGGCCGAGCCAGTTGTCGTCGGTCTCCGCCAGGGCGCTGGCGATGATCCCGAGGAACAGCGGGATCAGCAGCTCGATGCGGTCCTGCCACCAGCACAGCAGCAGGGCGCCGGCCAGGGCGATGAATACCCGCAGGCTATAGGCGAACTTGTCGAGGGCCCAGAGGCGGCGGAGCGTGTGTGTCAACGAAGAGGGCGGCATGGGGGCGGAGTGCTATCCGATGGTCCGTGGTTCAGCCTATGTGGCCTGTCCGGCTAATTCAATCGGCCGATTTCGCGCGACTGGAAGTCCGCTGCCCGCCGCAGTCGCAGGAAGCGCTGCCGTGGGCAACTCGGTCGAGCCGGGCATCTGGCGGATGCAGGCTTCGTGCCTGCGAACGCTAAGACGTCGTCGCCGCGCCGAACGTTACCCGGCGGCGATATCGCGCGCCGGAGCGGGCCCGGCAAGCGAAGCGGCGGCGCGCTAAAGCAGGCGGACCTTGAACGAGCGACCCTTGATCTTGCCTTCGCTCAGGCGCTTGAGGGCCTGGTGGGCGAGGCCGCGCTCGATGGCGACGAAGGCCTGGAAGTCGAAGATGGCGATCTTGCCCACCGCGCTGCCGGGCAGCCCGGCGTCGCCGGTGAGGGCACCGAGCAGGTCGCCGGGGCGCACCTTGTCCTTGCGTCCGCCGGCGATGCACAGGGTGCTCATCGGCGGCAGCAATGGCTCCGGGCTGGCCTTCAACTGGCCGAGGGCGTACCAGGCCAGCGGCTGCTTCTGCAGGTCCTCGATGGCCTGCGCGCGGCTGGCCTCGGCCGGCGCCACCAGCGACAGGGCCAGGCCTTTCTCGCCGGCGCGACCGCTGCGTCCGATGCGATGGATGTGGACCTCCGGGTCGCGCGCCAGCTCGACGTTGATCACCGTTTCCAGGGCGGCGATGTCCAGCCCGCGGGCGGCCACGTCGGTGGCCACCAGTACGTTGCAACTGCGGTTGGCGAACACCGTCAGGACCTGGTCGCGCTCGCGCTGCTCCAGGTCGCCGTGCAGGGCCAGGGCGGAAATCCGCTGCGCCTTCAGTGCGTCGGCCAGCTCCTGGCACTGCTGGCGGGTCTGGCAGAAGGCCACGCAGGACTGCGGCCGGAAATGCTGGAGCAGGCGTACCACGGCGTCCATGCGCTGCTTCGGATCGATCTCGAAGAAGCGCTGCTCGATCTGGCTGTCGGCGTGCAGCGACTCGACCCTCACCTGTCGCGGATCGCGCATGAAGGTCTTCGCCAGCTTCTCGATGCCGTCCGGGTAGGTGGCGGAGAACAGCAGGGTCTGCCGGCGCTCGGGGAGCTGGCCGATGATCTCGGCGATGCTGTCGTAGAAGCCCATGTCGAGCATCCGGTCGGCTTCGTCGAGGACTAGGGTATTGAGCCCGTCGAGGACCAGGGTGCCTTTGCGCAGGTGCTCCTGGATGCGCCCCGGGGTGCCGACCACCACGTGCGCGCCGTGCTCCAGCGAAGCCACCTGCGGGCCGTAGGGGACGCCGCCGCAGAGGGTCAGGACCTTGATGTTGTCGGCGGCGCGGGCCAGCCGGCGGATCTCCTTGGCGACCTGGTCGGCCAGTTCGCGGGTCGGGCACAGCACCAGCGCCTGGCAGCCGAAGTAGCGCGGGTTCAGCGGGCTGAGCAGGGCGAGGCCGAAGGCCGCGGTCTTGCCGCTGCCGGTCTTGGCCTGGGCGATCAGGTCGTGGCCCTGGAGGATCAGCGGCAGGCTCTGCGCCTGGATCGGCGTCATCTCCCGGTAACCGAGGGAGTCGAGATTGGCCAGGAGGTCCGCGGAAAGCGGCAGCGAGGAGAAAGCGGTGGAGGTCACGGGGCAGGGCTCGGCAGGCGATACGAGCGGCTAGTCTAGCAGCCTGCGGCGGCTTGCCGCGTGCGATCGCCGCCGGAGCAGCAGCGACAGGCAATGTATCTTTGGCCAGTACCGTTCGTCCGAAAAACGAAAAAAGCGCGTTTCTGTATTTTTATACAGGTTCGCTTTCCTCAGTTTTTTGTCGTAGAGTGCTGACACTGTGTTTGCATGGGTCGCCGTCGATCGTGACCTGATGCGGTCGGAAATTCCAGCCCGTCCTGCTCGACTCCTTGTAACTCCTTGCAACTCAGTTACCGGCTACGATTTCGTGGCTAAATCAATACCCATAGTTCCAAGGAGAACTTGCAATGTCCCGTCAGAACGGCACCGTTAAGTGGTTCAACGAAACCAAAGGCTACGGCTTCATTACCCCGGAAAGCGGCCCGGACGTTTTCGTTCACTTCCGTGCCATCGAAGGTAACGGCTTCAAGACCCTGGCCGAAGGCCAGAAGGTCAGCTTCGAAGTCGTACAAGGCCAGAAAGGCATGCAGGCCGAGCGCGTTCAGGTGATCAACTAAGATCCCTGGGCCCCAGCCCGAAGAACCCGGATGGAAGCATCCGGGTTTTTTATTGCCCGGAGAAAACCGTCACACTGTCTTCGCCTGCCGTTCACCCTGTCTTGACGAGTTCCCGCCCAGAGTGGCCCGGTCCCGTTCGGAGTCGTTTCGATGAAGCCTGTGCAATCCCGTCGTCTGGCCTTCGCCGCGCTGTTGTCGCTGTCGTTCTCTTCCGCGTCCTGCCATGCCGCCACCGAGCACTGGGGCTGGATCGAGCAGTCCTGGCTGATGCCCGAGCGCATGCAGGCCAAGGCCAAGCTGGATACCGGCGCGCTGACCTCGTCGCTGGACGCGAGGAATATCCATCGCTACAGGAAGGACGGCGAGCGCTGGGTGCGCTTCGATGTCGTGCTGCCCACCGCCGACAGCAAGGCGCCGGTCAGCGTGACCTTCGAGCGCAAGGTGCTGCGGCTGATCAAGGTACGCGGCGCCGGCGGCAGCGACAGCCGTCCGGTGGTGGCGATGGACATCTGCCTGGGCGCCAAGCTGCTGCGCGAGCAGTTCTCCCTGCGCGACCGCGGCAACATGAACTATCCGGTGCTGCTCGGTCGCCGCACGCTCGAACACCTCGGCGCGGTCGACGTGTCCCGAACCTTTACCCGCAAACCTACCTGCAGCGCGCTCGCCGCTCAGTAGAAGAACCAGCGCAGCAGTCCAGCGCCCAGCGCCACCCAGAACAGCACGATCAGCGCAGCCATCCACAGGTTGCGCGGGTGCGTCTCGACCTCGCGAGCCCGCGCGCGGCACTCGGCGAGCAGCGTGGGTGGGGTGAGGCGGATCGCCAGCCAGATCCCCAGCGGCACCAGCAACAGGTCGTCGAGGTAGCCGAGCAGCGGTATGAAGTCCGGGAACAGGTCGATCGGACTCAGCGCATAGGCCACCACCAGCAGAGCCACCAGTCGGGCCAGCCAGGGCATGTGCGGATGGCGGCTGCACAGCCAGAGGGCGATGACCTCGGTCTTCAGCTCGCGAGCCCAGCGCTTGAGCGTAGCGATCCAGGCCATCCTAGAGGTCCGGGTCCTTTTCCGGATCGACCCGGCGCGGGCTGGTGCGACCGTCCTCGCTGCCGAGCTGGAAGAAGATCGCCGCGGCCAGCATCGACATCAGGCCGACGCTGACATAGGTGGCGTGGAAGGCGCCGAGTACGGTGTCCTGCCCCGTATCCAGGTCGGTCTGGAAACCGCCCAGCAATGCCGCCGCGCAAGCCACGCCGAGGCTGATCGACAACTGCACGACCACCGACATCAGGCTGTTGCCGCTGCTGGCGTTGCTGTCCTGCAGGTCGATCAGGGTGAGGGTGTTCATCGCCGTGAATTGCAGGGAGTTCACCGCGCCGAGCAGGCTCAGGTGCAGCAGCAGCCAGACGTAGGGGGTGTCCTGGTCGACCAGGCCGAAGCCGGCGATCAGGCAGCCGAGGATCAGGGTGTTGCCGACCAGCAGCTTGCGATAGCCGAAGAAGTCCAGCAGTGGCTTGGCCATCGGCTTGGCGACCATCGCGAACAGCGCCAGCGGGATCATGGTCATGCCCGCGGTGGAGGGCGGGTAGCCCAGTCCCACCTGCAGCAACAGCGGGGTGAGGAAGGGCAGGGCGCCGCTGCCCAGGCGGGCGAACAGGTTGCCGAGGATGCCGACGGCGAAGGTCCGCGCCTTGAACAGGCTCGGTGGGAACAGCGGCTTGTCGATGCGTAGCGCGCGCAGCCAGTAGGCGGTGAGCAGGACCAGTCCGCCGATCAGCAGCAGGACCACGCGCAGGTGCGACAGGTGCAGCTCGCCGAGTCCTTCCAGGGCGATGGAGATCAGCACCATGGAGCCGCCGAAGAGCAGGAAGCCGATGCTGTCGAAACGGCTCGGCACCGGGCTGCGCAGGTCCGGCATCAGCTTCATCGCCACCAGGCAGCCGAGCAGGCCGACCGGCAGGTTGATCAGGAAGATCCAGTGCCAGGAGGCGTACTCCACCAGCCAGCCGCCCAGCGTCGGTCCCGCCAGCGGGCCGAGCAGGCCGGGAATGGTGACGAAGCTGAGCACCCGCACCAGGTCCTGGCGCGGGTAGACGCGCAGGATCACCAGCCGTCCCACCGGCATCATCAGCGCGCCGCCGACGCCCTGTACGATGCGCGCGCCGACCAGCAGTTCGAGGCTCGGCGACAGCGCGCAAAGCAACGAGCCGAGGCTGAACAGCAGTACCGCGCCGAGGAATACCCGGCGTGTGCCGAAACGGTCGGCGATCCACCCCGAGGCCGGTATCAGCAGGGCCACCGTGAGCAGGTAGGCGATCACCACCGCCTGCATGCGCAGCGGGTTTTCGTTCAGCGAACTGGCCATGCTCGGTAGTGCGGTGTTGAGGATGGTGCCGTCGAGGGCTTGCATGAAGAAGGCGACGGCGACCAGCCAGGGCAGTTGGCGGGCGATGCGGGGGGTGAGCTGGAACGGCTCGCTCATGGACGGGCTCCCTCGGGCGGACAGGGCCCAAGCATAGAGAAGTTCTCGCCGCGATGGGACGGCCGGCGACCGGATCGGGGCGAACAGCGGGCATTGCGGCGGAAGTCGCGGCCAGAGAGGTCGCCTTTCATTGTCCTGGGTCAAGCCGAAGCGCTGGCGCTCGCCGGCTGCTGTGCTAGTACTCAAGAGTCACCCCGTCAGTGGCTGCGGATGCGACGTCGGCGCTTCGTCATCGCACGGACATGTCCCGCGTTGCATGCTCGACGGCGCGTGCTTCACCGCCTTGTCGCGATGTTCTCCACGCAGCGCTCGGCGACCCCGGTCGCCGCTGCCGTCGCCGAAGCCCACCTTCCGTGGAAACAGGAGTCCTCCCATGGCCCAGGAACTTTGCGCTATCTGCCACGAACGTCCCGCCGTCGCCCGCGTCAGCCTGGTACAGAACGGCCAGCGCCGCGAACTCGCCCTCTGCGAACTGCACTACCGCCAGTTGATGCGCCAGCAGCGCATGCGCTCGCCGCTGGAGTCGCTGTTCGGCGGCGGCAGCCCGTTCGACGAGATCTTCTCCGGCTTCGGCGAGCAGAGCCCGGTCACCCCGGTGCGCGCCCGCGAGCCGGAGGCGGTGGACATCGCCGAGTACTTCAGCAAGCAGACCACCGAGTACCTGCAACGCGCCGCGCAGGTCGCCGCCGAATTCGGCAAGCGCGAAGTGGACACCGAGCACCTGCTCTACGCCCTGGCCGACGCCGACGTGGTGCAGGCGGTGCTCAAGCAGTTCGGCCTGTCGCCGGCCGACCTCAAGCAGTACATCGAGGCCAACGCCGTGCGCGGCGCCAGCAAGGGCGAGGCGAGCGAGGACATGACCATCTCGCCGCGGGTGAAGAGCGCCTTGCAGCATGCCTTCGCCCTGTCCCGCGAACTCGGCCACAGCTATGTCGGCCCCGAGCACCTGTTGCTCGGCCTGGCGGCGGTGCCGGACAGCTTCGCCGGGACGCTCCTGAAGAAGTACGGCCTGACCGAGCAGGCGCTACGGCAGAAAGCGGTCAAGGTGGTCGGCAAGGGCGCCGAGGACGGCCGCGTGGACGGCCCGAGCAACACTCCGCAACTGGACAAGTTCAGCCGCGACCTGACCCGGCTGGCCCGCGAAGGCAAGCTCGATCCGGTGATCGGCCGCTCGAAGGAAGTCGAGACCACCATCGAGGTTCTCGCCCGGCGCAAGAAGAACAACCCGGTGCTGATCGGCGAGCCCGGCGTCGGCAAGACCGCCATCGTCGAAGGCCTGGCCCAGCGCATGGTCCAGGGCGAGGTGCCGGAGGTGCTGCGCGACAAGCGCCTGGTCGAACTGAACATCAACGCCATGGTCGCCGGCGCCAAGTACCGCGGCGAGTTCGAGGAACGCCTCAAGCAGGTGATGGACGAACTGCAGGCGGCGCAGAGCGAGATCATCCTGTTCATCGACGAGGTGCACACCATCGTCGGTGCCGGCCAGGGCGGCGGCGAAGGCGGGCTGGACGTGGCCAACGTGCTGAAGCCGGCGATGGCGCGTGGCGAGATGAACCTGATCGGCGCCACCACCCTCAACGAGTACCAGAAGTACATCGAGAAGGACGCCGCGCTGGAGCGGCGCTTCCAGCCGGTGTTCGTCCCCGAGCCGACGGTGGAGCAGACCATCTCCATCCTCCGTGGCCTGCGCGACAAGCTCGAAGGCCACCACAAGGTGACCATCCGCGACGAGGCCTTCGTCGCCGCCGCCGAGCTGTCCGATCGCTACATCGGCAACCGCTTCCTGCCGGACAAGGCCATCGACCTGATCGACCAGGCCGCCGCCCGCGTGCGCATCGCCAGCACCTCGCGGCCGGCCGAGATCCAGGAACTGGAGGCCGAGCTGGCGCAGCTCAAGCGCGAGCAGGACTACGCCGCCAGCCGCAAGTGGTACGACGAGGCGAAGGTCTTCGAGAAACGCATCCAGGAACGCAAGGAACACCTCGAGCAGATCACCGAGCGCTGGCAGCAGACCCAGGGGTCGAAGACCGAGGAGGTGCGGGTCGAGGACATCGCCGAGATCATCTCCAGGCTCACCGGCATCCCGGTCACCGAACTGACCGCCGAGGAGCGCGAGAAGCTCCTGCAGATGGAAGAGCGCCTGCACCAGCGGGTGATCGGCCAGCAGGAAGCGATCACCGCGGTCAGCGACGCCGTGCGCCTGGCCCGCGCCGGGCTGCGCCAGGGCAGCCGGCCGATCGCCACCTTCCTGTTCCTCGGCCCGACCGGGGTGGGCAAGACCGAGCTGGCCAAGGCCCTGGCCGAGGTGGTGTTCGGCGACGAAGACGCGATGATCCGCATCGACATGAGCGAATACATGGAGCGCCACGCGGTGTCCCGGCTGATCGGTGCGCCGCCGGGCTACGTCGGCTACGACGAGGGCGGCCAGCTCACCGAGCGGGTGCGCCGGCGGCCGTACAGCGTGATCCTGCTCGATGAGATCGAGAAGGCCCACGCCGACGTCAACAACATCCTCCTGCAGGTGTTCGACGACGGCCGCCTGACCGACGGCAAGGGGCGCGTGGTGGACTTCACCAATACCATCATCATCGCCACCAGCAACCTCGGCTCCGAGCTGATCATGAAGAACGCCCAGGCCGGCGAGTTCGCCCAGCCGCCGGAGAAGCTCAAGCGCGAACTGATGACTACCCTGCGCGGACATTTCCGCCCGGAATTCCTCAACCGCCTCGACGAGGTGATCGTCTTCGAGTCGCTGAGCAAGGCGCAGATCGAGGACATCGTGCGCCTGCAACTGGAGCGGGTGAAGCGCGCCGCGCACGCTCAGGACATCTACCTGCACATCGACGACAGCCTGGTCGGCCACCTCGCCGAAGAGGCCTACCAGCCGGAGTTCGGCGCCCGCGAGCTGAAGCGGCAGATCCGCCAGCAACTGGAGACGCGCCTGGCCACGGCGATGCTCAAGGGCGAGGTGAAAGAGGGCGAGACGGTCACCTTCTTCTACGACGCCAAGGACGGCGTCGGCTACCGCAAGGGCGCCGCGCCGAAGCCGGCGGCACGCAAGAAATCCGGCGCCGGCGAGACGCCCAAGGGCCGCGCGACGGCGGCGAGGAAGCCGGCGGCGAAGAAAGGCGCCGCCGCCAAGGGCAAGGCCGACAAGCCGAAGGCCAAGTGACCCGACCAAGGTTGGGGAACAAGGCACCGGCCGGTCGGTCGAAATCTCACCCCGGCCTGCGAATGCGGCCGGGGCGTTCGATATCTCATGAGGAATTGCCGATGCGCGTCACCACCCACGCTACCCTGGCCGCGGCCCTGCTGCTCAGCGCCGCCTCCGCGTTCGCCTTCAATCTCGGGGATGCCGCCAAGGCGGTCGCCGGGGCATCCCAGGGCGACTCCGCCCAGGTAGCCACCACCCCGCAGACCAGCGGTCTGCTCGGCGCACTCACCGGCCAGCTCGGGGTCAGCCAGGAGCAGGCGGTCGGCGGTACCGGCGCCCTGCTCGGCCTGGCCAAGAACCAGTTGGCCGGCAACGATTATTCGCAACTGGTTAAGACCATCCCCGGCCTCGACAAGCTGGCCGGCAACAACGCCCTGGCCGGTCTCGGCGGGCTCGGCAACGTGCTCGGCAAGAGCGGCGGCGACAGCAAGGGCCTCGGTTCGCTGCTCGGCAATGCGGACAGCATGGGCGACGTGAACAAGGCCTTCGGCACCCTGGGCATGGATAGCGGGATGACCGAGAAGTTCGCCCAGGTGCTGGTCGACTACTTCGGCAAGCAGGGCGCCAACAGCGAGCTGCTGGGCAGCCTGAGCAATCTCTGGGGAGTGAGCAAGGCGGGCGGCTCGTCGCTGCTCTGATCTGCCGCCAGCGGATCGGCGGATAACCGCGTTGCGGTTATTCGCCCTACGAAGTGGGTGCGGCGCCCGGATATTCGTTGCCCGCACCGGTAGGGCGAATAACGCCCCCGGCGTTATCCGCCGCTGCGCCGTGGAAACGGCGGATAACCGCGTTGCGGTTATTCGCCCTACGAGATGGGTGTGCTTCGGCCGGTACTTCAGCGCAGTTGCCGCAAGCGGGCGATGCGTTCGTCCTTTTCTTCCCACATGCGCGAGACCCATTCCTGCACGTACTGGCGGAACACCGGGTCGTTCTCGTAGTCGCCCTGCCACAGGGCGGGATCGATCGGCCGGGTCTGGATGTCGACGATCACCTTCGGCACCCGTCCGCAGAGCAGGTCCCAGAATCCCGGAACCTTGTCGCTCGGGTAGACCACGGTGACGTCGAGCAGGGCGTCCAGCTGCTCGCCCAGCGCGGCGAGGACGAAGGCCACCCCGCCGGCCTTGGGCTTGAGCAGGTGGCGATAGGGCGACTGTTGCCGGGCCTTCTTCTGCTCGCTGAAGCGCGTGCCTTCCAGGTAGTTCACCACGGTCACCGGGATGCGCTTGAACTTCTCGCAGGCGGCCTTGGTGATCTCCAGGTCCTTGCCCTTGAGTTCCGGGTGCTTCTCCAGGAAGGCCTTGGAATAGCGCTTCATGAACGGATACTCCAGCGCCCACCAGGCCAGGCCGAGGAAGGGCACCCAGATCAGCTCCTTCTTGAGGAAGAACTTGAAGTACGGGGTGCGCCGGTTGAACACCTGGATCAACGCGGGGATGTCGACCCAGGACTGGTGGTTGCTCACCACCAGGTACGAGGTGTCCTGGCGCAGGTCGCCGGCGCCGCGCACGTCCCAGACCGTCGGCGTGCAGGTGGCGAAGATCCACTTGTCGATCTCCGCCCAGGTCTCGGCGATCCACATCACGCCCCTGGAGCAGAGGTCTTTCAGGCGCTGGCCGGGGAGCACCAGCTTGAGCAGTGCGATCAGCATCATCGGGCCGATCAGGATCAGCGTGTTGAGAAGCAGCAGAAGGCTGCTGGTCAGGCCGGTCAACAGTTCCCGCATGGTTGGTTTCCCTGTCCTGGGTGTGGGTCGACGCGGCCCATCATACGCATCCGCGCCGCGCCGCCCAAGCCGCCGGCGTGGCGAACGAAACCGCGCCGTGCTAGTCCTATGTGGACCTCGTATCACTTCAGGAGATGCCCGCGTGAAGCGTGCCCTTGCCTTGCTCTCGCTGTTCGCCCTGCCGGTCCTCGCCGCCGAACCCAACCTCTACGGCCGCTACGAATGGGTCTCCCTGCCGGAGCTGGACCGCACCCTGCAGGCGAAGATGGACACCGGCGCCTACACCTCCTCGCTGTCGGCCAAGGACATCGAGTTGTTCCAGCGCGACGGCGAGGAGTGGGTGCGCTTCCGGCTGGCCACCAAGGAGGCCGACGGCTCGGTGTTCGAGCACAAGCTGGCGCGCATCGGCAAGATCAAGAACCGCGCCGACAACCGCAGCGGCGAGGACGAGGATGAGGACCGCCTGAGCGAACGCCCGGTGATCGACCTGCAGGTCTGCCTGGGCGGAGCGATGAAGACCATCGAGGTCAACCTCACCGACCGCAGCGCCTTCAACTATCCGTTCCTGATGGGCACCAAGGGCTTGCGCAAATTCCACGTCGCGGTCGATCCCTCCGAGCGCTTCGTCGCCGACAAGCCCACCTGCAAGTAAGCGTCCTACGCCACCGGCGGCGCGATTGACGCGCGCGCCGGCTTGCGGCACCGTTCCGGCATTCCCGTCAGCCGCCGTCACGCCATGCCGCATATCCTGATCGTCGAAGATGAAGCCGCGATTGCCGACACCCTGCTCTACGCCCTGCAGGCCGAAGGCTTCGCCACCACCTGGGTGACCCTCGCCGGCGAGGCGCTGGCGTTGCAGGAGCGCCAGCCGGCGGATCTGCTGATCCTCGACGTCGGTCTGCCGGACATCAGCGGTTTCGAGGCCTGCAAGCGCCTGCGGCGGTTCTCCGAGGTGCCGGTGATCTTCCTCACCGCGCGCGATGCCGAGATCGACCGCGTGGTCGGCCTGGAGATCGGCGCCGACGACTACGTGGTCAAGCCGTTCAGCCCGCGCGAGGTGGCGGCTCGGGTCAAGGCCATCCTCAAGCGCATGGCGCCGCGCCCGGCGGCGCTGGAAGGGGCCGCGCCGAGCGGGCCGTTCCAGGTCGACGAGGAGCGCGTGCGGATCCACTACCGCGACACCCCGCTCAACCTCACCCGCCACGAGTTCCGCCTGTTGCAGACGCTGCTCGGGCAGCCCGAGCGGGTATTCAGCCGCGAGCAGTTGCTCGACGCCCTCGGCGTCGCCAGCGAGGCCGGCTACGAGCGCAACATCGACAGCCACATCAAGAGCCTGCGCGCCAAGCTGCGCCAGGTGAACGAACGCGGCGAAGCGATCCAGACCCATCGCGGCCTGGGCTACAGCTACAGCCCGGACCACGCCTGATGCCGCTCGGCGTTCGGATCTTCCTGGTCTACTTCCTGTTCGTCGGTCTCACCGGCTACTTCGTGCTGAGCACGGTGATGGACGAAGTGCGCCCCGGCGTGCGCCAGTCCACCGAGGAAACCCTGGTGGACACCGCCAACCTGCTCGCCGAGATCCTCCGCCAGGACGTGAAGAACGGCACCCTGGCACAGAGCGACCTGCCGGAGATGCTCGAGGACTACGGCAAGCGGGTGCCGCAGGCGGATATCTGGGGCTTGCGCAAGGAGGCGGTGAACCACCGCATCTACGTCACCGACGCCAGCGGCAAGGTGCTGCTGGACTCCGCCGGGGTGGCCGTCGGCCAGGACTATTCGCGCTGGAACGACGTCTACCTGACTCTCCGGGGCCAGTACGGCGCGCGCTCCAGCCGCGAAGACCCGGACGACCCGGATTCCTCGGTGATGTACGTGGCGGCGCCGATCAAGGATGGCGGGAAGATCATCGGGGTGGTTTCGGTGGCCAAGCCGAACAGCAGCCTGCAACCCTACATCGACCGCTCGCAGCGGCGCCTGGCCTGGCTCGGTGCCGGGCTGATCGCCCTCGGGCTGCTGGTCGGCGGCCTGCTCTCCTGGTGGCTCAGCGGCGCGCTGCGGCGCCTCACCCAGTACGCACAGGCGGTCAGCGAGGGGCGCCGCGCCGAGCTGCCGCGCTATCGCGGCGGCGAGATGGCGCAACTGGCCGACGCGGTGGAACGCATGCGCACGCAACTGGAAGGCAAGGACTACGTCGAGCGCTACGTGCATACCCTGACCCACGAACTGAAGAGCCCATTGGCGGCGATCCGTGGCGCCGCCGAGTTGCTCGACGGCGAGATGCCGGCCGAGCAGCGGGCGCGCTTCGTCGGCAACATCGCCGGCGAGAGCGAGCGCCTGCAACAACTGATCGAGCGCCTGCTGAGCCTGGCCCAGGTGGAGCAGCGGCAAGGCCTGGAGGAGGTCGGCAAGGTCGACCTGCGGGAGATCGCCGCGTCCCTGCTGGAAGGCCAGGCGGCGCGTATCCAGCGCCAGCGATTGCGGGTGGAGAACCGCCTGGAAGGTCCCTGCGAGGTTCGCGGCGAGCAGTTCCTGCTGCGCCAGGCGCTGGCCAACCTGCTCGACAACGCCCTCGACTTCACCCCGCCCGGCGGCATCCTTCGCCTGCTCGCCGAGGTCGACGGCGAGGGTATCGCCTTGCGCCTGTTCAACCAGGGGCCGGCGATTCCCGACTACGCCCTGGCGCGCCTCACCGAACGCTTCTACTCGCTGCCGCGCCCGGCCAGCGGGCGCAAGAGCACCGGGCTGGGACTGAACTTCGTCGCCGAGGTGGCGCAACTGCATGGCGGCCGGTTGCAGGTCGGCAACCGCGACGACGGCGTCGAGGCGCTGCTCTGGCTGCCGCGCGGCTGAGGCGCCTCCACGGAAACTCCATCGACTCTCCACACGGCGACCCGAAGCCCGCCATCGCGGCGCCGCAGACTTTCCGCCATCACCCCGACGGAGAGTCCCCCCATGAACCGCACGCTGGCCTACAAGCTCGGCGCCATCGCCCTACTCATCCTGCTATTGCTGATTCCCCTGTTGATGATCGACGGCCTGATCCGCGATCGCCAGGAGGTTCGTGACGGCGTGCTGCAGGATATCGCCCGCAGCTCCAGCTACAGCCAGCGCCTCACCGGCCCGCTGCTGGTGGTGCCGTACCGCAGGACGGTGCGCGAGTGGGTCACCGAGGAGAAGACCGAGAAGCGCGTGTTGCAGGAGCGCGAGCAGCGCGGCGAGCTGTACTTCCTGCCCGACCGCTTCGCCCTCGACGGGCAGATGCGCACCGAGCTGCGCTACCGCGGCATCTACCAGGCGCGCCTGTACCACGTCGACAACAAGGTTGCCGGCTACTTCCAGGTGCCTGCGCACTATGGCATCGAAGAAGACCTGGAGGACTACCAGTTCGAAACGCCGTTCCTGGCGATGGGCGTCAGCGACATCCGCGGCATCGAGAATGCCCTGCGCCTGTCCCTCAACGGTGCCAGCGTCGACTTCGAGCCGGGTAGCCGGGTCGGCCTGCTCGGCAGCGGTGTGCACGCACCGCTGCAAGGCGTCGACGGGCGCCAGGCGCAGCGCCTGGAGTACGCCTTCGACCTGTCGTTGCTCGGCAGCGAGCGGCTGGACATCGTGCCGGTGGGCCGCGACAGCCAGGTCATCCTGAAGGCCGACTGGCCGCACCCGAGCTTCGGCGGCGAGTTCCTGCCCAGCGAGCGGGAGATCACCGCCCAGGGCTTCACCGCGCGCTGGCAGACCAGCTTCTTCGCCACCAACATGGAAGAGGCGCTGCGCAGTTGCGTGGAGGAGCAGCGTTGCGACGGCTTCCAGGCGCGCGCCTTCGGCGTCGGCCTGGTCGATCCGGTGGACCAGTACCTGAAGGCCGACCGCGCGATCAAGTACGCGCTGCTGTTCATCACCCTGACCTTCGCCGGCTTCTTCCTCTTCGAGGTGCTCAAGCGCCTGGCGGTACACCCGGTCCAGTACGCGCTGGTCGGCCTGGCGCTGGCGTTCTTCTACCTGCTGCTGCTGTCGCTGGCCGAGCACGTCGGCTTCGAGCTGGCCTACCTGGTCTCCGCCGGAGCCTGCGTCGGCCTGATCGGCTTCTACCTGTGCTTCGTCCTGCGCAGCGTGGCCCGAGGGCTGGGCTTCAGCGCCGGCCTGGCAGGGCTGTACGGCCTGCTCTACGGCTTGCTGAGCGCGGAGGACTACGCCTTGCTGATGGGCTCGCTGCTGCTGTTCGCGGTGCTTGCCGCGGTGATGGTGCTGACCCGCCGCCTGGACTGGTACGGGGTCGGCCGCAAGGACTTCCCGGCGGTACCCGCCAGGGCCTGACGACGAAGGCGGCGGCGCCGGCCGCCGCCGATTTCCAAGGAGGAAAAGCATGCGCCTGTTCTTCGAGTTCACCCTCTGTGCCGCCCTCGGCCTGCTGGTCAGCGGCGTGATCCTGATCTTTCTGCTGTTCTTCGGCAAGTTCGGCCTGATCGAGTACTGGATCGCCAGCGGCAAGCCCCTGGCCCACGCCATGCTGGTGCTGATGCCGGACGGATTCTGGGAAGGCCTCAGCGGCATCGAGGGCGCCGCCGGCAATCCGCACGTGCGCTCCTTCCTGGAGCTTTGCATGGGGCTCGGACAGAGCGCGCTGTTGCTGGGCCTGCTGCTGTTCCGCCTGGTGTGCTGGAAATGAACGGCTATGTCGGCCTGCGCGACGACCGTCGCGACGGCGAGCGCCTGGCGGCGCGGATCGGCCTGCTGTTCCCCGGCCCCTCGGCGGCCTGGCTGCAACGCGCCGAGCGCCTGCGGCGGCAGCAGGCGTCGGCGGGCCTCGGGGTCAGGCGCGGGTGGCCTGCATCGACGGGCGCTGGCTGACTTCGGCGAACCAGGCGGCGAGTCGCGGGTAGCGGCCGCGCCAGTCCCACTCCGGCTGGCGCAGGTCGAGATAGCCCAGGGCGCAGGCGACGCCGATGGCGGCGATGTCGAAGCGCGCCTGCAGTTCGGCGATGCAGTCGCCCTCCAGCCACGCCAGGGACCGCCCGATCTTTTCCCGCTGTGCTTCGAGCCAGGTGTCCCAGCGCTTCTCCTCGGGGCGGACGAAGGTTTCGTAGCGGGACAGCACCGCGGCGTCGAGGACGGCGTCCGCCAGCGAGGCGATGGTCAGGCGTCGCCAGCGGGCGCTGCCTTCGCGGGGGATCAGCGGTTCGCCGACGTGCTGCTGGTCGAAGTAGTCGCAGATCACCCGGCTGTCGTGCAGCACCTGGCCGTCCGGCAGGCGCAGGGCGGGAATCTTGCCGGCCGGGTTGCTGGCGTTGAGCTGCCGGATGGGCGCGACCGGCGTCGGCGTGACTTCCTCGAGCGCCACGCGCTCGCGTTGGCCGGTTTCGTGGAGCAGGACCAGGACCTTGCGCACGAAGGGCGAGGCGGCGGCGTAGAACAGCGTATGGGTAGCGCTCATGCGGGCTCCTTGGAAGGATCAGTCGCGGACGACGCGCAGACGATCGGCGGCAGGCTCGGCGCTCCAGGTTTCTCCGGGGCGACCGCCGAGCAGGGCGTTGCCGGGCGCCGGCCGGTCGCTGGGCAGGACGCGGAATGTCGCCTGCTCACTGTCGAAACGCAAGAGCGCCCCGCTGGCGGCGTCGTGCAGCCAGACACGGTCCATGGCGTCGACCCGCAGGCTGTCCGGGCGGGCCTGGCTGTCCGGCAGCGGCCAGCTCTGCCACGAGGCATCGCTGGGATCGTAGCGGTACAGCCGGGCGCCACCGCTGTCGCTGGCCCAGAGCCTGCCGATGGAGTCGGCGCCGATCCCGCGCAAGGCCTTCGTGCCTTCAGGCGCGGGCAACCGCTCGGCGCTGCCGTCGAGCGGATCGACATGCACCAGCGCGTCGTCCTGCGCGTACCAGACCTCGCCGTCCGGGGTGACGCAGATGCCGTTCGCCGCCTTGCCCTGGGGCGAGGGCCAGACCTCCACCAGGCGCCTGGCTGGGTCGAGGCGACCGTGGAAGCCGCGGCTGCCGGTGAACCAGAGGCGCCCGTCGTCGTCGAATACCGCGGACTCGAGCCCGGCCGGCGCGGCCTTGGCCGGTAGCGGGAAACGTTCGCTGCCCAGGCGCTCGCCGCCGATGCGAAGGATGGCGTTGAGGCCGCTGTCGAGCACCCAGGCGTTGCCGCTCTCGTCGCTGACGATGGCTCGCGGCCGCGCGCCTTCGCCGAGCGGCACCTGCACGCTCTCGCCACTGGTCGGGTCGAGGCGCCCCAGCGAATGCCCGCCGTCCGCGCCGTACCAGACCGCACCCTGTGCACTGGGCGCGACCGCGTAGGGCGCGGAGCCCTTGTCCAGCGGGTAGTACTGTTCGCCGGCCAGGGCGGCGCCGGTCGACGACAGGGCCAGGAACAGGCCCAGCAGCGGGTAGGGCAGGTGACGCATACGGTTCTCCCGGAACGACGAGCGGAACGTGGAAAGGCTCTGTCTTGCTATTCTGGCAGCGCATTGAGCATAGGAGGAACTGCGAATGGCCACAGTGGAAATACTCGGGGCGGAATGCCGCGCGGGGGGCGCGGTGAACGACGATGCGCTGGGCTGCACGGCGCAGGCCGCCTGGGTGATCGACGGTGCCACCAGCATCGGTCGCAGCGTGCTGGGCGTGGAAAGCGACGCGCGCTGGCTGGCCCAGGCGGTGGACCGGCACCTGCGGTTGCTGCTGGAAGTCGAGCCCGAGCAATCCAGCGAGACCCTGCTGCGGCGCCTGCTCAACGATATCCAGGGCGACTTCCGCGCCCAGAGCGGCCGCGACTGGCACGACCTCGAAGACATGCCGGCGGCCTGCCTGAGCCTGCTGCGGATTCGCGGCGGAGAAATCGAACTGCTCAACATCGGCGACAGCCGGATCCTCGTCGAAGGCGCCGACGGCCAGGTACGCAGCTTCGGCGATTCGGCCCTACACGAACTGGATCGGCAATCCCTGGCGCATTTCTGCCGGATGCGCGAGGAACATCCGCAGTGGGATCACGCCGAACTGTTCAAGGCCAGCCGCCCGCGCGTGCGGCAGAACCGCCTGCTGATGAACAAGCCCGAGGGCTACTGGGCGCTGGACATCAGCGACCGCTGGCTCGGCCAGGTGCAGCGCGAGACCTTGCCGCTCGCCGCGTTGCGTTCCTTCGTGCTGATGACCGACGGCTTCGACCGGCTGGTCGAGCCTTTCCGCCGCTATACCGACGAACAGTTGCTGCGGCGCCTCGAGGACGTCGGAGTGAGCGCCATGCTCGACGAGTTGCGCGAGATCGAACAGGGCGACGACCAGGCCCTGGCTTTCCCGCGTTTCAAGATCCACGACGACGCCAGCGCGCTGTGGGGTCGGATCGCGGGGTGAACGATGATCTCCGGCGCCCGGAATGCAGGTCCTCCCCATTGCGCCGGCTGCCGATATCCCGGCCCTCTCCCTCAGGCGGGAGGAGGGCATCCGGTGCCCGGAAGGTACGTTCTGCGGTAGGGCGGATAACCGCGAAGCGGTTATCCGCCGTTACGCACCTGTGACGCGTCGCTCACCACTTGTAGCTGACGCTGCCCACCACGCTGCGCTGGTCGCCGTAGTAGCAGTAGTAGCCGTCGCAGGACGCCAGGTAGTCCTTGTTGAACAGATTGTTGGCATTGACCGCCACGCTGACGCCTTTCAGGCTGCCGTTCAATTGGCCCAGGTCGTAGCGCACGGCGGCGTCGTACAGGGTGTACGAGCCGGCGTAGCCGTCGTAGGTGTTGGCCTGGTCGCCGTAGGTCGAGCCTACGTAGCGGGCGCCGGCACCCACGCTGAAACCGTTCAGCGTACCCTCGTGCCAGGTGTAGTCGGCCCATAGCGAGGCCTGGTTGCGCGGCGCCTGTTGCAGGCGGTTGCCTGCGTACTGGCCTTTTTTCACTTCGGTGTCGGCGTAGCTATAGGAGCCGATCACTTTCAGATTGTCTGTGACGTTGCTGGTGGCTTCCAGCTCCAAGCCGGTGACCTTAACCTCGCCAGCCTGCGAGGTAGTGGGTGTCCCATTGACGTTGTCGGTGACCCTCACGTTCTCCTGGCGTAGGTCGTAGACGGCTGCGGTGAACAGCGAATCGGAGCCTACGGGTTGATACTTGACGCCCAGTTCCCATTGTTTGCCTTCGGTGGGTTTGAACATCTTGTTGGAGCCTATATCGTCGGCGCCGGTGCTTGGCTGGAATGACTCCGCATAGGAAAGGTAGGGCGCCAGGCCGTTGTCGAAGATGTAGCTCAGAGCTGCGTTACCGCTGAATTTCTTGTCGCGGCTGGTGTTGGTGGCATCGTTCTGATTGTAGAACGTGGCGCCGGCATGTACCCAGTCCTCGCGGCCGCCGAGGGTCAGGCGCCAGTTGTCGAGGGCGATCTGATCCTGGACGTAGAGCCCGGTCTGATAAGTCTTCTGTCGGTAGTCATAGAACGCACTAGAGCGCGATGGCTTGGGAATTGGCTGACCATAGATCGGGTTGTTGACGTTGGTCGGCGGCACACCGGTGAAGTTGTAGATCGAGGTGTAGTCGGTGCGGGTGCGGTTGTGATCGATACCCAGCAGGAGAGTATGGCGCAGCGCACCGGTCTCGAAGTCAGCCTGGAAATTGTTATCTACCACGAACTGACTGATGTCCTCGTCCACCGAGGTCGTCATGCGCTGTAAGGTGCCGTCGGCGCTGGCCGCATCGATACTGCTGGTTGGCGTAAGCGTCTGGAACGACAGGTCGTTGCGCAGGTAGCGCAGGTTCTGGCGGAACTGCCAGACATCGTTGATGCGCCGTTCGAAGGAGTAGCCCAACCAATAGTAGGTGCGGTCGTAGAAGTCCCAGTCCGGATCGCCGAGGTTTTTGTGATGGGAAATCTTTCCGAATGGAGCATCGTATTTGGTCCCGCGTAACGGCAAGAATTGGCTGGTGGCGGCTGTATCGTCGCGGTTGAATTGGCTGAGGAAGGTCAGCCGGGTATCGTCGTCGATGTTCCAGGTCAGGCTCGGGGCGATGTTGTAGCGCTTGTCGTCGATATGGTCGACCTGAGTGTTGCTGTCGCGCACCACGCCGGAGAGGCGATAGAGAAAGCGCCCCTCGTCGTCGATCGGGCCGGTGCTGTCGAAGCTGACCTGCTTGTGGTTGTAGTTGCCGATCTCGGCCTTCAGTTCATGGCTGGCGATGCCCTGCGGGCGCAGGCTGACCATGTCGAGCATGCCGCCGGGCGGGGTCTGGCCGTAGACCGAGGAGGCCGGGCCGCGGAGCAGGGCGAGGCGCTCCAGATTCCAGGTCTCCAGCTTCGGGTTGTTGTATGAGCCTGTCGCCATCGGCAATCCATCGAGGAACTGGGTCGGCTTGAAGCCGCGCACCTTCAACCAGTCGGAACGGGAGTCGCTGCCGAAACTGCTGGCGACGACGCCGGGCATGTAGCGCACCGCGTCGTCGAGGTTGTGCACGGCGCGGTCGGTCATCTGCTGGCGGGTCGCCACCGAGATCGAACGCGGGGTCTCGAGGATCGGCGTATCGGTCTTGGTGCCGGTCATGCTGCGCTTGGCCACGTAGCCGCTGGTCGGCCCCAGTGGGTCTTCCTCGGCGCCGCTGACCGTCATCGCCTGCAGCGACAGGGTGTCTTCCGGCACCTTGCGCAGGCTGTAGGTGCCGCCGGCATTTTCCACCAGTTCCAGGCCGCTGCCCTTGAGCGCTTCGCGCAATGCGCCGGGCGCGTCGAAGCGACCTTGCACGGCGTGGGCGCTGCGTCCTTCGGCGAGCGCCGGATCCAGGGTGAGGACCAGGCCGGCCTGGGCCGCGATGCGGTTCAGGGTGCCTGCCAGCGGCCCGGCGGCGATGCGGTAGTCGCGCACGCTGGCCTGTTCGGCCGGGGCGGCGTGGAGGAACGGTGCGGGAACGGCGAGGGCGATGGCTAGGGCGAGCAGGCCGGGACGGAACGTCGGGCGAGGCATGTGCGGGGCTCCTGGATGGAAACGAGTCTCAATGCCTCCTTGCCGGACGAGTCGGAAAAAGTGATAGGGCCGGCGGGAAAAATTTTTCGCCGGCCCGTTCGGTTCAGCGTGGCACCACTTCGAACCACCAGGCGTTGTGCCTCACGCTGCGCACCGGCAGGCTCGGCTCCAAAGCCTGAAGGGCGAGGCGGGTGTCCTTCAGCGGGAAACTGCCGGTGACGCGCAGGTCGGCGATGCTCGGGTCGACCTGCAGCAGCGCCGGCGAATAGCGCCCCAGTTCCGCCACCAGGTCGGCCAGCCGGGCGTTCTCCACCACCAGCATGCCTTGTGCCCAGGCGCCGGCCAGGGCCGGGGCCGCTTCGCTGGCCTGCAGGCCTTGCGGCAGGATCAGCACCTGCTGGCCTTCCTTGATCACACGCTCTTCGCTGAGCGTTTCCGCGCGCGCGGCCACCGCCGACTGCAACACGGTGAGGCGCGTGCCGGGTTCCTCGCGGCGCACCAGGAAGCGCGTGCCGAGGGCGCGCATGTCGCCATCGGCGCTGCTGACCACGAAGGGGCGCGGGTCGCCATGGGCGGTTTCCACCAGGATCTCGCCGGCCAGTAGCACGACCTGGCGGCGTTCGCCGTCGAAGCGGACGTCGATGGCGCTGCGGCTGTTCAGGCGCACATGAGTGGCATCCGGGAGGGTCAGCTCGCGCTGCTCGCCGGTGGCGCTGTAGGCATCGGCCAGCAGGTAGCGGACCGGGACGTAGCGGTTGGCCACGCCGAGCCCGACGCCTAGCGCCAGCACTAGCCCCAGGGCGCTGCCGCCGAGCCGGCGCAGGCGGCGCTTGAAGCGTGCGTTGCCGGACAGCAGGGCGTTGCGTGCCGGCCCGTTGGCGGCTCTCGCCAGGTGCCGGTCGAGGCCGCCGAGCTGTTCCCAGGCGCGTTCGTGTTCGGGATGCGCCGCGTACCAGCGGTGGAAGGCGCGGTGATCGTCGGGATGGGCTTCGCCGGAGTCGAGCAGCAATTGCCAGGCGATGGCTTCGTCGAGCACCCGCGCGCGTACCGGCGAATGACGATCGTCGGCGCTCACCGGGGCTCTCCGTAGAGGGCGATGTAGCACTGGCGCAGACCCTGGGCCAGGTATTGGCGCACGCGCGGCACCGAGACTCCGAGACGCTCGGCGATCTCCGCGTGGGGCATGCCGTCCAGGCGGCTATAGAGAAACGCGCTACGCGCCTTCAGCGACAGCGTGCCAAGCAGGCGATCGATCTCGCGGAGGTCCTCGAGAATCAGGTACTGCTCTTCGGCCGAAGGCTGCTCCGCTTCCGGAACCAGCGCCAGTTCGGCGAGATAGGCCTGTTCAAGGGCGGCGCGGCGGAAGTGGTCGATCATCAGACCGCGCGCCACCTTCGCCAGGAACGCGCGCGGTTCGCGCAGGCCGGGCAGCTCCGGGCGGCCGAGGAGGCGAACGAAGGTGTCCTGGCTGAGGTCTTCGGCGCGCTGGCGGCAGCCGAGGTTGCGGTTCAGCCAGGCAAGCAGCCAGCCGCGGTGGTCCCGGTACAGGCTACCCACGAATTCGCTGTTGCTGACGTCACCCGCCGACACGACCGCTCCCCATCCCGAAACGGGATTGAATGGAAAAACGAGAATTATTCGCAAATGATCGCAAAGTGCGACTATCCCTGCAATTGGCGTCCGTCGGGAAGCCACTTGAGTCGTCCCGCTGGTTTGCCGGAGGATCGGTGTTCCCATAACAAGAACAGGAGTCTCGCCGTGGCCGAACCTTTGCTGATCATCGGTTCCTATCTGTCCCCCTATGTGCGCAAGGTCCTGGTGCTGCTGGAACTGAAAGGCATCGCCTACCGCATCGACCCCATCGTGCCGTTCTTCGGCGACGAGGCCTTCGAGCGCCTCAGTCCGTTGCGCCAGATACCGGTGCTGGTGGACGGTGACTTCGTCCTCAACGATTCCAGCGTGATCTGCCAGTACCTGGAGGAGCGCTACCCGCAGCCGAGCCTGTATCCCGTCGACATCGGCCAGCGCGCCCAGGCCCGCTGGCTGGAGGAGTACGCCGATTCGCGGCTGGGCCAGGTGATCATCTGGCAGTTGTTCCACCAGTTGGTGATCAACCGTGGCATCTGGCAGCGCGAACCCGACCAGGCGATCCTGCAACGCACCTACGACGAAGACCTGCCATCGATCTGCAACTACCTGGAAGGGCGGGTCCCGCCAAGCGGCTGGCTGTGCGGCGAGCTGTCCATCGCCGATGTCGCCGTCGCCTGCCTGTTCCGCAATGCCCAGTTGGCGCGCTACCAGGTCGACGGCGAGCGCTGGCCGCGCCTGGCGCGCCTGTTGGCTGACGCTTTCGCCCTGCCGGCCTTCCAGCATCTGGCGCGTTTCGAGAAGGCCACCGCGCAGACCCCGGTCGCCGAACAGCGCCAGGCGCTGCGCGAGGCCGGCGCGCCGCTCAGCGCGACCAGCCACGCCCGCGAGCGGCCGGTGCGCGGTCCGATGAGCCGCTGAGAGGGAGTGCGGGCGGCGCCCAGGGCGCCGTCCTGATGAAGCGCCATTCAGCGCCTCGATAAGACCTTCGCGGCGCTGGTGGATCCAGCGTCCGGGCATATTTTATATAGACCAGTCTGTATAAAGCGGAGGCCGCACCGTGATGAACGTCCCCGAAGGGTTCCAGCCGCTGTTCCGCAGCAGTCCGTTGCTCGACCTGCTCGGTCCTTTCTTCTGCCGGCAGGACGCCCAGCGCCAGTTGGTGGTGGCGCTGCGCATCGACGAAAAGCACTGCAACCACGGTGGCACCGCCCACGGCGGCCTGCTCTCGACCCTGGCCGACGTTGGCCTCGGCTACGCCATGGCGTTCTCCCGCGAACCGCCGCAGCCGATGGTCACCGTCGGCCTGCGCCTGGACTTCTGCGGGGTCGCGCGGGTCGGCGACTGGCTGGAGGTGCATACCCGGGTCGACAAGCTCGGCCAGCGCATGGCCTTCGCCTCGGCCCGGCTGCACAGCGGCGAGCGCCTGGTGGCCAGCGCCAGCGGCGTGTTTCATCTGCCCTGAGGCTCGGGCATGCTTGCCCGGTCGTCTGCCGTGAGTTGGGGAGTCAGGTTTGCCGAAGAAGTCCAATGCCGCCGAACGGATCGTCCATGCCACCGCCTCGCTGCTGGCCAGCCGCGGGTATTTCGGCACCGGGCTGAGCGATATCATCGCTCGCGCCGAGGCGCCGAAAGGCTCGCTCTATCACTATTTCCCCGAGGGCAAGCCGCAGATCGCCAGCGCCGCGATCGGCTTCGTCGCCGACGAGGTGGCGTCCTTCCTCGACCGCGCCGGGACCCAGGCCCCCCATGCGCGCAACGTCCTCCGCCAGTTCACCGCGACCCTGCGTGGCTGGCTGGAGCATTCGCGTTTCGAAGAGGCCTGCCCGGTGCTTTCCACCAGCCTGAGCATCGACGCCGAGCTGGCCCCGGTGCACGCTGAATGCCGCCGGGCGCTCCGCGCCTGGCACGCCAGCATCGAGCGTGCGTTGCGCGCCGACGGACTGGCGGAAAAGCTCGCCGCCTCGCGTGCCTGGCTGATCCTCGCGGCGCTGGAGGGGGCGGTCGCGGTGGCCCGCGTCGAGCGGTCGTTCCAGGCGCTGGATGCGATCGAGGAAGAATTGCAGGCGCTACTGCCGGCCTAGGCGGGTGTCGCGCCCAGGCCGGCCAGGTATCCGTCAGTGCTGCACGCTGTCCACCGCGATCGCTTCGCCGGAAACTTCGCGGTAGGCCGTGCGGCGCTTGGCCAGGGCGTAGTGGATCAGGCCGGCCAGGCCGGCGCCGAAGAACCAGGAGAACGGCGATAGCTCGGCGAATGCCGGCAACAATGCCAGCAGGGTGGAGATGATCGCCGCCGGGACGAACGCGGCGATGGCCCGCGGGTTCACCCCTCCCGCGTAGTGATAGGCGCCGGCGCGGCTTTCGGTGTACAGCTCCGGCAGGTTCACCCGGCCTTTCCGCACCAGGTAGTAGTCGACCATGATGATCCCGTACAGCGGGCCGAGCAGCGCGCCGAGGCCGCCGAGGAAGTAGAGGATCACCCCGGGGCTGTTGTACAGGTGCCAGGGCAGGATCAGCACTGCGATGGTCGCGCTGATCAGCCCGGCGCGGCGGAAGTTCAGCAGGTTCGGCGCCAGGTTGGTGAGTACGTAGGCCGGGGCGACGAAGTTGGCCATGATGTTCACCGCCACGGTGACGATCAGCAGCGCCAGGCTGGCCAGCACCAGGAAGAGGGTGTCGGGGATCGCGGCGACGATGTCGGTGGGGCTCTGGATGAGCTGGCCGTCGATCCTGAACTGGGCGCCGGCGAGGACCACCGCGAACAGGCCGAACAGCAGGATGTTCACCGGCAGCCCCCAGAAGTTGCCGACGCTGATGGTGCGGCGGTCCGGGCAGCCGCGGGCGAAGTCGCAGAAGTTCAGGATCATGGTGCCGTACAGGGTCACCCAGAACGCCGCGCCGCCGAAGATCTTCAACCACATCTGCGAACCGCTCATGGGTTCGCCGCTGGACCAGGCGATGGAGGCGCCGGCGCGCAGGTACATCCAGGCGGCGAGGGCGGCGACGGTGAGCAGGATCACCGGTCCGGCGAAGGATTCGTAGCGACGCACCATCTCCATGCCGTAGGCGAAGATCAGCAGTTGCACGCACCAGATGGCGACGAAGGTCGCCCAGCCCAGGCTCGACAGGCCGAGGATGGCGTCCTGGTCGTAGGCTGCGAGCCCCGGCCAGATCGCCGTCAGCAGCACGCGCAGGACGATGGAGGCGAGATAGGTCTGGATGCCGAACCAGGCGATGGCGATCACCGCGCGGATCAGCGCGGGGAGTTGCGCGCCGTGGATGCCGAAGGCGATGCGGCACATCACCGGGTAGGGCAGCCCGGTCTTCTGGCCCATGTAGCCGGACAGGTTCATCAGTCCGTAGACCATTAGCGCGCCCAGGGCCAGCGCGGCGAGGATCTGCGCACCGCTCATGCCGAGGGCGAAGAGGCCGATGGCGAAGGAGTAGTTGGCGATGTTGTGCACGTCGTTGGTCCACAGCGCGAACAGGCTGTAGCGTCCCCAGCGGCGCCCTTCGGCCTTGGTCGGGGCGAGATCGGCGCTGTACAGGCGCGGGCTCAGCGGCGGCAGTTCGGGGCCGGCGTGATGGCTGGCGCGGGGCAGGCAATCGAGACTGGCGGGAGTGCCCAGGTCCAGGCGCGCCGCCGAGAACTCCGCTGCGCGCAGCCCGGCGCGTGGCAGGCAGTCGAGACTGGCCGGAGTGCCCAGGTCGAGCAGTGAGGCGGAGAACTCCGCGCTCCGCTGACCGGCGCGCGGCAGGCTGTCGAGGCTTTCCAGGGTGCCGAGGTCGAGCAGCGAGGGAGAAAACTCGCGGGGCGAGGCGGGCGGCTTCGGGGTGCTGGACATGGCGGTCTCCTCCGGCAGTCGGAAGAACTCGGCGCGAGGTCGGGTTCGTCTGTTGTTTTTGTATACAAGAATTTCGAAGATTTAAGCCAGTTATGTGCCAACCGATCCTCGACCGAATTTTCCGCGCTCTGCGGAAACCGGCCTTTCGGCGGCAAGCCCCTGAAACCGCTTGGGAAAAAGCTGTCGCTTCGATCAGGTAAGAATTTCGAACCGATTCATAGGCTTATGCGGACGGACGAGGGAGAGGGAAAAAAAGCGGGACGCCAGGAGGTCGCATTGGGAAAATTGTGCACAATAATTGTGCCCAGTGTTACCGCTGCGCCCGTCGACGGTGCGCGGCGCGAAGCTCAGCCCGTCCGGGAAATATCCAGGCCCTTCAACT
This sequence comes from Pseudomonas sp. HMSC065H01, assembly GCF_001815235.1. Lineage (NCBI taxonomy): Bacteria > Pseudomonadati > Pseudomonadota > Gammaproteobacteria > Pseudomonadales > Pseudomonadaceae > Pseudomonas > Pseudomonas sp. HMSC065H01. The sequence goes on along the minus strand of NZ_KV819895.1, from coordinate 174,602 downwards.
GCCCGATCATCCACGCATGGGCGTCACGCCCGACATGCTGGACGTGGCTGTAGAGCCGCAGCACGTAGGGCGGAATGTCGAACGGAGCGGGATACAGGGCGAGGCCGGCGGCTTCCGCCAGGGCCCGTGCGGCATGTCGCGGAGCGGTGAGCAGGAAATCGGTGGAGCCTGCCAGGAACAGCGCCGCCAGCACCGTCGGCAGTTGCACCGCCACTTCGCGACGCAGGCCGGAGCGGGCCAGCAGCCGGTCGATCACCCCGCTGTCCTCGTTCCACGGCGTCACCACCGCATGCCGTTCGGCCAGGTAGCCCTCCAGCGTCGGCGCCCCGGCGAGGCGTGGGTGGTCGCGCCGCGCTACCACCACGTAGCGGTCGGCGAACCAGTCATGGGCCTGGATGCCTTCGGGCAGGCGCTCGTGTTCCTCGTCGTAGCCGAGGGCGAAATCGATCCGCCCGCTGGCCAGGGCCTCCACCGACAGCTTGCGTTCCGCATTGACCAGGCGCAGGCGCACTCCGGGCGCGCTGTGCTGCAGGCGGTTCATCAGCGGCGGAAGCAGGGCGAAAGCGGTGTAGTCGGTGGCGGCGAAGACGAAGGTGCGCTGGCTCTGTCCCGGTACGAACGGCCGCCACTCTTCCAGCCCCTCGCCGAGGGCGCGCAGGGCGGCGGCCACCGCAGCGGCCAGGTGCTCGGCACGCTGGGTCGGCTGCATGCGATTGCCCTGGCGCAGGAACAGTTCGTCGTCCAGCCCCTGGCGCAGGCGCCCCAGCGCATGGCTGAAGGCCGAGGCGCTGATCGCCAGTTCGCTGGCTGCGGTGCCGACGTTGCGGTGGCGATACAGGGCGTCGAAGACAAGCAGGAGGTTGAGATCGAGACGGCGCAGCAGGGGATGCATGTTATTCAGTTGCCGATGATAAGAATGCACTTCATGCATCTTAGCAGGCGCACTAGGATGGCCGGATCCCCCACCGGAAGGTTGCCCATGACTCTCAAAATCCGTCCCGCCGTACCGGCCGACGCCGAACAGATCCTTGCCTTCATCATCGAACTGGCCGACTACGAGCGCGCCCGCCATGAGGTGGTCACCGATGTCGAAGGCATCCGCCGCAGCCTGTTCGCCGAAGGCTCGCCGACCCGCGCGCTGATGTGCCTGAGCGAAGGCCGGCCGATCGGCTATGCGGTGTATTTCTACAGCTACTCGACCTGGCTGGGGCGCAACGGCATCTACCTCGAAGACCTCTACGTCACCCCTGAGTACCGTGGCGTCGGCGCCGGTCGCCGGCTGCTCCGCGAGCTGGCCCGCGAGGCCGTGGCCAACGACTGCGGACGCCTGGAGTGGAGCGTGCTGGACTGGAACCAGCCGGCCATCGACTTCTACCGCTCCATCGGCGCGCTGCCGCAGGACGAGTGGGTGCGCTACCGGCTGGATGGCGAGGCGTTGCGCAAGATGGCGGAGTAGCTGGCGGCAAGCCGGCGTTGATGCCGGGGGAGTGCGTGGGGGTAGGGCGAATAGCGCCTGGCGATATCCGCCAGTTTCTCACCGAGGACGCCTGGCGCCTGCCGAGTCATCGCCACCGGTATCCATGCCGCTCTCCCGTAGCGCTGTAGCGTTGTCCCGCAGGAACGCCCACAGGCGTTCCGCTACCGGGCCCTGCGCGCGATCGCGCCGGCGCGCCGCCACCACCTCTTCGCTGCGTCCTGGCAGATGCGGCCCGGCCAGAGCGAGCAGGCGGCCGTCGGCCAGTTCCTCGTCGACCAGGAAGTCCGGCAGGTGCCCCCAGCCGAGGCCCTGGAGGATCACCTCTTTCTTCGTTCGCTGGTCCGGCACGCTGCACTGTCGCGCGCCGGCGAGCATGAAATAGTCCGTCGGCGGAGAATGGCGGGCGCTGTCGCGCATCACACACTGGGCGAAGGGGCGCAGTTGTTCCGGGCGCACCGGTCGCGGCGGAGGATCGCCGAGCAGGCCCGGCGCGATGACCGGGACCAGCCCGACCCTGCACAGGTCGAGCCATTCCAGGCGTGGGTCGGACTTGTCCACGCGATGCAGGATCAGGTCGGCCTCGCCGTCCAGCAGGCGCTCCAGCGGGCCGCTGACGGTTTCGAACAGCAATTGCAGGCGGGTCTGCGGCTGGCTGCCGAAGAACCCTGCGAGCAGCGCCAGGGCCGGGCGCGGCGGGCAGAGGTCGCCCAGTACCACGCGCAGCTCGCTTTCCTCGCCCTGGGCCAGGTGCGCGGCGTGGCCACGCAGCCCTTCCAGTTCGTAGAGCAGGGCCTGGGCACGCTGGTGGAAGGAGCGACCGGCGGCGGTCAGGCCGACCCGGTAGCCGCCCCGTTCCAGCAGCACCAGGCCGAGCTGGCGCTCCAGCCGGGCAACGGCGGCGAACACCGCCGGATGGGAGCGGTGCAGGCGCTGTGCGGCGGCCTGGAAGCCGCCGGCGTCGACCACCGCGTCGAAGCATTGGAGGTCGTGGAGGGTGAAGTCGTGCATGTCAGCTTCCCTGACAGAGTCGTTCCATTCTTTGTAGTTTTTCCCAGGGACCGTCGCAACTAGCCTGGCGTGCATGGCAATCACCCTGACCCCGGAGGCTCCCATGGGCAACCTGTCTTTTCTCGCTACCAGCGACGGCGCCAGCCTCGCCTATCGCCTGGATGGTGCGGCAGAGAAACCGCTGCTGGCGCTCTCCAACTCCATCGGCACCACCCTGCACATGTGGGATGCGCAACTCCCGGCACTGACCCGGCACTTCCGCGTCCTGCGCTACGACGCCCGCGGCCATGGCGCCTCCAGCGTGCCGCCGGGGCCCTACACCCTGGCCCGGCTGGGCGAGGACGTACTGGAGCTGCTCGACGCGCTGGAGGTACGGCGCGCGCATTTCCTCGGCCTGTCCCTGGGCGGGATCGTCGGCCAGTGGCTGGCGCTGCATGCGCCGCAGCGGATCGAGCGGCTGGTGCTGGCCAACACCTCGGCCTGGCTCGGCCCGGCGGCGCAGTGGGACGAGCGCATCGCCGCGGTGCTGCAGGCCGAGGACATGAGCGAGACCGCCGCGGGTTTCCTCGGCAACTGGTTTCCGCCGGCGCTGCTGGAGCGCGCCGAGCCCGTCGTCGAGCGCTTCCGGGCGATGCTCATGGCCACCAACCGGCACGGCCTGGCCGGCTCCTTCGCGGCGGTGCGCGATACCGACCTGCGCGCGCAACTGGCGCGGATCGAGCGGCCGACCCTGGTGATCGCAGGGGCGTACGACACGGTCACCGCCGCCAGCCACGGCGAGCTGATCGCCGCGTCGATTGCCGGGGCCAGGCTGGTTACGCTGCCGGCGGTGCACCTGTCGAACGTCGAGTTCCCGCAGGCGTTCGAAGGCGCGGTGCTGAGCTTTCTCGGCGCAGACTGATTACGCTATCGTCGCGCCTTTTCCCTCGGCGCAGGAGCCGACATGAACGAGCCGGGCAGTTTCATCTGGACGTGGTACGGGCAGGATGAGCATCGATGGGTCCTGCTCAGCGCAGAGGCGTTCCTGGCGCTCGATTTCCTGGCCCTTGACGGTGCCATGCAGAGAGAGACCATCGGCAGTTGCCCGGGCTGCTCTACCTGGTCGGAGAAGGTCGTGCCGTTGCACGAGTGGCTCGAAGGCTGTCCGGGTCACCAGGCCGGGAGTTTTCGCGATGCCTTGAGGCGTGTCTGGGCGCTGTGCAACGAGCTGCCCGAGGAAGCGCTGGGCTGCTTCGACTTCGACATCTATGCCCACCCCGGATGGCAGGCGGTACGTCGAGAGGCCCGGGAGGCGCTGCGGCAGAACGGTTGGGACAGCATCCGTAGCCACGCCGAGGAGCTGCGCGACGACTGTTGGGAGCGTGTGCATGGCTACCCGAAGAAATGAAAAAGCCGCCCCTCGGGGCGGCTTTTCGTTGCGCTGCGGCGAACGGCCTACAGCCCGTTCTTCGCCTTGAACTCACGGCGGCGGCGATGCAGGACCGGCTCGGTATAGCCGTTCGGCTGCCGGGTGCCTTCCACCACCAGCTCCAGGGCGGCCTGGAACGCGACGTTGTCGTCGAAGTTCGGCGCCATCGGCCGGTAGGACGGGTCGCTGGCGTTCTGCCGGTCGACCACCACGGCCATGCGCTTGAGGCTCTCGACCACCTGCTCCTGGCTGATCACGCCGTGACGCAGCCAGTTGGCCAGCAGTTGGCTGGAGATGCGCAGGGTGGCGCGGTCTTCCATCAGACCGACGTCGTTGATGTCCGGCACCTTGGAGCAGCCGACGCCCTGGTCGATCCAGCGGACGACATAGCCGAGGATGCCCTGGGCGTTGTTGTCCACCTCGTTCTTGATCTCTTCCGCGGTCCAGTTGGTGTTCGGCGCCAGCGGAATGGTCAGGATGTCGTCCACCGAGGCCGGGGTGCGCTTGGCCAGCTCGGCCTGGCGGGCGAACACGTCGACCTTGTGGTAATGCAGGGCGTGCAGGGTCGCGGCGGTCGGCGACGGGACCCAGGCGGTGTTGGCGCCGGCCAGCGGATGGCCGATCTTCTGCTCGAGCATGGCGGCCATCAGGTCGGGCATGGCCCACATGCCCTTGCCGATCTGCGCCTTGCCTTGCAGGCCGGTGGCCAGGCCGACGTCGACGTTGTTGTTCTCGTAGGCGCCGATCCACTTCTCCGACTTCATGGCGCCCTTGCGCACCACGGCGCCGGCTTCCATGGAGGTGTGGATCTCGTCGCCGGTGCGGTCGAGGAAGCCGGTGTTGATGAACACCACGCGATCCTTGGCCGCCTTGATGCAGGCCTTCAGGTTCACGGTGGTGCGGCGCTCCTCGTCCATGATGCCGACCTTCAGGGTGTTGCGCGGCAGGCCGAGGACGTCCTCGACGCGGCCGAACAGCTCGTTGGTGAAGGCGGCTTCTTCCGGACCGTGCATCTTCGGCTTGACGATATACACGCTGCCGGTGCGGCTGTTCTTGCGGCTGGTGTTGCCGTTCAGGTCATGAATGGCGATCAGGCTGGTGAACAGACCGTCCTGGATGCCTTCCGGCACTTCGTTGCCGTCCTTGTCGAGGATCGCATCGTTGGTCATCAGGTGGCCGACGTTGCGCACGAACAGCAGCGAGCGGCCGTGCAGGGTCAGTTCGGAACCGTCGGCCCTGGTGTAGACGCGGTCCGGGTTCATGGTGCGGGTGAAGGTGCTGCCGCCCTTGCTGACTTCCTCGGCCAGGTCGCCTTTCATCAGGCCCAGCCAGTTGCGGTAGATCACTACCTTGTCGTCGGCGTCGACCGCGGCGACCGAGTCCTCGCAGTCCATGATGGTGGTGAGGGCGGCTTCCATCAGCACGTCCTTCACGCCTGCGGCATCGGTCTGGCCGACCGGGCTGCTCGGGTCGATCTGGATTTCGAAGTGCAGGCCGTTGTGCTTGAGCAGTACCGCTTGCGGCTTGGCGGCGTCGCCCTGGAAGGCAAGGAACTGGCCAGCATTCTTCAGGCCGGTTTCGCTGCCGTTCTTCAGCGCGACGACCAGCGCGCCGTTCTTCACGCTGTAGGAAGTGGCGTCGACATGGGAGCCGGACTCCAGCGGCGCGGCCTCGTCGAGGAAGGCGCGAGCGAAGGCGATGACCTTGTCGCCGCGAACCTTGTTGTAGCCCTTGCCTTTCTCGGCGCCGCCTTCTTCGCTGATCACGTCGGTGCCGTAGAGTGCGTCGTACAGCGAGCCCCAGCGGGCGTTGGAGGCGTTGAGGGCGAAGCGCGCATTCATCACCGGCACCACCAGCTGCGGGCCGGCCATGCGGGCGATCTCGTCGTCGACGTTCTGGGTGCCGGCCTGGAAGTCTTCCGCCTCGGGCAGCAGGTAGCCGATTTCCTCGAGGAAGGCCTTGTAGGCAGCGGCGTCGTGGGCCTGGCCGGCGCGAGCCTGGTGCCAGCCGTCGATCTTGGCCTGGAGTTCGTCGCGCTTGGCGAGCAGGGCTTTATTCTTCGGCGCCAGGTCGTTGATCACGGCCTCCGCACCGGTCCAGAACGTGTCGGCAGAGACGCCGGTTCCGGGGATGGCTTCGTTGTTCACGAAGTCGAACAGGACTTTGGCGACCTGCAGGCCACCGACTTGAACGCGTTCAGTCATTGTTTGCCTCACTCTGCTCTAGACCAGCTCTGGACCCGGGCCGCACGGCCTTGTAGTCCGAGCCGCGGCATACTACATGATGCTGCGGGAAAAATCAGTGGTTACGCGTCGCGTTACGACTGGATGACGCTTCACGGTCACGTTGGCCAGGCTCAATGTTCGCAAAAAAACTGTACTTTGTTCCAGATAAATCTAAAAACAGTACACGATTTATCGCGAGCCCAACTGCGGCGCGGCGTCGCAGGATGTTTCACTGCGCTGCGAGCGCCTTGCCTATACTCCGGAATCGCCCCAGGAGCCTCGCCATGCCCGTCCATGCCGCATCCCTCGCCGATCTCGCCGACCTGGTTCCGCTGTTTTCCGCCTACCTCGACTTCTACGAAGTGCCGGCGCCGGAAGAGCAGGTTCGCGCATTCCTCGCCGAGCGCCTGCGCCAGGGCGATTCGACCCTGTTCCTGGCCAGGGATGCCGAGGCGCGGGCGCTGGGCTTCGTCCAACTCTATCCGCTGTTCGCCTCCCTGGCGCTACGACCTTCGTGGCTGTTCAGCGATCTCTACGTCCGCCCGGAGGCGCGTCGCCGGGGTGTCGGCGAGGCCCTGATGAACCAGGCCCGGGGTTTCGCCGAAAGCATGGGCGCCTGCGGCCTGCAACTGGAGACGGCGAAGACCAACCACGCCGGGCAGTCGCTCTACGAGCGCCTCGGCTATGTCCGTGACGAACAGTTCTACACTTACTGGCTGCAGCTCTGAACTCCCATTCGTCCCAGCAGGAGGCAAGCTCATGGATCACCTGGTCCTGACCGTGATCGCCACCGACCATCCCGGCCTGGTCGAGCGCATCGCCCAATGCATCGCCTCCCACGGCGGCAACTGGCTGGAAAGCCGCATGTCGCGGATGGCCGGGCAGTTCGCCGGGATACTGCGGGTGGCCGTGCCGGCGGAAGGCTACGACGAACTGGTGGAAGGGCTACAGGGCCTGTCCAGCCACGGTATCCGCGTGCTCCTGGCGGAAAGCGGGATCGAGCCGGTATGCAACTGGAAGCCTATCCACCTCGACCTGGTGGGCAACGACCGCCCCGGTATCGTGCGTGACATCACCCGGCTGCTGGCCGAGCACGGGGTGAACCTGGAGAGCCTGTCCACCGAAGTGCGCCCGGCGCCGATGAGCAGCGAACCGCTGTTCCATGCCGATGCGCTGCTGGCGGTGCCGCTGACCCTGTCGCTGGACACCCTGCGCGAGCGACTGGAAGACCTGGCCGACGACCTGATGGTGGAATTGGTGCTGGACGCGTCCTGAAGTTGTTCAGGAAAGCCGGGGACGGGCCTGTGGAAAAGCCTTGGGTGAAACCCTGAAGCCCAGGCGCCGCGAGGCTTGGAGGTCGTAGCGCGTTTTTTGACCAGCTGCGTTGCGGTTATTCCCAAACCAGGTGGACCAGCCTGTGGGTATTCTGTGTGGATAACCTTGCAGGCCTTTATCCATGGGCGATACAAGGGTTTGGTCGTTTTCTGAGCAGCCTCTCTTGCGCTTTTGCTTGTGGATTAACCTTCGCCGCTATCGTTGCCCCTGTGCACAAATAACGTGGAGCAGTCTGTGGGTAAGCCGGGGAAAAATCCATGCAGGCCTTTATTCATCGGTATTACAGGTATCCGTACGTTTTTTGATCGATGGCTTTTCCGGTTCATCCACAGTTGCTCACAAAAGCCTTGGGCAGCTTTGTGGATAAGCCTTGTGTATATCGTTGTAACCCTTGGTAAGCCTGGCATGCAGCGGTATGCTCAAAGACTGATCAGGCGCTTTGCAGGGCCTCTTCCGAAGAGTTATCCACGTGCCTGCGGAGAGGAGAAGGCAGGTCTATGCACAAAGTGCGTGCATGATCCTGTGGAAAAGCCTGGGGTGGATCGCTGAGCGTCAGTATTGGCGGGGGATAGGAAGGAGTGCGTGTTTTTTCGCCAGGCTTGCGGAGTTCCGCAAGCCTGGGGATAACGTCAGCCCGGCTGGGGAAGGCGGCGCAGGCTGCGCCAGGCGTCGAAGCTGTAGACGGCCAGGGCGAGCCAGATGAAAGCGAAGGCGGTCAGGCGGCTGGAGTCCAGATGCTCGCCGAACAGCAGGATCGCCTGTAGCAGGACCAGCGTCGGCGCCAGGTATTGCAGGAAGCCCAGGGTGGCGTAGGGCAGGTGCCTTGCCGCAGCGTTGAAGCAGACCAGCGGAACCAGCGTCACCGGGCCCGCGGCGACCACCCACAGGGCTTCCGGGGTGCTCCAGAAAGCCGTTTCGCTGGTCGGCCCGTCGGCGAAAAACAGCAACCAGACCAGCGCCAGCGGCAGCAGCAGCCAGGTTTCCACCACCAGTCCGGGCAGCGCGGCGACCGGCGCCTTTTTGCGGATCAGGCCGTAGAAGCCGAAGGTCAGGGCCAGCACCAGCGACACCCAGGGCAGGCTGCCGAGTTGCCAGACCTGCTGCGCCACGCCCAGCGAAGCCAGGGCCACCGCCAGCCATTGCAGGGGACGCAGGCGTTCCTTGAGCAGCAACATGCCGAGCATCACGTTGATCAGCGGATTGATGTAGTAGCCCAGGCTGGCTTCCAGCATGTGGCCGTTGTTCACCGCCCAGACATAGGTCATCCAGTTGCTGGCGATCAGCAGTCCGCTGGCGGCCAGCACGACGAAGCGCTGCGGATTCTGGCGCAGCTCGCGCCACCAGCCCGGGTGCTTCCAGAACAGCAGCAGGACGGCGCCGAACAGGGCCGACCAGACCGCGCGCTGGACGATGATTTCCACCGCGGGAATGCGTTCGAGCAGTTTGAAGTAGAGCGGGAACAGTCCCCAGATCACATAAGCCGTCAGGCCGAGGACATAGCCCCGACGGAGGTTGGCGGTCGCCATGGAGAATCCTTGAAACGTCAGGCAGGTAAGAATGGCCGTGCACGGTATGCACGCGCGGATGACCTGTGAATTCTAGTAGGGGGGTGGCGAGCTTGTCTGCGCACAGTTCCCGCGGAAAAGCACCGGCACACTTGCCGTTCCCTCGCCTGCCCCGCGGCGGGACGGATAGCGCCGCGCGCCATTCGCCCCGTCCGCAGGAGGCTCAGAACAGTCGCAGCGGTTCCTCGTCCAGCGCCGCCAGTTGTTCGCGCAGCACCAGCACCTGCTCGCCCCAGTAACGTTCGCTGCCGAACCAGGGGAAGCTCGGCGGGAACGCCGGGTCGTCCCAGCGCCGCGCGAGCCAGGCGCTGTAGTGCATCAGGCGGAGGCTGCGCAGGCCTTCGAGCAGCGGTAGCTGGCGCGGGTCGAAGTCGTGGAACTCGTTGTAGCCGTCGACCAGTTCGGCAATCTGCGCCAGGCGTTCGTGGCGCTCGCCGGCGAGCATCATCCACAGGTCCTGGAGGGCCGGGCCCATGCGGCAGTCGTCGAGATCGACCATATGGTAGACCTCGTCGCGGCACAGCAGGTTGCCCGGATGGCAGTCGCCGTGCAGGCGGATCGGCTGGTAGGGCACCTCGGCGAACAGGGCGTCGAGGCGTTTCAGCAGGTCGCGGGCGACCGACTCGTAGGCCGGCAGCAGGCTCCTGGGGATGAAATTGCCTTCCAGCAGGGTGGCCAGCGAGGCGTGGCCGAAGTTATCCACAGCGAGCGCCTCGCGGTGCTCGAACGGCCGCGTGGCGCCGACCGCGTGCAGGCGGCCGAGCAACTGGCCGAGGCGGTAGAGCTGGTCGAGATTGCCCGGCTCGGGCGCGCGCCCGCCGCGCCGCGGGAACAGGGCGAAGCGGAAGCCGGAGAATGCGAACAGGCTTTCGCCGTCGCGCGACAGCGGCGCCACCACCGGCACCTCGCATTCCGCCAGCTCGGCGGAGAAGGCGTGCTCCTCGCGGATCGCCGCGTCGCTCCAGCGGTCCGGTCGGTAGAACTTGGCGATCAGCGGCTCGCCGTCCTCGATGCCGACCTGGTACACGCGGTTTTCGTAGCTGTTGAGCGCCAGCACCCGTGCGTCGCTGAGATAGCCGAGGCTTTCCACGGCATCCAGGACGAGGTCGGGGGTCAGTTGGTCGAAGGGATGGGACATGACGGGGCATCCAAAGCTCGAAAGACCCCTAGTGTACGCAAGCCGGCGCGGGCCGGCAGGTTCACAGCGGCGTGCCGAGCAGGACCTGGGCTGGATCGAAGGAGGCGATCACCTTCTGGCCCTTCTTCAGCCCCAGGCTGGCCAGGCGTTCGCCGGACAGCAGCGCGCAGAGGGTAAGACCGCTGCCCAGGGCGATGCGCACCTCGCTGGGACCGGCCTTGGCCGCGAGGATTTCCTCCAGGGTGCCTTGCAACTGGTTCGGCTGGTCCTCGCGCGGTTCCAGCCCGACGTCCAGCCAGCCGGCCTTGATCAGCGCCAGTACCGGGCGGCCGCGACCGAGTTCGAGTTGCTCGGTGCTGGCGCGGGTGATCAGCGCCTCGATGCGTTGCTGGCCTGGCAGCTCGATGGCGATGCGGTCGTGGAAGCCTTCGCCATGGATCGACAGGACCCGCCCGTGCAATTGGTTGCGTGCGCTGGTGCGGAGCATCAGGCGGCCGATCAGGTTGAGGTCCTCGGCGTCTTCCGCGGCCTGCAACACCTGCGCTTGCAAGGCTTCCAGGCGCCGGTAGAGAGCCAGCAGGCGTTCGCCCTCGGCGGTCAGCCGGGCGCCGCCGCCGCCCTTGCCGCCGACGCTACGCTCGACCAGCGGACGCTCGGCCAGGTTGTTCAGTTCGTCGATGGCGTCCCAGGCGCCCTTGTAGCTGATGCCCACGGCCTTCGCCGCACGGGTGATGGAGCCCAGTTCGGCGATCTGCGCGAGCAGGGCGATGCGTTGCGGGCGACGGGTGACGTGCTGGGCGAGAGTGGAGAGTGCGGACATGGAGGCTTCGCTATGAGCGGACGTATACGGCGAAGGCTCCAACAGCCATGGGCAAAACGCAAGGGCGTCACTCGGCGGCCTGGTAGAGACCGTAGCCGGCGGCGGCGCCGGCCAGGTCCCAGGCGAGGTCCTTCCAGCTCCAGCCGCTGCCGGCGGAACGGCTGTCGTAGAACTCCTTGCCGACGCCGAAGGCGAGCGAGAAGCTCAGGCCGAAGCGTGCCTGGCGAGCGCCGCGCAGGCCGCGGTCGTGGGCCATCTGCATGCCCGCCGCGGCAAGGGCCGCGGAACTGGCGAAATGCAGGGCCTTGTCTTCGCCCAGCCAGTCGTCTTCGGCGAAATGGCTGCAACCGCCGAGCAACAGGCAGGCCGCGACCAGCAGTGCGCGCATGGATCCTCTCCCGTATCGGTTGCGCGGCAGTTTAGCCCAGCTCAGCCGGGCTTCGGCGTGCGCGCCAGGCAGTAGACGTCGACCCGCGCGGCGCCCGCCCGGCGCAACAGGCGGGAAAGGCGCTCGGCGGTGGCCCCGGTGGTGAGCACGTCGTCCACCAGTGCCAGGTGCAGCCCGCGAACATCGCTGGCGGGCGCCAGGGCGAAGGCGTGGCGCAGGTTGCGCCGCCGCACCGTCGCGTCCAGCCCCTGCTGGGCCGGAGTATCCAGCACTCGCCGCAGGCTGTGCGGATCGCAGCGCAGGTCCAGCTCGCCAGCCAGTCGCTCGGCGAGCTGTTGCGCCTGGTTGAAGCCGCGACGACGTTCGCGCCGAGGCGCCAGCGGGACCGGCAGCAGGCGTGCCGGGCGCGGCAGGCCTTCGGCGTAGCGTTGCCGCAGGTGTTCCGCCAGCAACTCGCCGAGCAGCCGCCCCAGCGGCCAGGCCGCCTGGTGCTTGAAGCGGTTGATCAGGCTGTCGAGCGGAAAGGCGTAGCGCCAGGGCGCGATCGCCTGTTCATAGGCCGGCGGGCGGCGCAGGCACTCGCCGCACACCTGGCCGTCCAGCGGCAGGGGCAGGGCGCAGCGCCGGCACTGCTGGCGCGACCAGGGCAGGTCGGCGGCACAGGCGCGGCACAGCGGGCGGGCCGGCTGGTCGCTGCGGGCGGCGCAGAGCAGGCAGGCCGGCGGCGGCAAAAGCCAGCGCGTGAGAGGACGAAGCGGGAACGACATGGCGGGACTTCCTGGCGGATGTCGCACCATGCAACCGCAGGCGCGCGCCGCCGACCAGCCGTTGCCAGCGGGTTCGGAACTCGCCTGTGGATAACCGAAACCTTCCTTCGCTCCTTGCGGAAACGGCCGACACGTGGATCAGTGGATGAGCCAGCTCATGACGATCAGGCCGAGCACCGTCCAGATCACCCCGCCGACTATCGAGCGGCGCAAGAAGGCGCGTATACCGCTGTAGAGCAGCAACAGGCCGAGCACCAGGAAGACGAAGCTGAACAGCGATGCGTCCATGCCGATGGCCCTGGCCAGGCCGTGGAGGAAGTCGTCCATGGCGCCCCAGATGCCGCCCAGCAGGCCGGAGAGCAGGTCCACCACGAAGCGGATCGCCCTGCCCAGCATCTCGCCCAGTCCGTCGAAAAAGCCTTCTGTACCCATGAGTGTCCTGTCCTGAGTGTTCCCAGCGTTGGATCAGAGATTAGCCGCCGGGTTCAGCGCCGGCTGCTGCTTTGCTGCGGAGCGAGGAACGACTGGCGGAAGTATTCGCGGAACGCGCGCATCCCGGCGCTCGCTTCGGTGTCGCGGCGCCAGGCCAGGCCGACGCTCATCGACGGCACCGGGTCGACCAGCGATAGCGTCTCGATGCGTTTGCCTTCCAGCGACCAGGGCCGGTACACCAGGTCGGAGAGGATGGCCACGCCGGAGCCGTTGGCGACCATGCTGCGCACCGCTTCCACCGAACTGGTATGGAGGATCACCTGTGGCCGGTGTCCGCTCTGTTGCCAGTAGCGCAGCGCGCTCTGCCCGGCCTCGTCGACGGTGAGCATGATGTAGGGCTCGCCGGCCACGTCGGCAAGGCCCAGGTCGGCCTTCTCGCCCAGCGGATGGCGGCTGGGCAGCCACAACCGGCGCTCGGAGTTGAACAGGGTTTCGGCGGCGATCCCGGGCTCGGTGAGATTGCCGGTGAGCAGCACGGCGATGTCGTAGCGACCGTCGAGGAGGCCGCGCTCGATGCTGGCGCGCTCGTCCTCGAACAGTTGTAGCTCCAGTTCCGGGTACCACTGCGCCAGGCGTTGCAGGTGGTGGGGGAGGAAATAGCCCATCACGGTATAGCTGGCGGCGACCTTCAGGGTGCCTTCGACCCGGGTGTCCGGTTGCGGGCTGTTGAGCGCGTCGTCGACGCTGCGCTGGATCGAATAGGCGTGGTTGAGGAAGTGCCGGCCGCTGTCGGTCAGGTTCATGCCCTGGGCCGTGCGGGTGAACAGGGCGACGCCGAGCATGCCCTCCAGTTCCTGGATCGCGCTGGTCACCGCCGACTGCGAGATGTTCAGGTGGATGGCGGCCTGGGATATTTGGCCGAACTCGGCGGTGGCGATGAAGTAGCGAACCTGGCGGAGGGTCAGGGCCATGGGGAGCATCCGGAGGAGGTATCTGTTTTTCAGAAACCAGTCTATCGAATAATAAATCTACCCAATACCTTTCCCGGCTTTTACCGTGGCTCCATCCAACAACAAGACAGATGAGGCCTGCGGGCAATGACTGAAGTCGACCTCAATTCCGACATGGGCGAAGGCTTCGGCCCATGGACCATCGGCGATGGCGTGGACGCAGCGATCATGCCGCTGATCAGCAGCGCCAACATCGCCACCGGTTTCCATGCCGGCGACCCGAGCAGCATGCGCCGCACCGTGGAGATGGCCGCCGAGCATGGCGTGGCCATCGGCGCCCATCCGGGCTTCCGCGACCTGGTCGGCTTCGGGCGTCGGCACATCGCCGCGCCGGCCATCGAGCTGGTCAACGACATGCTCTACCAGCTTGGCGCACTGCGCGAATTCGCCCGGCTGCAGGGCCTGTCGCTGCAACACGTCAAGCCCCACGGCGCGCTCTACATGCACCTGGCGCGGGACGAGGTCGCCGCGCGCCTGTTCGTCGAGACCCTGCAACGCCTGGAACCGGAACTGCTGCTCTATTGCATGCCCGGTTCGGCCACCTGGCGCATCGGCCGGGAACTGGGCCAGCCGCTGGTGCGCGAGTTCTACGCCGACCGCGACTACGACCGCAGCGGCTCCATCGTCTTCACCCGGCGGGTCGCCGCCCTCGATCCGCAGCAGGTCGCCGACAAGGTCCTGCGCGCCTGCCGCGAGGGCAAGGTGCGCACCGTCGAGGGCGAGGACCTCGACATCGCCTTCGACTCGGTGTGCATCCACAGCGATACCCCCGGTGCCCTGGAGCTGGTCGCCAGCACCCGTGCGCGCCTGGAGGGCGCCGGCATCCGCATCAAGGCGCCGCGTTGAGCACCGCTCGCCTCGGCGAGCCTCGCGACAAGCTTTTCTGCCATTTCCTACAACGTTCGAATAATGAGGATTCGTCATGGCCGAACATAACGTGCAGTCCCCCTTGCCCGGCACCTTCTATCGCAAGGCCAGCCCCGACGCGCCGCCCTACGCGGAGGTCGGGCAGGCGGTCGAGGCCGGCAGCGTGATCGGGCTGATAGAGGTGATGAAGCAGTTTTCCGAAGTGCAGGCCGGGCAGGCCGGCATACTCCAGGCGTTCCACGTGGAAGATGGCGAGGCCATCGAGCCGGGCCAGGTGCTGGCGGTGATCGCCAGCGCTACCTGAGGAGGATGCCATGCACAAGCGACTGAACAAGCTGCTGGTGGCCAATCGCGGCGAGATCGCCGTGCGCATCATCCGCGCCGCGCAGGCACTGGGCATTCCCACGGTAGCGGTGTGCAGCGAGGCGGATCGCGATTCGCTGGCCGCGCGGCTGGCCGATGAGGTACGCCTGATCGGCCCTGCGCGGGCCGACCGGAGCTACCTGGATATCGAGGCGATTCTCATGGCGGCGCGGGAAACCGGTGCCGACTCGATCCATCCCGGCTACGGTTTCCTCTCCGAGAACCCCGCCTTCGCCGAAGCGGTGCAGGCGGCCGGCCTGGTCTTCGTCGGTCCGGAGGCGCAGACCATCCGCCGCATGGGCGACAAGGCCGAGGCGCGGCGTACCGCGATGGCCGCCGGGGTGCCGGTGGTGCCGGGCTCGCCCGGCGAGCTGGGCGACCTCGACGCGGCGCTGGCTTGCGCCGAAGAGGTCGGCTATCCGCTGCTGGTCAAGGCCTCCGCCGGCGGCGGCGGGCGTGGCATCCGTATCGCCCACGACGCCGACGAACTGCGTCGGGAATTCCCCATCGCCCAGCGCGAGGCGCAGGCCGCCTTCGGTTCGCCGGCGGTGTACCTGGAGCGCTTCATCCGCCAGGCACGGCACATCGAAGTGCAGATCCTCGGCGATGGCGAGCGCGCGGTGCATCTGTTCGAACGCGAATGCTCGCTGCAGCGGCGGCGCCAGAAGGTCTTCGAGGAGGCACCTTCGGCGGCGCTGGACGGCGCGCAGCGCCAGGCCCTCTGCGAGAGCGCGGTGCGCCTGGCGCAGAGTCTCGGCTATCGTGGCGCGGGCACCCTGGAATACCTGTTCGACGCGCACAGCGGCGAGTTCTTCTTCATCGAGATGAACACCCGTATCCAGGTCGAGCATCCGGTCAGCGAGATGGTCACCGGCATCGACCTGGTCCAGGCCATGCTGCGCATCGCCGCCGGCGAGGCGCTGCCCTGGCGCCAGGAGGACATTCGCCTGAACGGCGCGGCGCTGGAGATGCGGATCAACGCCGAAGACCCGGCGCGCAATTTCTTCCCCAGCCCCGGCACCGTGGAGCGCCTGGAATGGCCGCAGGGCGAGGGCGTGCGAGTGGACAGCCACCTGTATCCCGGCTACCGGGTGCCGCCGTACTACGATTCGTTGCTGGCCAAGCTGATCGTCCATGGTCGCGACCGCGACGAAGCGTTCGCCCGCGCGCGCCAGGCGCTGGAGCGCACCGTGCTGGCCGGCATGGCCACTACCCTGCCGCTGCACCGCTGGCTGCTCGCCGATGCGCGGGTACAGGCCGCGCAGTTCGATACCGCTACCCTGGAAACCTGGCTCGCCGAGCGGACCGCCGCCGCGCAGGAGGTTTGAGATGCACGCCAACATCCGCTACAGCTTCGGCGGCGACGAGCACCTGTTCGCCGAGGTCGCCGAAGCCATGTCGCTGGAAGCCTTCTTTCGCGGCATGGCGATCACCCGCGCGATCGAGGCCCTGCAATTGCCCGGGGTGCTCGACGTGTGCCTGGCCAACGCCTCGTTCCAGGTCCGCTTCGACCCCGACCGGCTGGCCCCGCAGGCGCTGCTGGAGACCGTGCGCGGCCTGGAAGCCGAGGCGGTCGCCGCGCGCAGCATCGAGACGCGTATCGTCGAAGTGCCGGTGTTGTACAACGATCCCTGGACCCACGAGACCCTGATGCGCTTCCGCGACCGTCACCAGGACCCGGACTCCACCGACCTCGAGTACGCCGCGCGGATCAACGGCTACGCCGACGTGCAGGCGTTCATCCAGGCGCACAGCGGCACGCCGTGGTTCGTCTCGATGGTCGGTTTCGTCGCCGGCCTGCCGTTCATGTACCAGATGGTCGAGCGCGAACGGCAGTTGCAGGTGCCCAAGTACCTGCGTCCGCGCATCGACACGCCGAAGCTGACCCTCGGCCACGGCGGTTGCTTCGGCTGCATCTATTCGGTGCGCGGTGCCGGCGGCTATCAGATGTTCGGCGTGACTCCGGCGCCGATCTTCGATCCCCGCCAGGGCCTGCCCTATCTCGAGGAATCTATGGTGTTCTTCCGCGCTGGCGACATCGTCCAGTTCCGCCCCATCGAGCGGACCGAGTACGAGCGCATGGCGGCCGAAGTCGAATCGGGCACATTCGACCTGCGCATCCGTCCGGTGAGTTTCGATCTCGACGCGTTCCTCGCCGATCCGCGAGGCTGCACGCAACATCTGCAGGAGGTACTGCATGTCGATTAAGGTGCTCAAGCCCGGCCTCGCCACCTCGGTGCAGGACGCCGGCCGCGAAGGCCACTATCACCTGGGCATCCCGCCGTCCGGCGCGCTCGACCAGTATGCCCTGCGCGCTGCCAACTTGCTGGTGGGCAACGCACCGACCGCCGCCGTGTTGGAGTGCGCGTTGCTGGGGCCGCAGCTGGAGTTCCAGCGCGACGCCCTGGTGGCCGTGTGCGGGGCGCGCATGACGCCTCGTCTGGAGGGCGCGGAGATGCCGCTGGATACTTCCTTCCGGGTTCGCGCCGGCCAGGTCCTGGGGTTCGATTTCATCCGTGCCGGCGCCCGTGGCTATCTCGCCATCGACGGCGGCATCGCGGTGCCCGAGGTGCTGGGCAGCCGTTCGACCTACGGTCTGGGGGCGATCGGTGGCTTGCAGGGACGACGGCTGGCGGAGGGCGACCTGCTGCCCCTGGGGCCTGCCTCGCCCTCTGCCGTGGAGGGCTTGGCGCTGCCGCGTTCGCTGCAGGTGGAGGTCGGCGGCGAGGTGAGCTTGCGGGTAGTTCCCGGACTCTACGTCCATCGCCTGACCCCCGACGCGGTCGAGCGTTTCTTCGCCGAGACCTGGACCGTCGGTTCGGAGGCGGACCGCACCGGCTACCGCTTCAAGGGCGGCACGGCGCTCCGGTTCGAGCCGCGCGAACAGCCATTCGGCGCAGGCTCGGACCCGTCCAACATCGTCGACGCCTGCTATCCCATCGGCTCGATCCAGGTACCGGGCGGGCTCGAACCCATCGTCCTGCATCGCGATGCGGTGTCCGGTGGGGGATATGCCACGCTGGGCACGGTGATCAGCCCCGACCTGAACCGGCTGGCGCAGATGCAACCGAACCAGAAGGCGCGTTTCGTCGCCGTCAGCCTGGAGGAAGGTCTCGAGGCGCGTCGCCGTTACAACTGGCAAGTGCAACGACTCCAGCACTTCTTCCTGCGCTGAGTCGTCGATACCGGGCCGCTTCGGTCTGCGAAGCGGCCCCGGGCGGTCACTTGTAGTAGACCTCTATCGCGGCGGTGGCGTTGAAGGGGCCTGGCGTTGGAGTGCCCGTCATCCACCTCACCTGGGCGAGGAAGTTTCTTATGACCACCAATTGGTTCTGGCTATTGGGCACCAGTACGAACTCCTTGCCGATATCGATGATGCTGCGGTCTTCCTGCTTGAGAAGTCGGATTCCCACGGACTTGTTGTTGTTATCCAAAAGAGTGTCCGAACCCCACAGGGAGGTGTTGCCGGAGGGGAGGAACATCGCGTTCAGGCCATAGGCGCTGCTGCAGTTCTTATTGGCGGTGACGCTGAACGGAAGTTCCTTGAGGATCTGGTCCCGGCTGGCGAAATAGGCCTGCAGGCTTTGGAAGTCGACGGTTTTCGGAGAAAGGCTGATTGTGGACGCGCAGGCGACGTAGCGAAGGTTATTCAAGCCGTGGAGGGTCATGCGGAAGTTGTACCCCCCTATGTTATTGATAGCGCTCTCGCCATCGAACTGGAAAATCGGGTAGGCGTTTACCCCTGTGATAGGACCTTCCTTACCGGTACTGGGACCTGCCCGCTTGGAGAGAAAGAAGTTGAAGTTGACGGTCATCTTCTTCGCCCTGCCTTCGCAACCTCGTCCCGTCCAGCAACCATCGAAGTGCATGCCGATCTCCTTTCGGCACTTGTCGAGTGTCGAGCAGCGCAGGTCTTCGCCGTTCAGGTTGATGCCCACCTCCAGGTCCGAACCCAGCGCGCCCTGACCGGTTGGACTCAGGTAGAAATAGACCTGCTCTGGCCCCCAGTCGCGATCCTGGAAGCAAGTGATCGATATGGAGTAGTTCGGAGACCGCCAGAGTACGGTGTCCTTGGGGAGGACCGATGGAACAGCGATGCTCGTATCGATGTAGACATAATCTTCGGTTTGCTTGTTGTCCGATTTCCAGCACATCAAGGCGAAGCTTTTCTGCGACAGGACGAGCAGCATTGCGACAAGCATGTAACGGATGAAGGCATTCATGGGGTTCTTCTGCAGGTTGTTAATCGATTCTTGTTTTTGCAGAGCATGCCGCGCCTGTTGCAGGTGCGGCCTAGCGGTCACTTGTAATAGACCTCTATCGCGGCGGTGGCGTTGAACGGGCCTAGAATGGGTCTGCTCGTCATCCACCTCAGTTGGGCGAGAAAGTTCTTCGTCACCGTCGTCTGGGTTGGGGCGTAGGGAATGAACTCGAACTCCTTACCGATACTGATGACGCTGCGATCCTCATTGAGGAGCCTGATGCCCACTGTTGGATTGTCCTTGGCCAGCAACGTATCCGTGCTCGACAGGGTGGTATTGCTGGCGGGAATGAACATAGCGTTCAGGCCATAGGCGCTGTTGCAGCTCTTATTGGCGGTGATGCTGAAGGGAAGTTCTTTGATGACCAGATTCTGTGCGGCAAATTGCGATTGCAGTATCTGGAAGTTGAGGGTCTTTGGAGAAATGCTTAGCGTGGAGGTGCAGGCGACGTAGCGGAGGTTGTTCATGCCAAGGGCATACATACGTAGGTTCCGGCCCCCCAGGTTGTTGATGCCTCCCACTCCATCGAACTGGAACAGTGCGTAGGAGTTTACGCCCGTGATGGGACCTTCCTTGCCGGGAGTGGGGGCGGCGAGTTTGGAGAGGAAGATCTGGAAACGGACCTGCTTGGTCTGAGCCATGCCTTCGCATCCCCCCCGTCCTCCTGTCCAGCAACCATCGAAATGCATGCCTATCTTCTGCCGGCAGCCGGGGAGCGAGGAACAACGGAGGTCCTCGCCGTTCAGGTTGATGCCCACCTCCAGGTCCGAGCCCAATGCGCCCTGGCCGTCCGGACTGAGATAGAAATAGACGTCCTCAGGTCCGGTGTTTTCGCGCTCCTGGTAACACCTGACGGAGAAATCGTAGGTTGGAGAGCGCCAGAGCACGGTGTCCTTGGGCAGAGCCGAAGGCACGGCGATGCTCGTGTCGATGTTGACATAGTCGATCGTTGCCTTGTTGTCCGCTCTTTCGCAGGTCAGCGCATAACCTTTCTGCGCCAACGCAACCAGCATTCCCACAAGTAGTGTTCGGGTAATTGCATTCATGGT
The DNA here is from genome assembly GCF_001815235.1 of Pseudomonas sp. HMSC065H01. Classification (NCBI taxonomy): domain Bacteria; kingdom Pseudomonadati; phylum Pseudomonadota; class Gammaproteobacteria; order Pseudomonadales; family Pseudomonadaceae; genus Pseudomonas; species Pseudomonas sp. HMSC065H01. Next base: position 154,488 of record NZ_KV819895.1, on the reverse strand, counting down.
GTATTCCGGGCCTCATGGGTGTTTGGCGTTGGTCTCTACGCCTGATTTCAATGCGCCGTGATAAGGGTGGAGGTTCCCTCCGTCGCTGACGATCGCGTAACGCACTTTGTCGGGATGGCAGGCGGCGATGTCGAACTGGTGATTGGAGAAGGGCGCCAGCATCAGGTGTTCGATGGCTTCGCCGCAGCTCCGCTCCGATGCGTCGAGGAACTCCAACTGGCTGAAGGTGATGTGGTAGGGCGAAGGATTGTGTGCCTTCGGATTGCCGCTGGTGCCGAGCGTCCACGTCACGCCCTCGTTCGCCTGCTCGACGGTGGCTTCCAGGGGCGGCCGATAGAACAGCTTGAAGCGATGGCGTAGGGCGATCTGCAGGGTCTCGGGAGTACTGGGCGCGTGCGGCACGTCCAGCACGCTCAACAGCAGGTAGGTCTCGCGGTCGGTGGGCAGGCCCTGGCCCTGGTAGAGCACCTCCACCTTGGCCCGCTGGCCGGCGCCCAGGCGGAGCAGCGGCCTGGACACGGCGAAGGGCAGCGCCTGCCCCTTGCCGTCGGTACCCCAATCCAGGGAGATTTCCGCCAGGGCCGGCTCCTTGCCCTCGTTGACCAGCGTGATCGGCAGGCGCTTGCCTTTCATCACGAAACGGTTCTGGCCGTCGAACGAGAGATCGGCATGGGCGGACATGCACAGCCAGGCGAATATCGATGCAAGAACCATCCGAAGCCAACTTCGGACCTGGAAGAGGCGCTTTCCATTCATATTCCTGAATGTGCCCGAATGAAACCCGTATCGTGTTTTGGAAAGTGGTTGGTCGGAAGGGTCGAATATATTTTTCGTTATACTTCCGCTGCGCTTTGAATGGCTATATTTAGGGTGGTTGGTTGCGTTCATGGTTCAAGTCTGGATAACTTGTTTTCGTTGCGCACCGCTAGGGTGGCAAGAGATTCAATGTTTCTCCATGTTAGAAACCTGCCAGGGAATATATAAATAAGATATTTCCTATTTCTTGTAGGAAATATCCTAAGCATTACTTGTAGTTTTCCGAGGTAGTTGCGCCGTTTCTTCTAGGGAGCCGAATGCCACATAGAGGACGAGGCCGATTGGAGCAGTCGATGACTACTGGCTTCTACATGAATGATCAAATATTGATCAGATGTAGTCCTGTGCCCTGGGTTGGGTTGACAGCGTCATACAGCCACTTATGATGCCCTTGAGCCTGACCCCCGGCGTGCCGGGGCTCCCCGACAAAAGGCGCCATACAAGCGTCGAAGGAATCTTCCCCATGAGTGCAACCGCTTCCGTCGCCACCCGTCACGACTGGTCCCTCGCCGAAGTCCGTGCCCTGTTCGAGCAACCGTTCAACGACCTGCTGTTCCAGGCGCAGACGGTGCATCGCGCGCACTTCGACCCGAACCGCGTGCAGGTCTCGACGCTGCTGTCGATCAAGACCGGCGCCTGCCCCGAGGACTGCAAGTACTGCCCGCAGTCCGGCCACTACAACACCGGCCTGGACAAGGAGAAGCTGATGGAGGTGCAGAAGGTCCTCGAGGCGGCGGCCGAGGCCAAGGCCATCGGTTCGACCCGCTTCTGCATGGGCGCTGCCTGGAAGCACCCGTCGGCCAAGGACATGCCCTACGTCCTGGAGATGGTCAAGGGCGTGAAGAAGCTCGGCCTGGAGACCTGCATGACCCTCGGTCGCCTGACCCAGGAACAGACCCAGGCGCTGGCGGACGCCGGCCTCGACTACTACAACCACAACCTGGATACCTCGCCGGAGTTCTACGGCAACATCATCACCACCCGCACCTACAGCGAGCGCCTGCAGACCCTGGCCTACGTGCGCGAGGCGGGGATGAAGATCTGCTCCGGCGGCATCCTCGGCATGGGCGAGTCGGTGGACGACCGCGCCGGCCTGCTGATCCAACTGGCGAACCTGCCGGAGCACCCGGAGTCGGTGCCGATCAACATGCTGGTGAAGGTCAAGGGCACGCCCCTGGCGGAAGAGAAGGACGTCGATCCCTTCGACTTCATCCGCACCCTGGCGGTGGCCCGGATCATGATGCCGAAGTCCCACGTGCGCCTGTCCGCCGGCCGCGAGCAGATGAACGAGCAGATGCAGGCGCTGGCCTTCATGGCCGGGGCCAACTCGATCTTCTACGGCGAAAAGCTGCTGACCACGAAGAACCCGCAGGCCGAAAAGGACATGCAGTTGTTCGCCCGTCTCGGCATCAAGCCGGAAGAGCGCGAAGAGCACGCCGACGAAGTGCACCAGGCCGCCATCGAGCAGGCGTTGGTGGAACAACGCGAATCGAAGCTGTTCTATAACGCCGCTTCCGCCTGACCATACTGGAAGGGAGGGCGCCGCCGTCCCTTCGTTGCAGCCGCTGATGTCGGCCCTGCGTGGACGGGTGCGCCTGCGTCCGTCCAGCAACACGAGCGACCTGCCATGTCCTTCGATCTCGCTTCCCGCCTCGCCAGCCGGCGCGCGGAAGACCTCTACCGCCAGCGGCCGCTGCTGGAGTCGGCCCAGGGCCCGGACGTCGTGGTCGACGGCCAGCCGCTTCTGGCCTTCTGTTCCAACGACTACCTCGGCCTGGCCAACCATCCCGAGGTGATCGCCGCGCTGCGCGCCGGCGCCGAGCGCTGGGGCGTGGGCGGTGGCGCCTCGCACCTGGTGGTCGGCCACAGCGGCCCGCACCACGAACTGGAGCTGGCCCTCGCCGAATTCACCGGGCGGCCCCGTGCGCTGCTGTTCTCCACCGGCTACATGGCCAATCTCGGCGCGGTGACCGCGCTGGTCGGCAAGGGCGACACGGTGCTGGAGGACCGCCTCAACCACGCTTCGCTGCTGGATGCCGGATTGCTCTCCGGCGCGCGTTTCTCGCGCTACCTGCACAACGACCCGGCAAGCCTCGCCGCGCGCCTGGACAAGGCCGAGGGCAATACCCTGGTGGTCACCGACGGGGTCTTCAGCATGGACGGCAATCTCGCCGACCTGCCGGCCCTGGCCGCCGTCGCGCAGGCCCGCGGCGCCTGGCTGATGGTCGACGACGCGCATGGCTTCGGCCCGCTGGGCGCCAGCGGCGGCGGGATCGTCGAACATTTCGGCCTCGGCCAGGAGCAGGTGCCGGTGCTGATCGGCACCCTCGGCAAGGGTTTCGGTACCGCCGGCGCCTTCGTAGCGGGCAGCGAGGAACTGATCGAGACCCTGATCCAGTACGCCCGGCCCTACATCTACACCACCAGCCAGCCGCCAGCGGTGGCCTGCGCCACCCTGAAGAGCCTGGAGCTGCTGCGCCGCGAAAGCTGGCGGCGGCAACACCTGGCGGCGCTGATCGCCCGTTTCCGCCATGGCGCCGAGGCGCTTGGCCTGACCCTGATGGACAGCTTCACGCCGATCCAGCCGATCCTGGTCGGCGGCAGCCGCCAGGCCGTGGCCCTGGCCGGCATGCTTCGAGCCCGTGGCATCATGGTCGGCGCGATCCGCCCGCCAACCGTGCCGGCCAACAGCGCGCGGCTGCGCGTCACGCTGTCCGCCGCGCACAGCGAAGCGCAGGTCGACCGCTTGCTCGAAGCCCTCGGCGAAAGCTGGCGACAGCTGTCGTCTAGCCTTCTGGCAGAGATCGAAGCCGAGGAGGGAGACGATGCGTGACCACCTGATCCTGTTGCCGGGCTGGGGCCTGGGCAGCGCACCGCTGGAACCGCTGCGCGACGCGCTGCACGAGCGCGAGCCGCACCTGAACGTGTTGATCGAGCCGCTGCCGTCGCTGGACGCCGCCGCCGACTGGCTCGACGAACTCGACGATAACCTGCCGCGCGATAGCTGGCTGGCCGGCTGGTCGCTGGGAGGCATGCTCGCCGGCGAACTGGCGGCGCGCCGCGGCGACGATTGCCGGGGACTGCTGACCCTGGCCAGCAATCCGTGCTTCCGCGTGCGCGAGGACTGGCCGAACGCGATGCCGGCGGAAACCTTCGAGGACTTCTTCGAGGCTTTCCTGCTCGAACCGCACCTGACCCGCAAGCGTTTCACCCTGCTGGTCAGCCAGGGTGCGCGCGACCCTCGGACCCTGGCGCGGCAACTGCAGGTGGCGCTGCCGCAACTGGAGCGCGAGGCGCTGGTCGCCGGCCTGCAGTTGCTCGGCCAACTGGATACCCGGGCCGCCCTGGAAAACTTCCGCGGGCCGCAATTGCACCTGTTCGCCGAAGCCGATGCGCTGGTGCCGCTGGCCGCCGCCGAGGCCCTGCTCGAGTGGCTGCCGGACGTCGAGGTCTCGACCCTGGCGGCCAGTCACGGCCTGCCGCTGGAATGCCCGGACGAGGTGGCCGGCGCAATCCTGAGATTCCTTCGCGAGGGTGACGATGCCTGACGATTCCTCGCCGCTGCTGGCGCCCCATGGCGTTGCCGCGCTGCCCGACAAGCGCCAGGTCGCCGCGTCGTTTTCCCGCGCGGCGGCCAGCTACGACGCGGTGGCCGAACTCCAGCGCGGCGTCGGTGAGAGCCTGCTGTCGGCATTGCCGGAAGGCTTCTCGCCGCGCCGCTGGGTCGATCTCGGCTGCGGCACCGGTTATTTCAGCCGGGCCCTGGAACGACGCTTCGGTGCGGCCGAGGGCCTAGCCGTGGATATCGCCGAAGGCATGCTGCGGCATGCCCGCGCGCGCGGCGGCGCCAGCCATTTCATCGGCGGCGACGCCGAGAGGCTGCCGTTGCGCGACGGCAGTTGCGACCTGCTGTTCTCCAGCCTGGCGATCCAGTGGTGCGCCGACCTCCCGGCGGTCCTGGCCGAGGCGCGGCGGGTCCTGCGGCCGGGCGGCGTGCTGGCGTTCAGCAGCCTGTGCGTCGGTACCCTGGGCGAGTTGCGCGACAGTTGGCGGGTGGTGGACGGCTTCGTCCACGTCAATCGCTTCCGCGCCTTCGCCGACTACCTGCAACACGCGGCCGGCAGCGGCCTGCTGCCGCTGACCCTGCGCCACGAGGACCGGCTCCTGCATTTCCCCGACCTGCGCAGCCTGACCCACGAACTCAAGGCCCTGGGCGCGCACAACCTCAACCCCGGGCGGCCCGACGGCCTGACCGGGCGCCAGCGCATCCGCGCGCTGGTCGCCGCCTACGAGCGTTTCCGCCAGCCCGAGGGGCTGCCCGCTACCTACCGCGTCGTCTTCGGCGTGCTGCGCAAGGATTCCTGAACCATGCCGGCGTTCTTCGTCACCGGTACCGACACCGAGATCGGCAAGACCACCATCGCCGCCGGCCTGCTCCACGCGGCCCGGAGTGCCGGCCTGAGCACCGCCGCGGCGAAGCCGGTGGCCTCCGGCTGCGAGCCCACGGCGCAAGGCCTGCGCAATGGCGACGCGTTGGTGTTGCTCGGCCAGTGCTCGCTGGCGCTGGCCTACGAGCAGGTCAACCCGCTGGCCTTCGCACCGGCCATCGCCCCGCACCTGGCGGCGCGCGAGGCTGGCGTCGAACTGAGCGCCGCACGCTTGCACGAGGCGGTGCGCGAGGTGCTGGCGCTACAGGCCGACTTCACCCTGGTGGAGGGCGCCGGCGGATGGCGCGTGCCGTTGCTGGGCCGCGAGAACCTGTCCGACCTGGCGCGCCTGCTGGCGCTGCCGGTGGTGCTGGTGGTCGGCGTGCGCCTGGGCTGTATCAACCATGCGCTGCTCAGCGCCGAGGCGATCCTGGGCGACGGCCTGGCGCTGGCCGGCTGGGTGGCCAACGTCGTCGACCCGCCTACCTCGCGCCTGGAAGAGAACCTGGCGACCCTCGCCGAACGCCTGCCGGCGCCCTGCCTGGGTCGGGTACCGCGCCTGGAGGAAGCCACTCCCGCGGCCGTGGCCGCGCACCTCGACCTGCGGCCCCTGGGTATCGGGCTATAAACAGCGGGCCGTCCATAACCAACGGGCGGTACCCAGCGCCGGCCAAGTCTGCTTGAATAGAAGCCACTTGCTATCGCAGTGGCGCGTGCGCGTCCCCAGGAGTAGAGGGTGGAAATTTCCGGCAACGCTTTCGTCAGTGGTCTCAACGCGGTGCAGTCGGGCAGCGCCCGCGTCGCCCAGGCCGGCAGCGAGATCGCCCGCAATACCGTGGAGGCCCGTTCGGCCCAGGCCGAGCAGATGGTCGAACTGACCCGCGGCAAGCTCGAGGCGCAGAGCGGCGCCCGGGTCATCGAGGTAGCCGACGAGACCCTCGGTACCCTGATCGATACCCACGCCTGACTTCCTGGCGGCCGGCAGCGGCCGCCCCGACCCTTCCTTTTCCGACTGTCACCCGGCGGCCCCTGAAGCCTGCCGGGCGCTTCGCCATGGGCTTTACTGAGAGAGACGAAAGTGCTTTGGAAGGACGTGGCTGCCAGTGATTTCGGGCATGACCGAGCGGTCGGTTCGGATGCTTGACAAGGGATTGGCGTAAACGTATGTTTCAAACGCCTGTTTGAGAGCCGGGACGCATGAGTGCGTCCGGCAAGGCGACCGGGAGCGATCCCGCACTGCGACCGCAGACTCTGGACATCCGTCCGGTCGCCGATTAACCAGAACCCTTCGTAGAGGTTGACTGCTATGCCTGATTACAAGGCCCCCTTGCGTGATATCCGTTTCGTTCGCGACGAGCTGCTGGGCTACGAAGCGCACTACCAGAGCCTGCCGGGCGCCGAAGACGCGACTCCCGACATGGTCAACGCCATCCTCGAGGAAGGTGCGAAGTTCTGCGAACAGGTGATCGCTCCGCTGAACCGCGTCGGCGACCTGGAAGGCTGCACCTGGAGCGCCGACGGCGTGAAGACCCCGACCGGCTTCAAGGAGGCCTACCAGCAGTTCGTCGAAGGCGGCTGGCCGAGCCTGGCCCATGACGTCGAGCACGGCGGCCAGGGTCTGCCGGAATCCCTCGGCCTGGCCATCAGCGAGATGGTCGGCCAGGCCAACTGGTCCTGGGGCATGTACCCGGGCCTGTCCCACGGCGCCATGAACACCCTGCATGCCCACGGCACCGCCGAGCAGCAGGCAACCTACCTGACCAAGCTGGTCTCCGGCGAGTGGACCGGCACCATGTGCCTGACCGAGCCGCACTGCGGCACCGACCTGGGCATGCTGCGCACCAAGGCCGAGCCGCAGGCCGACGGTAGCTACAAGGTCACCGGCACCAAGATCTTCATCTCCGCCGGCGAGCACGACATGGCCGACAACATCGTCCATATCGTCCTGGCCCGCCTGCCCGACGCCCCGCAGGGCACCAAGGGCATCTCGCTGTTCATCGTGCCGAAGTTCCTGCCCAACGCCGAAGGCAACGCCGGCGAGCGCAACGCGGTTTCCTGCGGTTCCATCGAGCACAAGATGGGCATCCACGGCAACGCCACCTGCGTGATGAACTTCGACGCCGCCACCGGCTTCCTGATCGGCCCGCCGAACAAGGGCCTGAACTGCATGTTCACCTTCATGAACACCGCTCGCCTGGGTACCGCGCTGCAAGGCCTGGCCCATGCCGAAGTCGGTTTCCAGGGCGGCATCGCCTATGCTCGCGAGCGTCTGCAGATGCGCTCGCTGACCGGTCCGAAGGCGCCCGAGAAGCCCGCCGACCCGATCATCGTGCATCCTGACGTGCGCCGCATGCTGCTGACCATGAAGGCCTTCGCCGAAGGCAACCGCGCGATGCTGTACTTCGCCGCCAAGCAGGTCGACATCGTCCAGCGCAGCCAGGACGAAGAGCAGAAGAAAGCCGCCGACTCGATGCTGGCCTTCCTCACGCCGATCGCCAAGGCGTTCATGACCGAAGTCGGCTTCGAGTCCGCCAACCACGGCGTGCAGATCTTCGGTGGCCACGGTTTCATCGCCGAGCACGGCATGGAGCAGAACGTCCGCGACAGCCGCATCTCGATGCTGTACGAAGGCACCACCGGCGTTCAGGCCCTCGACCTGCTGGGTCGCAAGGTGCTGATGACCCAGGGCGAGGCGCTGAAGGGCTTCACCAAGATCGTGCACAAGTTCTGCCAGGCCAACGAAGCCAACGAAGCCGTCAAGGAATTCGTCGCTCCGCTGGCGCAGCTGAACAAGGAGTGGGGCGACCTGACCATGAAGGTCGGCATGGCCGCCATGAAGGATCGCGAGGAAGTCGGCGCCGCTTCGGTGGACTACCTGATGTACTCCGGCTACGCCTGCCTGGCCTACTTCTGGGCCGACATGGCGCGCCTGGCCGCCGAGAAGCTGGCCGCCGGCACCGGCGAGGAAGCCTTCTACAAGGCCAAGCTGCAGACCGCGCGCTTCTACTTCCAGCGCATCCTGCCGCGTACCCGCGCCCACGTCGCCGCCATGCTGTCCGGCGCCAGCAACCTGATGGAGATGGCCGAGGAAGATTTCGCCCTCGGTTACTGATGGCACGGGCCGCTGGCGGCCCGTTCCCCAGGTGAGAAAGAGCCCGCCCTTCGGCGGGCTTTTTCATGCCTGCGATCCGCTGCATCCTGGCCTTCCGACCTCGGGGTTATGGCGTTGCATTCAGCGTCCGCAGCGTGATTGTAGGCGCCCGCCCGGCGCAGTAGCTTCGAGGGATTCGCGCCTGTGGGGCGCCCCTGCCGAGGAGAACAGAGATGCCGGAATACAAGGCTCCGCTGCGCGACATGCGCTTCCTGATCGATGAGGTATTCGACTTCCATGGGCGCTACCAGGCGCTCGGCGCCAGCGACGCGACCCCGGACATGGTGGCGGCGATCCTCGATGAAGGGTCGAAATTCTGCGAACAGGTTCTGGCGCCGCTGAACCGCTCCGGCGACGAAGAGGGCTGCCACTTCGACAACGGCGTGGTGACCACGCCCAAGGGTTTCAAGGAAGCCTATGCACAGTACGTCGAGGGTGGCTGGAACGGTGTCGCCAGCGATCCCGCGTACGGCGGCCAGGGCCTGCCGCACTCGCTGGGTCTGCTGCTCAGCGAGATGATCGGCGCCAGCAATGTCTCCTGGGGCATGTACCCGGGCCTGACCCGCGGCGCCATGTCGGCGATCCACGCCCACGGCAGCCAGGCGCAGAAGGACCTCTACCTGGCGCGGATGACCGCCGGCACCTGGACCGGCACCATGTGCCTGACCGAGCCGCACTGCGGCACCGACCTGGGCATCATCAAGACCCGCGCGGTGCCGAACGCCGACGGCAGCCATGCGATCAGCGGGACGAAGATCTTCATCTCCGCCGGCGAGCACGACCTGAGCGAGAACATCGTCCACCTGGTGCTGGCCAAGCTTCCCGATGCGCCGGCCGGGACCAAGGGTATCTCGCTGTTCATCGTGCCGAAGTTCCTTCCCGACGCCGAAGGTAACGTGGGCGCGCGCAATGCGGTCTCCTGTGGCTCCATCGAGCACAAGATGGGGATCAAGGC
>NZ_KV819895.1:141774-145039 GCF_001815235.1 Pseudomonas sp. HMSC065H01 | reverse complement strand
CACAAGATGGGGATCAAGGCCTCGGCCACCTGTGTGATGAACTTCGACGGCGCCACCGGCTACCTGATCGGCGAGCCGAACAAGGGCCTGCACTGCATGTTCACCATGATGAACCACGCCCGCCTGGGCACCGGCATGCAGGGCCTGTGCCTTGGCGAGACCAGTTACCAGGGCGCCGTGCGCTACGCCCGGGAGCGCTTGCAGATGCGCTCGCTGACCGGGCCGAAGGCGCCGGACAAGCCGGCCGACCCGATCATCGTGCACCCCGACGTGCGGCGCATGCTGCTGACCATGAAGGCGTTCAACGAAGGCAACCGCGCGCTGGCCTACTTCACCGCCCAGTTGCTCGACACCGAGCACCTGTCGCAGGACGCCGCCGAGCGCGAGCGGGCCGCCGACCTGCTGGCCTTCCTGACACCGATCTGCAAGGCCTTCATGACCGAGACCGGGCAGGAGGTGACCAACCTCGGCATGCAGGTCTACGGCGGCCACGGCTACATCCGCGAGTGGGGCATGGAGCAGTTGGTCCGCGATTGCCGCATCGCACAGATCTACGAAGGCACCAACGGCATCCAGGCCCTCGACCTGCTCGGCCGCAAGGTACTGGGCAGCCAGGGCAAGCTGTTGCGCGGTTTCACCAAACTGGTCCACCAGTTGTGCCAGGCCCAGGCCGAGCATCCGCAACTGAAGGGACAGGTCGCGCAACTGGCGGCGCTGAACGCGCAGTGGGGCGAACTGACCCAGCAGGTGGGCCTGGCGGCGATGAAGAATGCCGACGAAGTGGGCGCCGCCTCGGTGGACTACCTGATGTTCTCCGGCTACGTGACCCTGGCCTATTTCTGGTTGCGCATCGCCCTGGTGGCGCGCGAGAAGCTGGATGCCGGCAGCGGCGAGGCCGCGTTCTACGAAGCCAAGCTGGCCACCGCCGACTTCTACTTCAGTCGCCTGCTGCCGCGCACTGCGGCGCACGCCGCGGCGATCCAGGCCGGCGCGGCGGGCCTGATGAGCCTGTCGGCGGAGCAGTTTTCGCTCTAGCGGCTGCCGGGGCAGGGGCGCGGCGCTTCTTCCCCCGGTTTCTCCCGCACCCGCCGGGCCCGTCGGACTCCCGGCGAACTCGCTCGAGCCCGCGAAAAGCGGGCTTTCTCATGCCTGTCGCATAGAAGACCGATATAGACTTTCAGGTCACGACGTGACGCTACAAGTCCGAAATGTTGGTGGTGTAGACTCGGCCGCGGCACGCCTTTCGTGCCTCCATTTTGTTGCCGCTGGCCCCCGGCCGGCGATCGGTACGATCGAGGATTCCCCACATGGCTGATTACAAAGCTCCGCTGCGCGACATGCGCTTCGTCCTCAATGAGGTGTTCGAGGTCTCCCGGCTCTGGGCGCAACTGCCGGCGCTGGCCGAAGTGGTCGACGCCGAGACCGCCGCGGCGATCCTCGAAGAGGCCGGCAAGGTCACCGCCGGTACCATCGCCCCGCTGAACCGTCCGGGCGACGAGGAAGGCTGCCAGTGGAACGCTGGCGCGGTGAGCACCCCGGCCGGCTTCCCCGAGGCCTACCGGACCTACGCCGAAGGCGGCTGGGTCGGCGTCGGCGGTGATCCGACCTACGGCGGCATGGGTATGCCCAAGGTGATCTCGGCGCAGGTCGAGGAACTGGTCAACTCGGCCAACCTGTCGTTCGGCCTGTATCCGATGCTGACCGCCGGCGCCTGCCTGGCGCTCAATGCCCATGCCAGCGACGAACTGAAGGACAAGTACCTGCCGAACATGTACGCCGGTATCTGGGCCGGTTCCATGTGCCTGACCGAGCCGCATGCCGGCACCGACCTGGGCATCATCCGCACCAGGGCCGAGCCGCAGGCCGACGGCTCCTACAAGATCAGCGGGACCAAGATCTTCATCACCGGCGGCGAGCATGACCTGACCGAGAACATCATCCACCTGGTGCTGGCCAAGCTGCCCGACGCCCCGGCCGGGCCGAAGGGCATCTCGCTGTTCCTGGTACCGAAGGTGCTGGTCAACGCCGACGGTTCGCTGGGCGAGAAGAACAGCCTGGGTTGCGGCTCCATCGAGCACAAGATGGGGATCAAGGCCTCGGCCACCTGCGTGATGAACTTCGACGGCGCTACCGGTTGGCTGGTGGGCGAGGTCAACAAGGGCCTGGCGGCGATGTTCACCATGATGAACTACGAGCGCCTTGGCGTCGGCATCCAGGGCCTGGCCACCGGCGAGCGCTCCTACCAGAGCGCCATCGAATATGCCCGCGAGCGTATCCAGAGCCGCGCGCCGACCGGCCCGGTGGCCAAGGACAAGGCCGCCGACCCGATCATCGTGCACCCCGACGTGCGTCGCATGCTGCTCACCATGAAGGCGCTGAACGAAGGCGGCCGCGCCTTCTCCAGCTACGTCGCGATGCAGCTGGACACCGCCAAGTACAGCGAAGACGCGGTCACCCGCAAGCGCGCGGAAGAGCTGGTGGCGCTGCTGACCCCGGTGGCCAAGGCATTCCTCACCGACATGGGGCTGGAAACCACCATCCATGGCCAGCAGATCTTCGGTGGCCACGGCTTCATCCGCGAATGGGGCCAGGAGCAACTGGTGCGCGACTGTCGCATCACGCAGATCTACGAAGGCACCAATGGCATTCAGGCGCTCGACCTGGTGGGGCGCAAGGTGATCGGCAGCGGCGGCGCCTTCTCCCGTCACTTCACCGACGAGATCAAGGCCTTCGTCGCTTCCGCCGACGAGGCCCTGGGCGAGTTCAGCAAGCCGCTGGCGGCCGCCGTGGAGAACCTGGAAGAGCTGACCGCCTGGCTGCTCGACCGCGCCAAGGGCAATCCCAACGAGATCGGCGCGGCGTCGGTCGAATACCTGCATGTGTTCGGCTACACCGCCTATGCCTACATGTGGGCATTGATGGCGCGCACCGCGCTGGCCAAGCAGGGCGAGGACGACTTCTACGCCAGCAAGCTGGGTACCGCGCGCTTCTACTTCGCCCGCCTGCTGCCGCGCATCCATTCCCTGAGCGCCTCCGTGCGCGCCGGCAGCGAGTCGCTGTACCTGCTGGACGCCGAGCAGTTCTGAGGCCTGGCGCCTGAGACGGAAAGCCCCGCGATGCGGGGCTTTTTTCTGGGCGCCGGGGGCTCGGCGCGCGGGACGGGTGGGGGGATATCCGCTTGCGGCTATCCGCCATTCCCAGGGTTTTCTCGGGGCCGTGATGGGACAGGGTGAGCGGCGGATAACGCCGTTGGCGTTATGCGCCC
>NZ_KV819895.1:26192-141674 GCF_001815235.1 Pseudomonas sp. HMSC065H01 | reverse complement strand
GGATAACGCCGTTGGCGTTATGCGCCCTACGGCTCCTCGCGCAGGGTGGGCGGTAGGGCGAATAACCGCTTGCGGTTATCCGCCATTCCCGTGGTTTTTCTCGCGCCGTGAGGGGACAGGGTTGTCGCGGTCCGTCGCGGAGGATACGGGGATATCCGTTGATGGCGTCTCGACCGCCTCAGTGCGAGGTTCCCTCCGCATAGCCGATCTTGTTGCCGACGTTGTACTTGCCCGACGGCTTGTTCATCGGCAGTCGCTTCACTTCCTCCAGGCTGTGCGCGTCGTAGACCACCAGCGCGCCGTCGCGGTCCCAGACGCTGAGCAGGGCGTAGCGGCCGTCGCGGGTGAACTCGACGTGGCCGGCCACCTTGCCCGGGCTGGGGCGCAGGCGATGGGCGATTTCCAGGGTCTGCTTGTCGATCAGCAGGATCTCGTCGTGTTTCTTGCCAAGGAAGGTATCGGTCCAGGCGTAGGGCGAGTCGGCATGGCTGCGCATGAAGAAGCCGGGGCCGTCGGTGACGATTTCCTTCAACGGCTTCCAGTTTTGCAGGTCGATCACCGAGATCACCCCGCGGCTGATGTTCGGCGTAGCGAACACCCAGCGCCCGTCGCGCTTCCAGTAGATGCCCGAGCCGAGGTGCGGCATGCCCGACAGCGGGATCGAGGCGACCCGCGCGCCGCTGTCCAGCTCGATCACCTCGCCGCCCCTGGCCTGCCGCGAGCTGCCCAGCAGGTAGCGGTAGTCGGGGCTGAAGGAGAAGTCGTCGAGGTAGTCGGCCACCGCCAACCGTTTCGGCGCGACCGGCTTGCCGTTGGCATAGGGCAGCTCCCACAGCTCGTGGACGTCCTTCAGGGCGACCACGAAGCTGTGTCGCGGCGGTGCCGTGTATACCGCGCTGACCCGCGAGGCCTGGCCCTGGGCGTCGGCCGCCGGGATGACCTGCACCAGGGACAGGTCGCGGGCGTCCAGCAGCACCAGGTTGCCGGGCAGGTAGTTGCCCACCAGGACCCAGCGCCCGTCGTCGCTGACCGCCAGGTTGCGCGTGTTGAGGCCGGCGCGGACCTCGGCGACCACCTTCAGGTTGTACAGGTCGTAGAGGGTTACCCAGCCGTCGCGCGAGGCGAAGTACACCAGGCGCCCGTCCGGGGAGAACTTCGGACCTCCGTGCAGGGCGTAGCGCGAGGGGAAGCGGGCGATGGGCTCGAAGCGATCGCCGTCGAGGATGGTCACGTGGTGGTCGCCGGACTCCACCACCACGAACAGGTTCAGCGGGTCGGCCTCGAAGCGGGGCCTGGACGGCAGGGTGGCGAGGGGATGCGGCTGAACCTGGCTGGCCCGGATGTCCTCGGCGCTCCACTGCGGTTCGCGCGGCGGCGCCTGGTAGAGATAGGCGACCAGGGCGTCCGCCGCGGCGTCGTCCAATTGACCGGCAAAGCCGGCCATCTGGGTTGCCGGACGACCGTGCAGGATCACCTCGCGGGCCTGCGCCGGCTTCAGCCGCGAAAGGCTTTCCGGGAGCAGGGTCGGGCCGCTGCCGCCGAGCCGCCCGGCGCCGTGGCAGGCCTGGCAGTGCTGGCGGTAGAGCGCTTCCCCCGGCGCTTCGCCGGCCTGTGCGAGGGCGCCGAGGAGCAGGCCGAGGGCGAGGCCGATCAGGCGCATGCGACGGCCTCGCGGCTGACCGGCGAGCCGGCGCCCAGGTATGACGGATGCGCCATCGCGCGCTCGGCGAAGAGCGCGACCACCTGGCCGACGACGATCAGCGTCGGCGGCTTCAACTGGTAGCGTCGCGCCAGCGCCGGCAGCTCGGCAAGGGCGCCGCGGGTCACCTGCTGGCCCGCCTGGGTGCCCTGGCTGACCAGCGCCGCCGGGGTGTCGCTGGCGAGGCCGTGCTCGACCAGGCGCGCGGCGATCTCGGCGAGGTTGCCCAGGCCCATGTAGAACACCAGGGTCTGCTTGCCACGCGCCAGGCCGGCCCAGTCGAGGTCGAGGCGGCCGTCGTTCTGCAGGTGGCCGGTGACGAAGGTGCAGGACTGGGCGAGGTCGCGGTGGGTCAGCGGGATGCCGGCGTAGGTACTGCAACCGGAGGCGGCGGTGACGCCGGGGACCACCTGGCAGTCGACGCCGGCTTCGAGCAGGCGCTCCAGCTCCTCGGCGCCGCGACCGAAGATGAACGGGTCGCCGCCTTTCAGGCGGACCACCCGGCGTTGCTGCCGGGCCAGGCGCACCAGCAGCTCGTTGATTTCTTCCTGCGGCAGGCTGTGGTGGCCGCAGCGCTTGCCGACGTAGATGCGCTGGCAGCTTTCCGGCAGAAGGGCGATCAGCTCGCGGGCGACCAGGCGGTCGTAGACCACCACCTCGGCCTGTTGCAGCAGGGCCCAGGCGCGCAGGGTGAGCAGGCCCGGATCGCCGGGGCCGGCGCCGACCAGGGCGACGCTGCCGGCAGGGAAATCGACATCGAGGAGGGACGGCGGAATCACGGTAGTGTTCATGAGGCTTTCCTTAGACGGCGTGCAGCGCGATGCGCTCGAGGCCGATTTCCTGATCGCTGAGGTAGCAGCCGGGGTCTTCGCCCCAGAGTTCTCCGCCGGCCCAGGCGCGGGTGCGGGTGTTGCCGTTGCAGATGTCCAGCCAGCGGCATTGGCTGCAGCGCCCGACCACCGGTCGCGGGCGCTGGCGCAGTTGCAGGAGCAGCGGGTCGGGGCGCTCGAACCAGAAGTCGGCGAAGCGCTGATGGCGGATGTTGCCGACGCTGTGGTGCCACCAGTAGCTGTCCGGATGCACCTCGCCGGTGTTGTCGATGTTGGCGATGCCCTCGCCCGAGGCGTTGCCGCCCCAGTCCAGCAGCAGCTCGCAGAGACGCGCCAGTTGCTGCGGGCGGCGGCGCTTGAGCCAGTCGAGGAGAAGGATCGCGTCGGCGTCGTTGTTGCCGGTGACGAAGTCGCTGTCGCGCCCCTGCCGGATGTCCTGGTCGGCCCGTTCGAAGAGCAGCGCGAGGGCCTCGCGGGTGCGCCGGTGGTGGGCGTCGAGGGCGCGGCTGCGGCGGCCGCGGCCACTGTAGTTGAGGTGCGAGAGGTAGAACTTCTGCACGTCGAGTTCGCGCATCAGGTCGAGCAGTGCCGGTAGTTGCGCGGCGTTCTCCTCGGTCAGGGTGGTGCGCATGCCGACGCGGATATCCGCCTCGCGGCACAGGCGCATGGCCGCCAGCGCGGCGTCGAAGCTGCCCTGCTTCTGGCGGAAGCGGTCGTGGGTCTCGCGCAGGCCGTCGAGGCTGATGCCGACGTAGTCGAAGCGGGCCTCGGCGACGCGCTGGATGTTGCCTTCGTCGATCAGCGTACCGTTGCTCGACAGCGCCACGAACATCCCGGCCTGGCGCGCATGGGCGGCGATCTCGAAGAGGTCCGGGTGCATCAGCGGCTCGCCGCCGGAGAGGATCAGCACGCGCACTCCGGCGGCGCGCAGGTCGTCGATGCCGCGAAGGATTTCCGCGGTCTCCAGCTCGCCACGGAAGTCGCTGTCGGCGGAGGTGGAGTAACAGTGCTTGCAGGTCAGGTTGCAGCGCCGCAGCAGGTTCCAGATCACCACCGGGGCGCGCCTGCCGCCGGCGCGGCGCGGCGTCGGCGCGTCCTCGGTGAGGCTGCGCAGGTAATGGCTGATCCTCAGCATGGACGTTCCTCCTTCTGCGCCAGGCGCAGGCCGGTCTTCTTCAGGATGCGGCTGCTCACCAGCATCTCGTCGGCGCGACAGTCCTCGCCGAGCAGCAGGCGGATCTGCTGGCGATAGCCTTCGATCTCCGCTTCGCTGCGGCCGTGAACCATGGCGAACAGGTTGTAGCGCCACTGCGGCAGATGGCGCGGGCGCCGGTAGCAATGGCTGACGAAGGACAGCCCGCCGACCAGCCGGCCGAGGCGTTCGATGCGTTCGTCGGCGACGTCCCAGACGGTCATGCCGTTGTGCCGGTAGCCAAGGCGATAGTGGTTGGGCACCGCGGCGATGCGCCGGATCACCCCGGCGTCGCGCAGGCGCTTCAGCAGCGCCAGGGTCTCCGCCTCGCTCAGCCGCAGTTGCGCGGCGATCCACGCCCAAGGGTCGGCGACCAGCGGCAGGCCGGCCTGGGTCAGTTCGATCAGGCGGCGGGCGAGCAGGGCGTCAGAGGGGGAAATGCAGGCCGACATGGTAGGTCGCCTCCTTGGGCAGGTCGAGTACCGCCAGCCCGCTCTCGCGCTCCAGCCGTGCGAGAGTCTCGGCGACCTCCGCCGGGCTGTCGCAGGCGACCACCAGCCACATGTTCAGGGCGTGCTCGCGACGGTAGTTGTGGGCGACCTGCGGCCAGCCAGCGAGCAGCGCGGCGATCTCTTCGAAACGCGCCTCCGGCACGCTCATGGCGGCCAGGGTGAAGGCACCGCCGAGGGGCTCGATATCGAACAGCGGACCGAAGCGGGTCAGGGTGCCGTCGTCGAGCAGGTCGTCCAGGCGGCGCAGGATGTCTTCCTCGCGGCAATCCAGCTCGGCGGCGAGCAGCGCGTAGGGATGCGGCTCCAGCGGCAGGCCGTGTTGCAGGCGGTTCAGCAGGCGCCGGTCGAACTCATCCATGGCGGCGCTCCAGGTCGGCCGGCGGCGCGGTGTAGCGGCCGCCGCACTGCTTGTAGGCGCGCAGGCTGAACAGCCAGCGGTGCGGTGTCTGGCGCAGGGCGTGGCGCTCCAGCAGGGCCTCGATCTGGCGTTCCACTTCGCCGCGCTCGCGGCCGTGGATCATGCAAAACAGGTTGTATGGCCACATCGGCAGGCGACGCGGGCGGCGGTAACAGAGCGAGACGATCGTTTCGTGGGCGAGGGCGCGGCCGACGGCGTCGACCTCCGCGTCGGCGACGTCCAGCACCAGCATGGCGTTGGCGGTATAGCCCAGGGCGCGGTGGTGGAGGATCACTCCGAAGCGGCGGAACAGGCCGTCTTCGTCCCAGCGGCGGACCTGTTCCAGCACTTCGTCTTCGCCGGCGCCGATGCGTTCGGCGAGCACCCGGTAGGGCCGGCTGGCCAGCGGCAGGCCCTGTTCCAGCAGGTAGCGCAGGTGTTGCCGCTGCGGCGCGGCGAGGGGTTCGACGGGGTTCATCGGCTGGCCTCCAGGGGAAACGCGAGGTCGATGCAGTAGGCTTCCTGCATCGGCAGGTCGAGGGGTTGCAGGCCGGTGTCGGCGGCGATCTCCGCCAGTACCCGGTCGAGTTGCGCGCGGTCGCCGGCGGTGAGCACGAACCACAGGTTGTAGCGGTGTTCGCGCTGGTAGTTGTGGTTGACCTCGGCGTACTGGCTGATGCGCTCGGCGACCCGTTGCAGACGCTCCTCGGGCACCGCCAGGGCAGCCAGGGTGCTGGCCCCGGCGCGTTGGTGGCGGAGCACCGGGCCGACCCGCGACAACGCGCCGTCGGCTTCCAGGCGACGCAGCCGTTCGAGCACCTCGGCTTCGCTGCAACCCAGGGTCTCGGCCATCCGCCGATAGGGTTCCGCGCAGATCGGCAGGCCTTTCTGGTAGCGGGCGAGGAGGCGGCGGGAGAGGTCGTCCATGGTGCCTCCTAGAGTCCGATGTGCTGGGCGCGGTGGCTGAAGAAGATGCCGCTCGGGCTGCGGGCCGGAAGGCTGCCGATGCGCTTCAGGCGGTACGGGTCCCAGACCTGCAACTGGTCGGCGTCGCGCACCGAGATCCAGACCTGGTCGCCGCGCCCGCTGAATTCCATGTGCAGTACGCCGGGGCCAGGGCGCAGGGTTTCGATCACTTCGTGGGTCTCGCTGTCGATGACCTGCACCTTGTCGTTGTCCGGGTAGGCGAAGTTGACCCAGATCTGCCGGTCGTCCGGTCGAGTCATGACGAACACCGGCTGGCCGGCGACGTCGATGGCGTCGGTCTGCTTCCAGTCGCGCGCGTCGAGCACCAGCACCTGGTGATGGCCGACCGCCGGGACGAAGGCCTGGTCGCTGGCGATGGTCCAGCCCTCCAGGTGCGGCATCTTGTACACCGGCAGCTTGCGTTGGCCGCGGCCGTAGTCGCCGAGTACGCGCCTGACGCCGCGCTCCGGGTGCCAGAGGTCGAGCTGGGCCATGCCGTCCTCGCCGAACAGCCCGGCCATGTAGTAGCGCCCGTCGGGGCTGATGAGGGCGTCGTAGGGTTGCTTGCCGATATCGCGGAAGCGGGTCAGGTGCGGCGTGTCGCCCTGGCTGAAGTCGGCGATCCAGATCTCGCCGCTGTCGAACAGGCTGAACACGAAGCGCTGCCCGGGCGCGTCGACCAGGCCGACCACCCGGGAGTTCCTGTCCTGGCCGGGGAGGCGGGTGGCGGGAATCTCGGCGACCAGCTCCAGGGTGCGGCTGTCGAACACCTTGACCCCGCCCGGCTCGTAGTTGGATACCGCGACCAGCCGACCGTCCTGGCTGATCGCTCCGCCGATGCTGTTGCCGCCCTGGATCAGGCGCTTGTCGATGCGCTGGGCCAGCAGGTCGAGCTTGGTCAGGCCGCCGTCGCGACCGAATACGTAGGCGTAGCGCTGGTCGCGGGAGAACACCAGGGAGGCGTGGGACAGGTCGCCGAGGCCTTCGACCCGCGCCAGCGAGGTCTTCGCCGTGCCGTCGAGGATCTGCACGCTGCCGTCGGCGCGTTCGATCAGCACGCCGAGGTCGCCGCTGCCGCGCAAGGGCGGCTGCTGGCTACAGCCGGCGAGCAGGGCGAGGAAAAGCGGCGCGAGGGGACGCAGGTTCATGGGGCGATCTCTCCTTCGATCAGGCGGTCCACCAGCCAGCCGGCGTCGTCTTCGCTGAGCAGGCCGGCCCAGGGGGGCATCGGGGTTTGCGGACGGCCCATGAGCACGGTGGCGACCAGCGATTCGCGCGGCTTGCCGCGCAGGGCCTCGGGGGTCAGCGCCGGGCCGAGGCCGCCGGTCAGGCGCAGGCCGTGGCAGGAGCCGCAGTCCTGCAACAGCAGGTGACGCAACTGGGCCTGGCGACGGGCATCGGGATGCTCGTCGGCCAGGCCCGGAAGAGGACAGGCGAACGTCAGCGCGAGGGCCAGCCACAAGGCGTGGCTGGCGGCGCGCCGGAAGTCCGGAGGGGCGTTCATTTCTGCGACAGGACCCACTTCGCCAGGGTCTGCGCCTCGTCGTCGCTGACCGCGTTCGGCGGCATCGGGATCGGGCCCCAGACGCCCTGGCTGCCGTTCTTGATCCGCTGCGCGAGTTCCGCTTCGGCGCCGGCCTGGCCGGCGAACTTGGCGGCGACGTCCTTGTAGGCCGGGCCGACCATCTTGGTGTCGATGGCATGGCAGGCCACGCAGCCCTTGTTCTTGAACAGCACTTCGGGGTCTTCGGCCCAGGCGCCCTGGGCGAGCAGGGTGCCGGTGGCGAGCAGCGAAAGCAGTGCGTACGGTTTCATCACGGTTCCTCGTAGGGGGGAGCGTGCGGGGCGTGCCCCGCACGCGGGTCTCAGTACACGTCGTGCTGGGTGTTGTAGACGTTGAACTTACCGGTCGGGGTGATCAGCCGCGGGTCCTTGACCACGGCCTTGAGCTTCAGGGTCTTGTCGTCCACCACCACCAGCGCGGAGCTGTCGTTCTTGCCGTTCCACACCGAGAACCAGACTTCATCGCCGCGCTTGTTGTACTCGGGCTGCACCACCCGCTTGGCGCCTTCGCCGAGATCGGCCCATTCGGCGATCGGCAGCACCTGGTACTTGGCGTCGAGGTTCTTCAGGTCGAACACCGCGACGCTCTGGCTGATCCTGGCGTCGGGGTTGAAGGTGGTGTCGACGTAGAGGTGCGAGGACTTCGGATGGGTCTTGATGAACAGCGAGCCGCCGCCCTGGCCCTGTAGTTCGGCGACTTTCTTCCAGGCGTACTGCGGATGGTTCTTCGGATCGGTGCCGATCAGCGAGATGCTGCCGTCGCCCAGGTGGCTGGTGCTCCACACCGGGCCGTACTTGGGATGCACGAAGTTGGCGCCACGCCCCGGGTGCGGGGTCTTGCCGACGTCGACCAGGGCCGACAGGCGACGGTCCTTGGAGTCGATCACGGCAACCTTGTTGGAGTTGTTGGCGGCGGTCATGAAGTAGCGGTGGCTGCTGTCCCAGCCGCCGTCGTGGAGGAACGGCGCCGCACCGATGCTGGTGACGGTGAGGTTGTCGATATCCTTGTAGTTGACCAGCAGGACCTTGCCGGTCTCCTTCACGTTGACGATGAACTCGGGGTGCTCGTGGGAGGCGATGATCGCCGCCACGCGCGGTTCCGGGTGGTAGGTCTGGGTGTCTACGGTCATGCCGCGGGTGGAGACGATCTGCTTCGGTTCCAGGGTCTCGCCGTCCATGATCGCGAACTGCGGCGGCCAGTAGGCGCCGGCGATGGTGTAGCGGTCCTCGTAGCCCTTGAACTTGGAGCTTTCCACCGAGCGCGCCTCGATGCCGATCTTGATCTCGGCGACCTTGGTCGGCTCCTTGGCCCACAGGTCGATCATGTCGATCCGCGCGTCGCGGCCGATCACCAGCAGGTAGCGGCCGGAAGCGGACATCCGCGAGATATGCACGGCATAGCCGGTATCGATGACCTTGACGATCTTTTTGCTGTCGCCGTCGACCAGGGCGATCTGCCCGGCGTCGCGCAGGGTCACCGAGAACAGGTTGGGCAGGTCGAGGTCGTTGAGCTGTTTCTTCGGCCGGTCCTCCGGCTTCACCAGCACCTTCCACGATTCGCGCATCTCCGGCATGCCCCACTCCGGCGGTTGCGGCGGGGTGTGCTGGATGTACTTGGCCATCAGGGTGATCTGTTCCTTGCTCAGCTCGCCGGAGCTGCCCCAGTTCGGCATGCCCAGCGGGGTGCCGTAGGTGATCAGCGCTTCCAGGTATTGCTGGCCGCGTTGCTGGGTGATGTCCGGGGTCAGCGGCTTGCCGGTGGCGCCCTTGCGCAGGACGCCGTGGCAACCGGCGCAGCGTTGGAAGTAGATCTGCTTGGCCTCGTTGAACTCGCTTTCACTCATGTCGGGGGCACCGTTGGTGCGCACCACGTGAGCGGGATCGACGGCGGAAGCGGCACCCTGGTATTGCTCGGCGGCTTTCATGTCGTCCTTGGCGTGAGCGGTGGCCAGGCCCAGCAGCGTCAGCGAGGCGAGCAAGGTGCCCACCAGTGGCTTGCCAAATGGCATGGTCTATCTCCTCAGGAGCCCTGCGAGGCGCTCCCTTAGCAGTGTTTTGGGGGTGGCTGCGTCGGGAACTCCCGGGAATTCATGGCGCGAAAGGATCATAGAAAGCAGGGTCTTTACCCTTGCTTGACCGGAATCAAGATTGCGTTGCTTTGCGCTTGTGGCACCTTCCAACTGTGAATAGCGTGCGGTCCTAATCCCTAGCGCAGGAGTAGGACATGCGGGACGCGACACCCTTCTACGAGGCCACCGGCCATGAGATCGAAGTCTTCGAGCGCGCCTGGCGGCACGGCCTGCCGGTATTGCTCAAGGGCCCCACCGGTTGCGGCAAGACCCGCTTCGTCCAGTACATGGCGCGGCGCCTGGAACTGCCGCTGTACAGCGTCGCCTGCCACGACGACCTGGGCGCCGCCGACCTGCTCGGCCGCCATCTGATCGGCGCCGACGGCACCTGGTGGCAGGACGGCCCGCTGACCCGCGCGGTGCGCGAAGGCGGTATCTGCTACCTGGACGAAGTGGTGGAGGCGCGCCAGGACACCACGGTCGCCATCCACCCGCTGGCCGACGACCGCCGCGAGCTGTACCTGGAGCGCACCGGCGAGACGTTGCAGGCGCCGCCTTCGTTCATGCTGGTGGTGTCCTACAACCCCGGCTACCAGAACCTGCTCAAGGGCCTGAAGCCCAGCACCCGGCAGCGTTTCGTCGCGTTGCGCTTCGACTACCCGGCGGCGCAGCAGGAGGCACGCATCCTGGTCGGCGAGAGCGGTTGTGCCGAGACCCTGGCGCAGCGCCTGGTGCAGTTGGGCCAGGCGCTGCGGCGGCTGGAGCAGCACGACCTGGAGGAAGTCGCCTCGACCCGCCTGCTGATCTTCGCCGCGCGCCTCATCGGCGACGGCATGGACCCGCGCGAGGCGTGCCGGGTGGCGCTGGCCGAACCGCTCTCGGACGACCCGGCGACGGTGGCGGCGCTGATGGACATCGTCGATCTCCATGTCGCCTGATACCGTCGAGCGGCGCCTGCCCGGCGACCTGGCGATGTGGTTCTTCATCCTCGCCGAACTCAGCGTGTTCAGCCTGCTGCTGCTGGCGTTCGCCGGCGCCCAGGCCTGGCAGCCGGAGCTGTTCCGTGCCGGCCGGGAGCAACTGGATAGCCGCTGGGGCCTGTTGCTGACCGTGGCCCTGCTCAGCTCCGGCTGGCTCGCCGCGCTGGCGGTGCATGCGGTGCGCCGCGGACGGCCGCGCCAGGCGAGCGGCTGGTTGCTGGCGGCGCTGCTGCTGGCGCTGGTCTACGTCGGCCTGAAGCTGCACGAGTACGGGCGGCTCGCCGATCTCGGCCTGGACATCGAGCACGACACTTTCTTCACCCTCTACTGGTGCCTGACCGGCTTCCATTTCCTCCACGTCCTGCTCGGCCTGCTGATCCTCGGCTGGCTGGCGCAGGCCTGCTGGCGCCGGTGTTATACGCCGCAGGCTTGCTCGGGACTGGAGTCGGGAGTGCTCTACTGGCACATGGTCGACCTGGTCTGGGTGCTGCTGTTCCCGCTGGTCTACGTCCTGCAATGAGGTGCCGATGCGAACCCTGACCCTCTGCTGGCTGGCGTTGCTGGCGCTGGCCGTGACCGGTGTGCTGCTGGGTGGCGCCGGCTACTCTCCCTGGCTGCTGGCGGCGGTGCTGGCCTGCGCGGTGGCCAAGGGTTGGCTGATCGGCGAGCGCTTCATGGAGCTGGCCCATGCCCCGGCGCTATGGCGCCGCCTGCTGCTGGCCTGGCCGCTGCTGATGGCCCTGGCGGTGGGCGCTGCGCTGTACCTGGCGCGGATGAATAACTGAGTAAATCGTTCGGGAATCTTGATTGCCATCAAGCGGGTTCGCCGCCGCCGCTTCCTAGAATCGCCGCACCACCCATTCCAGGAGGCCGCATGTCCGAGACCTTTACCAAAGGCATGGCCAGGAACATCTATTTCGGCGGGAGTGTGTTCTTCATCCTGCTGTTCCTGGCCCTGACCTACCACACCGAGAAGACCCTGCCCGAGCGCACCAACGAGGCCGCGATGAGCGCCGCGGTGGTGCGCGGCAAGCTGGTCTGGGAACAGAACAACTGCGTCGGCTGCCACACCCTGCTCGGCGAGGGCGCCTACTTCGCGCCGGAGCTGGGCAACGTGGTCGGACGCCGTGGCGGCGAGGAGGGCTTCAACACCTTCCTCCAGGCCTGGATGAAGATCCAGCCGCTGAACGTGCCGGGCCGCCGCGCCATGCCGCAGTTCCATCTCAGCGAGGGCCAGGTCGACGACCTGGCCGAGTTCCTCAAGTGGAGCTCGAAGATCGATACCAACCAATGGCCGCCGAACAAGGAGGGTTGATGATGTCGCCCAATGGCTCCCTGAAATTCGCCTCGCAGGCGGTCGCCAAACCCTACTTCGTGTTCGCCCTGATCCTCTTCGTCGGGCAGATCCTGTTCGGCCTGATCATGGGCCTGCAGTACGTGGTCGGCGACTTCCTGTTCCCGGCGATCCCCTTCAACGTCGCGCGCATGGTGCACACCAACCTGCTGATCGTCTGGCTGCTGTTCGGCTTCATGGGCGCTGCCTACTACCTGGTGCCGGAGGAGAGCGACTGCGAGCTGTACAGCCCGAAGCTGGCCTGGATCCTGTTCTGGGTATTCGCCGCCGCCGGCGTGCTGACCATCCTCGGCTACCTGCTGGTGCCCTACGCCGGCCTGGCCAGGCTCACCGGCAACGAACTGTGGCCGACCATGGGCCGCGAGTTCCTCGAACAGCCGACCATCAGCAAGGCGGGCATCGTGATCGTCGCCCTGGGCTTCCTGTTCAACGTCGGCATGACCGTGCTGCGCGGGCGCAAGACCGCCATCAGCATGGTCCTGATGACCGGCCTGATCGGCCTCGCCCTGCTGTTCCTGTTCTCCTTCTACAACCCGGAAAACCTCACCCGCGACAAGTTCTACTGGTGGTGGGTGGTGCACCTGTGGGTGGAAGGCGTGTGGGAACTGATCATGGGTGCGATCCTCGCCTTCGTGCTGGTGAAGATCACCGGGGTCGACCGCGAGGTGATCGAGAAGTGGCTCTACGTGATCATCGCCATGGCGCTGATCAGCGGCATCATCGGCACCGGCCACCACTACTTCTGGATCGGCGTGCCCGGCTACTGGCTGTGGCTCGGCTCGGTATTCTCGGCGCTGGAGCCGCTGCCGTTCTTCGCCATGGTGCTGTTCGCCTTCAACACCATCAACCGCCGCCGCCGCGACTATCCGAACCGCGCGGTCGCGCTGTGGGCCATGGGCACCACGGTGATGGCCTTCCTCGGCGCGGGAGTGTGGGGCTTCATGCATACCCTGGCGCCGGTCAACTACTACACCCACGGCACCCAGCTCACCGCCGCCCACGGCCACATGGCCTTCTATGGCGCCTACGCGATGATCGTGATGACCATCATCTCCTACGCCATGCCGCGCCTGCGCGGGATCGGCGAGGCGATGGACAACCGCTCGCAGGTCCTGGAGATGTGGGGCTTCTGGCTGATGACCGTGGCGATGGTGTTCATCACCCTGTTCCTCTCCGCGGCCGGGGTGCTGCAGGTCTGGCTGCAACGGATGCCGGCGGACGGCGCGGCGATGACCTTCATGGCCACCCAGGACCAGCTGGCGATCTTCTACTGGCTGCGCGAAGGCGCCGGGGTGGTGTTCCTCATCGGCCTGGTCGCCTACCTGCTGAGCTTCCGGCGCGGCAAGGCGGCCGCCTGAGATGGCCTTCGCCGTCGAGCTGGAGGAATGGGTCGGCGCCCACTGGCACCGCTTCATCACCCGCCATGCCAGCGGCGAGTTCGAGGCGGCGCGGGTGACCCTGGAGAGCATGCGGCGTCCGCTCGGCATGCTCTTCCGGGCGCTCGGCGGCGCACCGGGGGTAGCCCTCGAGGCGACCCCGGCGCGCCGCCTGCTGCTACGCCGCACCTGGTTGCAGCGGGTCGCCGGGACCTGCGAGCAGGCCCCGGTGTCCTGGTTCAACGGCGACAGCCTGCGCCTGCCGGAATCCCTCGCGGTCTATCCGCAGGCCGAGCTGAACCGCGAACTGTATCGCTGGCTGGCGCTGCTGGCGGCCAGCGCCGGGCCGCTGCGGCACTGGGCCCAGGACAACCAGCGCTGGGCGCGGCAGTTGCTCGATGCCTATCCGGCGCTGCGCCCGCGCTACGCCCGGCTGGTCGCCGCGCATCTGCGCCAGCGCCCGTCGCTGGACGATTGCCCGGCGGCAGACGCCGAACTGGAAATCGCCCTGCGCCGCGCGCTTGCCGAGCCGGGCAGCGTCGAGCGCTTCCCGCGAGTCGAGCGGGCGCCCTGGCCGGTGCCGCTGTGGCTGTATCCCGGCGAGCGCTGGACGCCTTCCGCCAGCGCGGAGGACGGCGAGGAAGCGGCCGCCGGCGCCGGCAAGCGCCAGGTCGCCCGCAGCGGAGCGCGCAAGCGCGCCGAGCGCGTCGAGGAGCGCGACAGCGAGCGCAACCTGCTGCTGTTCCGCCTGGAAAGCCTGCTCAGTTGGTCGGAGCACCTGGCCCTGGACCGCTGTAGCGACGACGAGGACGACCCGGACGGCGCGCGCGTCGCCGAAGACCTCGACTACCTGTCGCTGTCGCGCCAGCGCACGCAGAAGGGCGGCGGCCTGCGCCTGGATCTCGACCTGCCGGCCGCCGACTACGATGACCTGCCGCTCGGCCCCGGACTGAAGCTGCCCGAGTGGGACTATCGGCAGCAGCGCCTGCTGAGCGACCACGTGCTGCTGCAACCGATGCGGCCGCGCGGCGCGACCAGCGCCAGCCTGCCGGCGCACCTGGAGAAGACCGCGCTGCATCTGCGCCGCCAGTTCGCCTGCCTGCGCGACGGCCGCCAACGCCTGCGCCAGCAGCCGCAAGGCGACGAGATCGACCTCGATGCCTGGCTCGACTTCCAGGTCGAGCGGCGGCGCGGCGGTTCCACCCAGCCAGGCCTGTTCCTCGAACAGCGGCCGCGCCGGCGAGACCTCGCCTGCCTGTTGCTGGCGGACCTGTCGATGTCCACCGAAGCCTACCTCGACGACCAGCGGCGAGTGATCGACAGCATCGTCGACAGCCTGCTGCTGTTCGGCGAGGCCTTGCAGGCACTGGGCGACCCCTTCGCGCTGTACGGGTTTTCCTCGGTGCGCCGGCAGCAGGTGCGCTGGCAGGTGCTGAAGGACTTCGACGAAGGCTACGGCGGCGAGGTCCGCGGTCGCGTGCTGGCGCTCTCGCCGGGCTACTACACGCGGATGGGCGCGGCGATCCGCCGGGCCAGCCAGGTGCTCGGCGGGCAGCCGCAGAAGCGTCGCCTGCTGTTGCTGTTGAGCGACGGCAAGCCCAACGACCTGGACCGCTACGAGGGCCGCTACGGCATCGAGGACACCCGCCAGGCGGTGATCGAGGCGCGCAGCCAGGGACTGGTGCCGTTCTGCATCACCATCGACAAGGAGGCGGCGGACTACCTGCCCTACCTGTTCGGCGCCGACGGCTTCGCGCTGGTCGAGCGCGCCGGGCAGTTGCCCGAGCGCCTGCTCCAGCTCTATCGGCGCCTGCGCCGCTGAGATGCCTCAGGGAGCATCGCGCGGCAACCAGAGCATCATGCCCAGGCAGAACAGCGCCAGCCCGACGCAGAACCAGGCGAAGCGCCGCTGCCGGCGACCCTGGAGCTGGCGCTGGGAAGCGCTGGGCAGCGGCATGCCGCACTGTTCGCAGGCGCTTTCCGCGCCTTCGGTTTCATGGAGGCAATACAGGCATTGGCGCATGGGCGTTCTCGCGGGCTCGACCCCGCCAGCTTGCCGGCGGACGGGCCGTGGCGCGCTTGACCGCGATCAAGCGGCGGCGCTGTTCACTCGAAGCACTCCAGGCGTTCGCGGTCGAGGATGCTGATTTCGCGGCCGTCGAGGCGGATGATGCCCTCGTCGCCGAGGCGGTGCATGATCCGCGAGAAGGTTTCCGGCTGGATCGACAGGTGACCGGCCACCAGTTGCTTGGCCACCGGGATTTCCACCCGGCAGTTCTCCCCCGGCGCGTGGGCGGCGAGGGTCAGCAGGTAGCGCACCACGCGGTGGGTGGCGTTCTTCAGGGAAAGCGTCTCGATCTCGTCGATGCGCTGGTGCAGGCGGGTGCTGAGCTTGGCCAGCAGGGCCAGGGCCAACGGGGTGTTGTCCTGCAACTGGCGCAGGTAGGCCTTGTTGGAGAAACGGAACAGTTGGCTGGGCACCACGGCCTGGGCGGTGGCCACGTAGTTCGGGGTGTCCATGAACATCATCGCCTCGGCGAAGGTGTTGCGTTCGTTGGTCACTTCGAGAATCTTCTCCTGGCCTTCCGGGGTCAGCCGGTAGATCTTCACGCAGCCGGAAATCAGGTAGTAGAAGGCGTGCGCCGGCTCGCCCTGGCGGAACACGTAGGCGCCCTTGTCGAGGTTGATCAGGTCGCTGCTGGCGAGCAGTTCCTGGAGCTGGACGGGAGAAAGCGGTTCGAACAGGTGGTGGCTTTGCAGCAACTGCTGGTGGACGCGCTGAAATTCCATGCTGGGAAGGCTCGCGATGATGAGGGGACTGCCCACTGTAGCGGGCCCGGCGCAGATCATCTTGACGCACGGCAAGCTCCCGGCGGCTGGGTGTTGCCGTCGGTCCGGCGAGCGGAACTATTACAGCGTGTAAGCCAAGGCTTACAAACGGCGGTGGTTTTGGCTGCTTTCTCCCCCTCGCGGAGATGCGTAATCTTCAAACCGTCAGGACATTGCGCAGGAAGCGCCAAAGACAATACGGAAACTCAGGGAATCCACCATGGATGGTGGCGTAGCACGGATGTCAGGATAGAGGTCTGCAAAACCCCGCCCAAAAGGCGGGGTTTTTTATTGCCCGAGGAAAACCGCGTCGCTCAGACCACGCCTTCCAGCAGCGAGCGCAGCAGCTCGACGCTGGCGTGCTGGCGTTGCGCGTCGCGGTAGACCAGGCCGACCTTCAGCGGGATGCGCGGTTCGCTGAGCGGTTTCCACAGCAGCCGCTGGTTCGAGTGCATCTGCCGTGCCTTTCCCGGTAGAACGGTGGCGAAGCGGGTCTGCGGCAGGCTGTCGAGAATCCCGCTCATGTGGTTCAGTTCCGCCTGCACCCGCGGCCGCCGGCCGATCGCGGCGAGTTGCTCCTGCCAGATCTGGCGCGCACGGAACTCCTCGCCGAGCAGCAGCATCGGCAACTCCGCGGCCTGGGCCAGGGACACCTTCCTGAATTCCTTCAACGGGTGTTCCTCGGGGATCACCAGCTGCAATTCGTCCTCGTACAGCTCGACGCTGTGCAGGCCCGGCTGGCGCGGCGGCAGGAAACCGATGCCGATGTCCAGGTTGCCGGTGAGCAGGCGCCGCTCGATGTCGATTCCCGACAGTTCGTAGATCTGCACCCGCAGGTGCGGCTGCGCGGCATGCAGGCGTTCGACCATGTACGGCACCAGGCTGGCGTTGACCGTCTGCAGTACGCCGATCGCCAGGCTGCGCGGGGTCTGCCCGCGGAATACGCGCATCGCCTCGCGGGCCCTTTCCAATCCCTCCAGCAGCGGTACCGCATGGTTGTACAGGGTGTGGGCGGCGACGGTCGGCAGCAGGCGCTTGCCGCTGCGCTGGAACAGCGAGACGTCGAGGTTCTGCTCCAACTGGCGGATCTGCTGCGAGAGGGCCGGTTGCGACAGGGCCAGGCGTTCGGCGGCGCGGCCGACGTGGCCTTCCTCGTAGAGCGCGACGAAATAGCGGAGTTGGCGAAAATCCATAAGCTGTTCTTATCGATGAAACTGGAAAATCGAAATGGAGTGGGTCCCGCGTGAGGCAATAGTCTAGCTGCATTGGCGGTACATCGGGTGGTCGCGGAGCAATGGAGCAGATAGTCGTAAACGGTGTTTTCATAGGTAAAGTCGAAGAAACCTGGGGCGGATTGGTCAGCGCGATCGACAAGCTGCCGGTCGAGCAGGAGTTCTGGCTGGGCCACGATGGCCTGCCCGGCGACGAACAGGCCGACATCCGCCACCACGGCGGCCTCGAGCGCGCTCTTCATCACTATCCCGCCGAGCACTACCGCTACTGGCGCAAGCGCCACCCGCTGAACCGCTGGCAACTGCCGGCGTTCGGCGAGAACATCTCGACCTACGGCATCACCGAAGCCGAGGTCTGCATCGGCGACCAGTTCCATTGGGGCGATGCCCTGCTGGAAGTCAGCCAGCCGCGTTCGCCCTGCTATCGCCAGGGCCAGCGCTGGAATCTTCCCGAGCTGCCCGACGAATTGCAGAGCGGCGGCCGCTGCGGCTGGTTCTATCGGGTCCTGCGCAGCGGCATGGTGACTCCCGGGGACGAGCTGAAGCTGGTCCAGCGGCATTACCCTGAACTGACCGTCGCCCGCCTGTTGCAGTGGTATTTCGGCGATCCCCTGGAGCCTCTCGGGTTGCGCCAGATGATGGCCTGCGACGCGCTATCCCAGCGTTGGCGCAAGACAGCGGCGAAACGCCTGTCCAGCGGCGTGGTGGAAGACTGGGGGCCGCGCCTGCGCGGACCGTCGGATTACCGGGAGCATGCCTCTTGAGCGACTACCTGATCACCCTGAGCCAGTCCGGCCGGCTGTTGGCCAGCATGACGGTGAGCGCCGCGCGCTTTGCCGAGGTGCGCGAGCTGATGCGCCAGCGCTTCCCCGCCGGCGACGGCTTCGAACTGCGCATCGAAACGCGCCGGGAAAGCCGCCGGCTGCTGGAACAGGGGCCGCAGGGCGTGCGCTTGCTGGCGGTGGAGTACATGACCGAGGAACTGAAAGATGGCTGATGCGCTGGATAGCCTGCGCCTGATGCGCACCCAGGAACGGCCCGAACAGGTGTTCGTCCGTGGCCAGGGCTCGTGGCTGTGGGACAGCGACGGACGCGCCTTCCTCGACTTCACCCAGGGCCTGGCGGTGAACTGCCTTGGCCACAGTCCCAGCGTGCTGGTCCAGGCCCTGGCCCGGCAGGCGCGGGAGCTGGTCAGCGCCGGCCCCTGCCTGCTCAACCGGCCGGTGCTGGCATTGGCGCAGCGCCTGTGCCTGGCGACCGGCAGCGACCAGGCCTACTTCCTCACCAGCGGCGCCGAGGCCAACGAAGCGGCCATCGCCCTGGCGCGCAAGTGGGGCCGCCTGCATCGCGGCGGCGCGCAACGGATCGTCAGCACTGTCAACAGCATCCATGGACGCACCCCGGGCACCCTGACGGCTTGTGGCAAGCCGGCGCAGCATGGCCTGGAGGGATTCGCCAGGGTGCCGTTCAACGACCTCGACGCGATGGCTGCGGCCATCGACGAAGAGACGGTGGCGGTGATGCTGGAGCCGGTGCAGGGCGATGCCGGGGTGATCCCGGCGACCCTCGACTACCTGCGTGGCATCGAGCGGCTGTGCCGACAGCGTGGCGTCCTGTTGATACTCGACGAGGTGCAGACCGGCATCGGCCGCTGCGGCGCGCTGCTGGCGGAGGAACTGTACGGGGTACGCGCCGACATCGTTACCCTCGGCAAGGGCCTCGGCGCCGGGGTGCCGCTGTCGGCGCTGCTGGCGCGTGGCAACGCCTGCTGCTTCGAACCGGGCGACCAGCTTGGCACCCACCACGGCAACGCGTTGATGACCGCTGCCGGGCTGGCGGTACTGAATACCGTGCTGGAGCCGGGTTTCCTGGAGCAGGTGCGCGAGCAGGGCACCCACCTGCGCGATGGCCTGGCCCGTGTCGCGCGTCGCTATGGGCATGGTCCGCTGCGCGGCCAGGGACTGTTCTGGGGGCTGCCGCTGATCGGCCAGCGCGCGCCGGCGGTGGTTCGCGCGGCGTTCGGCGAAGGCCTGCTGATCAACGCGCCGCAGCCGCACTGCCTGCGTTTTTCCCCGGCGCTGACGGTGAGCCGGGCCAACGTCGACGAAATGCTGCGGCGACTGGAGCGGGCCCTGGCCCGGGTCGCCAACCGACACGAGGAGGTGGCCTGATGCGCGCCCTGGTATTGCAACACGTTCCCTTCGAAGGCAGCGCGCGGATCGGCGACTGGATCGGCCGCCACTGCGAGCACGAGCACGTCTGCTACCTCTACGCCGACGCCCACCTGCCTGCGCTGGACAGCTTCGACCTGCTGGTGGTGATGGGCGGGCCGATGAGCGTCCACGACGAAGCGCAATATCCCTGGCTGGTGGTGGAGAAGCGTTTGATCCGCGCGGCGCTGGATGCCGGCAAGAAGGTCCTCGGCATCTGCCTCGGCGCGCAGCTGCTGGCCCAGGCGCTGGGGGCTGCGGTACGCCCGGGACGCCAGGCGGAGATCGGCTGGTGGCCGCTGCACAGGTACAGCCAGGCGCTGGGCTCGCCGCTGGGCGAGCGCCTGCCGGAACGGCTGATGGCGTTCCACTGGCACGGCGAGACCTTCGACCTGCCAGCCGGCAGCGTGCCGCTCTATGGTTCGGCTGCCTGCGCCAACCAGGGCTTCATCTGGAACGAGCAGGCTATCGGCCTGCAATGTCACCTGGAAAGCACCGCGGAGAGCATCGAGGCGCTGCTCAATGCCTGCCCGCAGGACCTGCAACGGGAAGGGGCGGTGCAGAGCGCCGGGAGGATCCGCCAGGGTGTCGCGCATTGCCGCGAGGTGGCGCCGGTGCTGTTCCTGTTGCTCGATTACCTGGCGCATCGGCCGGCGGAGATCGCACGCCGGGCCTGATCGCCAGAAAGATTCCTCTGTCCTCGCATGCGCCTCCGGACGTCGTTTTGGTCCTGTGGGGCGCTTTTTTTATTCTAGGCTGCGTGCTTTCCCAACCAGGGCTCCAGTAGTGCCAGGTCGCGACGCAGGCTTTCGGCGAACAGGTGCAGGCGGGTGGGGTTGTCCAGCTCGCCGGGCTGGATGCCGACGAAGGTGAAGGTTTCGTCGTGCTCTCGGGCGGCGACATTGATACTGACGGTGCCGTCGTAGTGCATCCGGCACTGGCAGTCGTAGCCTTCCAGCGCCTGGTTCAGGCTGCGCTGGATCTCGCCGAGATCGGGGTGCTTGTTCTTGCTCATCGCATCGCTCATGCAAGGGGATGGGGCTTTCTTCTCGTGCAGGGCGAGTCGGGTGGATGCGTCGACGACCTCGGGACCGAGGGGCGGCGTAGCCTCCCGGCCGGCGCGGCGTCTGGGCTTCCCGCCCGGACATTGCTTCCTGTATCGCCAGGGTAGGGGTGCCTCCGCTATCGTTTCGCGATGCAAATGCACTAGCACCGCTAGTGCAATCGTCACGCGTGCGCGGTCAGGGCGGGCGGGCATCCTTGCTGCCCCCGGAAAATCGCTCCATCCAAGAGGAACAGCATGAACGACCAGGTACTGCGTACCCAGACCGACCGCCGCCAGTTGCAGCAGATCATCGCCGGTCTTACCGAAGGGGTGATCCTGATCGAGCCGGACCAGCGCATCCTCTGGGCCAACGAGGCGGCCCTGGCGATGCACGGCGTCGATTCGCTGGAAGGCCTGGGCGCCGATACCGGCGAGTATCGCGAACGCTTTCGTCTGCGCTACCGCAACAATCATCCGCTGCAGGAGGGGCAGTACCCGGCCGAGCGCCTGGTGGCTGGCGAGTGCTTCAGCGACGTGGTGGTGGAAGTGTTTCCCGCCGCCGACGAGGACACCCGCTGGGTGCACCGCGTGCGCGGGCTGGTGCTGACCACCCCCGAGGACAAGCCCGACTGCCTGGTGCTGATCCTCCACGACGCCACCGAGTGGGCCAGCGCCGAGCAGCGCTTCGAGAAGACCTTCAATGCCAACCCGGCGCCGGCGGTGATCTGCCGGCTCAGCGACTACCGCTACGTGAAGGTCAATGTCGGTTTCCTGGAAATGACCGGCTATGCCCGCGACCAGGTGATCGGCCGTTCGGTGTACGAGCTGGACGTACTCGACCAGGCCGAGCGCCGCGAACTGGCGGTGGAGCGCCTGGGCGCCGGCGAGACCATCCCGCAGATGGAGGCGAGCCTGCGGGTGGCGGAGGGCGGACGCAAGTGCGTGGTGGTCGCCGGGCAGCCGATAGAGGTCGGCGAGGAGGCCTGCATGCTCTTCACTTTCACCGATCTCGAACCGCGGAAGAAGGCCGAGGAGGCCCTGCGCAAGAGCGAGGAGCGCTTCGCCAAGGCCTTCCGCATGGCACCGGTGCCGAGCCTGGTGCTGTACGGCGACGACCTGCAGGCGCTGGACATCAACCAGGCCTTCAGCGAAACCTTCGGCTACCAGGCCGAGGAACTGCTCGGCGAGTCCACCGTCGCCTGCGGGTTGTGGCAGGACGGCGGCGCCGAGCGCCTGGGCGAGCTGCTGGCGCAGAGCGGCAGCGTGCGCAACGTCCAGCTGCGCCTGCAGCACAAGGATCGCAACGGCCTGGACTGCCTGGTCTCGGCCGAGGCGGTGAGCCTCAACGAGCAGGACTGCGTGCTGGTGGCCTTGCTGGACATCAGCGACCGGCGGCGCACCGAAATGGAGCTGGTGCACGCCATCGAGACGGTGATGCAGGACGCTTCCTGGTTCAGCCGCACCCTGATCGAAAAGCTCGCCAACGTGCGCCGCGCCAACGCGCCGGGCACCGGCGCCGAACTGGCCGACCTGACTGCGCGCGAGCGCGAGGTGTTCGACCTCATCTGCCAGGGCCTGGCGGACAAGGAGATCGCCAAGGAACTGGGCCTGGCGCCGAACACCGTGCGCAACCACGTGGCGACCATCTACGCCAAGCTCGATGTCCACAGCCGTGGCGAGGCCATCGTCTGGGCACGCGAACGCGGATTCGCGCCGGAGCCGCGCAACGGCAACGGGCGCAAATAAACGAAGAGGGTACGAATGCACCAGGGCGGCTGGTGCATTCGTACCTGTCGCCCGCTCCCGTCGGCGCCGACACTGGCGCAGCACGCCCGGCATGCCCCCGCCCGTGGTCGTGCACCTTTTCTCCGCGGCGCGAGCCGCGCCGTCCGCACGTCTGTTCCCCTCGCCAGTTTCGCTCTGGCGGGGGGCTTCCCGCCTCCTTTCGAATATTTGCCCCTCTGCCTCTGCTGGTGCGCGACGGCATCCTGCCGGCCGTTTGCGAATGCTCGGGACTGGTGTCGTGAAATTTTAAGTGTTATTTTTCATGAAAAATAACCAATATAATTTCACGGAGGTCGCGATGTTCCTGCAATCCAACGAGCATGTCGGCACTTACTACGCCGCCGTCAATCCCGAACTGATCCAGCCGCGCCAGGCCCTGGAGGGTGACCTCGACTGCGAGGTGCTGGTGGTCGGCGCCGGTTTCAGCGGCTTGCACACGGCGCTGCGGCTGGTCGAAGGCGGACGCCAGGTATGCGTCATCGAAGCCAGCCGGATCGCCTGGGCGGCCTCCGGGCGCAACGGTGGGCAGGCGCTGCCCGGCTGGTCCAGCGACCTGCCGCCGCTGGAGGCCGACCTCGGCTACGAAGGCGCACGCCGTCTCTGGGACGGCATGCTCTGGGCGGCCGGCGAGATGCGCGAGTTGCCGCAGCGACATGGCTTCGACTGCGACTACCGGGTCGGTCACCTATGGACGGCGATCCTGCCGCGCCGGGTCGGCCTGCTCTACGACTGGCAGGCCGAGGCCAACCGTCGCTGGGGCTACGAGGGGCTACGCTTCGTGGCGAAGGACGAGTTGCCCGAATGGATCGCCAGCGAGCGCTACCTTGCCGGTCTCTACGATCCCCACGCCGCACACCTGAATCCGCTCAAGCTGGCGTTCGGCCTGGCCGCCGCCATCGAGCGCGCCGGCGGGCGTATCCACGAGCGGACCCGGGCCCTGAACTATCGCGAGGAGGGCGACGGCTACCGGGTCCGTACCGAGCACGGCGAGATCCGCTGCGCGGCGCTGGTGCTGGCCTGCAACGCCTACATCGACGGGCTGGACAGCGAGCTGTCGCAACGGATGCTGCCGGTGGGCACCTATCAGGTCGCCACTGAGCCGCTCGGCGAGGAACGGGCGAAGTCGTTGCTGCCGCGCAACTGCTGCGTGACCGACAACCAGTTCGTCCTCGACTACTTCCGCCTGACCCCGGACCACCGCCTGCTGTTCGGCGGCGGCTGCACCTACCTGGGCGGCATGCCCAGCGACATCTGCGCCGCCACCCGGCCCTATCTCGAAAGGGTGTTCCCGCAGTTGCGCGGGGTGGCGCTGGAGTATGCCTGGGGCGGGCATATCGACTGCAGCATGCGGCGTACCCCGGACATCGGCCGGCAGGGCAACCGCTACTGGCTGCAAGGCTACTCCGGCCACGGCGTGCTGCCGAGTCTGGCGGCGGCCAGGGCGGTCAGCGACGCGCTGCTCGGCGACGACGAGACCCTGGCGCTCTACCAGCGCCTGCGCAATCCGAAGTTTCCCGGCGGCCAGCGCTTCGCCGCGCCGCTGGAAGCCCTGGGCAAAGCGTATTACCGTTTGCGCGACCTGTTCTGAGAGGGCCCGGAGCCGAGATGAGCGAAGTAGCCGACGACCTGGCGGAGATCGCCAGCCTGGTGCGCGAATTGCGCAAGCGCAAGGGCATCACCCTGCAGGCGCTGGCCGACGGCATTCGCCGTTCGGTGGGCTTCGTCTCCCAGGTCGAGCGCGGCCTTTCGCGGCCGGCGGTGGACGACCTGGTCGCCATCAGCCAGGTGCTCGGGGTGCCGGCGACCTACTTCTTCTGCTCGCCGAAGATCCAGGCCTCGCCCTGGGTGACCCGCCCGGGCGAGCGTCGGACCCTGGCCTACGCTCGTGGCGCCAGCGACAACCTGGTATCGCCGCGTCTCGGCGGCGCCTTCTTCATGCTCGAAACCTGCCTTGAAGCGGGTGCCGACAGCGGCGAGCGCGACCTGCTGGACAGCTCGGAGCAGGGCGGCTACGTGCTCGAAGGCGAGCTGACCCTGTGGCTGGAGGACGAGGAGCTGCGCCTGCAGGCCGGCGACGGTTTCCAGATTCCCAGCCATATGCGCAGCCGCTACGCCAACCGCAGCCAGGCGCCGGTCAGGGTGCTCTGGGTATACGCCTGACGAAGCGCGTTACCCGGTCGTTTGCCGGATAGCGGCGAAGACTTCCGGCATCGGCGAGAACCGTCGCCGACCGATGAAAAAAGCCCGAGGCACAGGCCTCGGGCTTTTCGTCACCAGCGTCCGGAGGCGCCGCCGCCGCCGCTGGAGCCGCCGCCACCGCGGAAGATGCTGCCACCGCCGCTGCCGCCTCCCCCACCGCCGCCGCGACTATTGAGGATGGCGCTGAGGATGGCCATCAGCACTTCGCCGGGAAGCAGGAACAGGGCGTAGATGAACAGGGTCGGCGCCAGTACGCCGAGACTGTCGTCCGCCGCGCGGTCGACGTTCTGCCACAGGCCCATGCTCAACAGCCAGGCCAGGCCGGCGACCGCCGCGCTGCAAAGCAGGAAGCGGCCGATGCTGCGCCGCCGCATCCACTGCAACGGCAGCAGGCGTCCGAGTAGGGCCACGGCGAGCAGGACCGCCACATAGACACCGAGGTAGACCGGGTTGCCCCAGAGCTGTCCGCTCAGGCCGCTCTTCTTTTTCGGCTCCGGCGGGGCGCTGTCATACACCTCACCCTCGTCGACCGGTGGCGGCAGGGCCCGCGGCGGCGTGGCCTCGGGAACCGCCGGCAAGGCGTCGACGGGAGCGCTGGCGGTAGCGCTTTCCGGGTTCTTCTCGGCATCGATCAGTTGCACCAGGCTGTCCACGCCGGCCTGGATTCCGCCATAGAAATTGCCCTGGCGGAACTGCGGCGTGATCCGCTCGCTGATGATCCGCCCGGCCTGGACGTCGGTGATGGCCCCTTCCAGGCCGTAGCCGACCTCGATGCGCAGGGTGCGGTCGTTCTTCGCCACCAGCAGCAGGACGCCGTCGTCGACCTTCTTCTGGCCCAGCTTCCATTTCTCGAAGGTACGCACCGCGTACTCCTCGATGGAATCGTCGCCGGTGGTCGGGACCAGCAGCACCGCGAGCTGCGCGCCGTTCTTGGCTTCCAGGGCGGCGAGCTGTTGCTCCAGGTGCTGGCGCTGGTCGCCGGAAAGGGTCGCGGTGAGGTCGGTGACCCGCGCCGTCAGCGCGGGTATCGGTGGCACATCGGCCCAGGCGA
Source organism: Pseudomonas sp. HMSC065H01 (assembly GCF_001815235.1). NCBI lineage: Bacteria > Pseudomonadati > Pseudomonadota > Gammaproteobacteria > Pseudomonadales > Pseudomonadaceae > Pseudomonas > Pseudomonas sp. HMSC065H01. The sequence goes on along the minus strand of NZ_KV819895.1, from coordinate 116,385 downwards.
CCAGGCTGGCGAGCAGCAGCCCGGCGCCCAGTAGCAGCCGGCGCATGGCTTACTGCGCCGGTTGCGGGTTGCCGAAATCGACTTTCGGCGCGGTGGAGATGGCCGCTTCGTTTTCCACGCTGAAGTTCGCCTTGGGCTTGTAGCCGAACAGCTTGGCGGTGATCACGCCGGGGAACTGGCGCAGCAGCACGTTGTATTCCTGTACCGACTTGACGTAGCGGCCGCGAGCGACGGCGATGCGGTTCTCGGTGCCTTCCAGTTGGGTCAGCAGGTCCTTGAACAAGCCATCGGCCTTCAGTTGCGGGTAGTTCTCGGTGACTACCAGCAGGCGCGAAAGCGCCGAGCTCAGTTCGCCCTGGGCCTTCTGGAAGCGCTGCACGGCCTGCTCGTCGTCCAGTTGGTCGGCGTTCAGTTGCACGCTGCCGACCTTGGCCCGGGCCTCGGTGACCTGGGTCAGGACCGACGCCTCATGGGAGGCATAGCCCTTCACCGTGCTGACCAGGTTGGGTACCAGGTCGGCGCGCCGCTGGTACTGGTTGAGCACTTCCGACCAGGCGGCTTTCACCTGTTCGTCGCCGGCCTGCATGGCGTTGTAGCCGCAGCCGCTGAGCAGCAGGGCGAGGACGGGAAGGAGGGCATTTCTGAGGAATCGAGGCATGGTGGTACTCATCCGGGTTGAGAAAGCTCGATTGTAGACCAGCCAATGGCCAGCACGTTCCTTGTGCCGGCACGGATATCGGCTCTGTCAGGCGGTGCGGCGGCCGAACGCCAGCTTGGCCGCCAGGACCAGCAGGCAGAACACGAACAGCGCCAGCGACCAGACCGCCATGGACTGGCCGAGCAGGGTCCAGACCACTTCGCCGCACAGCCCCTCGGGCTGGAAGACCTGCGGCAGCCAGCTATCCAGCGGTATCCATTCGGGGAAGCCCATGAACATCTTGCAACTGCCCATGCCCTGGGCAGCCAGTTTCTCTTCCGCGACCAGCGACCAGGCGTGGTAGATCCCGCCCAGGCTGGCGGCGAGCATGCCCAGCGCGGCGATGCCGCCGGCGATCCGCGAACGCGGGGCGAGGCTGCCGACGATCCCGGCGAGCACCAGGCCGAGCACGTCCAGGCGAATGAAGATGCACAGCGAGCAGGGCGCGAAGCCGCGCACGTGCTGGAGGTAGAGGACGAAAGCGAGGATCAGCAGGCCGCCGATGGCGACCGCGGGCCAGAACAAGCGATTGTCGAGGGGCTTGAGGAGAGCGCTCAAGGCAGGGATTCCTGTGTCGTTGATAAGGGAGGCCGGGCCGGCACTGTGCGGCGCTGGCCGATGGTAGTCCATCAGGATTGTCCGAAGATTAAGCCGTTTGACGTAACGATGTCTGCTGCATGTTTCTCCGCTTTCGTAGGAGCTTTCAGGGAAAAACGCCGCAACGAGGCGAGCATTTGGAGCCTCCGCCGGGATAGACTATCCTGGTCTATACCAATAAGGCCCGTCATGCTAGCCACCAGCCTGGTGCTATGCGCCGCCGTTCTCCACGCCACCTGGAACACCCTGGTCAAGTTCAGCAGCGACCGCTTGCTGGTGGTCGCCTGCATGGACGTGGTCGGCGTGCTCTGCGCCATCCTGCTGTTGCCCTTCGTCAGCCTGCCGCCGGCCGAAGTCTGGCTCTGGCTGCTCGGCGCCACCGTCCTGCAACTGCTCTACCGGGTACTGTTGATCGAGGCCTACAAGGTCGGCGACCTGGGCCTGGTCTATCCGCTGATGCGCGGGCTGTCGCCGCTGGTGGTGCTGGGCCTGACCCTGGCGTTCGGCGGCGAGCAGCTCAGCGGCCGGCAGATCCTCGGCATCCTGTTGATCCCCTTCGGCATGCTTTGCCTGCTCTGGGGCGGCGGCGGTTCGCGGCTGCCCTGGCGGACCCTGCCGGTGGTGCTGCTGATCGGCCTGTGCATCGGCGGCTACACCTGGAGCGACGGCAACGCCTTGAAGCGCTGGCCGTTGGCGCTTGACTACCTGGTCTGGCTGACGCTGCTTTCCGGCCTGCCGTTCCCGCTGATCGCCGTCGGCGCGCGAACCCGCGCCTTCGCCCGCTTCTGGGCGCTGGAGTGGAAGCTCGGCCTGGCGGTCGGGGTCTGCGTGCTGGCCAGCTACGGCCTGGTGCTGTGGGCCATGCAGCTGGGGTCGATCGCCGAAGCGGCAGCGTTGCGCGAGACCAGCGTGCTGCTGGCGGTGCTGTTCGGCATGCGCTTCCTCAACGAGCCGTTCGGACTGCCACGCCTGCTGGCGTGCGGCCTGGTGCTGGCCGGAATGCTGCTGATGAAGCTCTGAAGGGGCTGTGCCTTTACAGAACGAGCGGCGCCAGCTTGAGTTGCAGTTCCACAACTACAAGGAACTGCCATGACCATCGCTTTCTGGTGCGTGCTGATCGCGATCTTCCTGCCTTACGTCTGTACCTCCATCGCCAAGTTCGGCGGGGAGGGCTACGGCGGTCGGGCCAACGCCGACCCGCGGGCGTTCCTCGGTTCGCTCGAAGGCTTTCGCCGGCGTGCCAACAACGCCCAGTTGAACGCTTTCGAAGTGACCCCGGCGTTCGCCGCGGCGGTGATCATCGCCCATCTGGTCGGCAACGCTTCGCAGGCGACCCTGGATAGCCTGGCCATTGCCTGGATCACCAGTCGCCTGCTCTACGTCATCTGCTACCTCGCCGACTGGGGGCCGTTGCGCTCGCTGGTCTGGTTCGTCGGCATGCTGCTCATCGCCGCGTTCTTCGTGGTTTCCGCCTGAGCAGCCCGCTGCGGCCTATGGCCGCAGTGCGGGCGCGCGGCTCTGGATCAATCGGCGGTGGCGGCGGATAATCCGCCGCTTCCGTGATCGACCCTGAAAAAAGAGCCTTGCCATGAAGCTGAAGTCCCTGCTCGTCGTGCTGCTGGCCGGCGTCGCCCTGAGCGGCTGTCACCGTATGGATCCCAATTCGCCCGAGGCCAAGCGCCAGGCGATCTTCAAGGAAATGCTACGGACCAGCGAGGACATGGGCGGGATGCTCCGCGGACGCCTGCCCTTCGACGCGGAGAAGTTCCGCGTCGGATCGGCGAAGTTGCACCAACTGGCCGACCAGCCCTGGCAGTACTTCCCCAGTCCCAAGGCCGGCGAGGAGGGCGAGGACACCCGCGCCAAGGACGAGGTCTGGCAGCGCCAGCAGGAGTTCAAGGCCGCCACCCAGGTCTTCATCGACGCGATGAACCGTCTTCAGGACAACACCCGCCAGGCCACGCCGACCCCGGATGGCGTGCGCAAGGACTTCGCCGCGGTGGAAGACGCCTGCGAAGCCTGCCACAAGAAATTCCGCGCGCTCTGAGGCCGGACCGGGCGTCATACGCCGTACCTGGAAGGCGCGAGGGGTAGGGCGAATGAGCGCTGGCGCTCATCCGCCGTTGCGGCAGCGCTGGGCGGCACCTGGTGTCCCGCTGCGGCGCGGATGGCGGATAACACCATGGGCGTCATACGCCTTGCGTGGGAGGCGCGAGGCGTAGGGCGGTACCTGGTGTCCTACTGCGCCTGGGCCTGTTCCAGGCCTTTCTTGGCCTCTTCCAGTTCGGCGCGGGCCTCGGCCAGCTTGGCCTTGCGTTTCTCGATCTTCTCCGGATCGCCCTTGCCCATGGCCTTGCGCAAATCCTTCTCGCGTTCGCTGACCTCGCGCTCGCTGTCGATCACCTTCTGCTTGTTCTCCCTCAGCAGGCCGGCTTCGGTGCAGTGTTCCTTGACCTCGGAGAGGGCCTTTTCCAAGCCGGCCACCTGGCCTTCGTTGGAGAACGAGCGGGCCGTTTCCAGCTTCGCCTCGATGGCGGCCTGCTTGGCGGCGCAACCGCTGAGTGGGGCGCCTTTGGCTGCGCCCGGCTGGGCGGCAGAGAGCGGCAGGGCGACGGCGAGCAGCAGCCCGGCCAGCGGCAGTGAAGGACGAATGGACATCGGTTGGCTCCTTGATCGAACGGCCGGTGCGGTTGCCGGACGACGGCTCGGCCGAGCGTCCTGGCAGGCGGATGAGGCAGGCGGCAGCCGGCGTGACAAAGGCGCAAGTGTGCCAGCAAACGGCACGGTTGTGGTTGTCCGGGAGCAAAGTACGCCGCCCCGGGGTCTCTGGAGAAGGGCCATGGTTCGGGCATTCCGGCACAACCCGGCCTAACGTTGTCCGAAGACACCGAGAACGGGAGAACCGCGATGCGTACGCTGATCCGCCTGGTTCGCACGCTTATCCTGCTGCTGGTCCTGGCGCTGCTCGCCGGCGCTTGGTGGTGGTTGCAGGACGAGGCCCTGCGCCCCCCCGCGCTGGCCGGCCACAGCGAGGACTCGAGCCTGAAGGTCGCGGGCCTGCGCCGGCATTACCTGCTCTACGTGCCGCCGGGCGTGTCCGAGGGAGCGCCGTTGCTGGTGGTGCTGCACGGCTCACGGGGCGACGGCGCGCAGATGCGCCGCATCAGCGGCTACGGCTTCGACCGGCTGGCGGCGCAAGAAGGTTTCCTGGTGGCCTACCCGGACGGCTTCGAGGGCCACTGGAACGATTGCCGCAAGGCCGCCAGCTATTCGGCGCGGCTGCGTGACGTCGATGACGTGGCTTTCCTCCGCGCGCTGGTGGCGCGGCTGGCCCAGGAATACCGCGTCGATCCGCAGCGGGTATATGTCGCCGGCTACTCCAATGGCGGCCAGATGGCTTTCCGCCTGGCCGCCGAAGCACCGGGGTTGCCGGCGGCGATCGCAACGGTGGCGGCGAGCCTGCCGACCACGGAGAATGATGCCTGTCGGCCGGTCGAGCGGCCGACCGCGGCGTTGCTGATCAACGGTACGCGCGATCCGATCAATCCCTATCTCGGCGGCAAGGTCAGCCTGTTCGGCTTCGGCGACCGGGGCGCGGTACGCTCGACCCTGGACTCGGCACGCTGGTGGGCCGGCCTGAACGGCATCGCCGCGCCGCCGGACGTGGCGCCGCTGACCCGTCCCGGCCCGGTCTGGACCGAGCGCCAGCGCTGGCAGGAAGACGGCCATCCGCCGGTGGAGCTGCTCAGCGTGCATGGCGGCGGCCACGTGCTGGCGCAGCCGGACTATCGCTTCCCGCGGATTCTCGGCAAGAGCGACCCGGAACTGGACGCGCCAGCGGAAATCTGGCGCTTCTTCAGCCAGTTGCCGCGCTGAGGCTCAGACCTCGAAGACGAATTCCGGACGGAACCCGCCTCTCTCGTGGGGATAGCCGCCCGGATTGGCCAGCACCCGTGCCCGGCCGATGCGGTAGTCGAGGGCATCGTGGACGTGACCGTGCAGCCAGTAGTCGGCCTGCGCCACCAGTTCGTCGAGGTTGGAAGCGAAGGCTGGCGACAGCGGGTTGCCGGCGAACTGGGGCGGGATCGACAGCGCACTGGGCGCGTGGTGGCTGACCACCAGCGTCGGGCCGTCGTGGGGCCGCGCCAGTTGTTCGGCGAGCCAGTCGCGCGAGGCCCGGTGCAGGGCGATGCTCTGCTCGGGGGTGAAGTCGCCGCCGAACCAGTCGATGCAGCTGAAGTCCGGCATCGATTGCAGGGCCAGCTCATGGGCGGGCGCATAGCCGTCAGCGCCATAGAGCTGGAAGTCGGTCCACAGGGTGGCGCCGAGGAAGCGCGCCGGGCCGATCCGCGCTTCGTCGTTTTCCAGGAAGTGGATCTCCAGCGCCCGGGCGATATTGCGCATCGCCTGGGTCAGGTCGGTCATTTCCGAGGAGTAGAACTCATGGTTGCCGGCGACGTAGACGATCTCGCTGTTGGCGAAGGTCTCGCGGGCCCAGTGCAGGCCTTCCAGATGGCTGTGGATATCGCCGGCCAGCACCACCACGTCGGCCTCGACCTCTGGCAGTTGGCGTCGCCCGTCGAAATGTTCGTGGTGGAGGTCGGACAGCAGGCGGATCTTCATGGCACGGCTCGGCGGTAGGCGCGGCGGACCAGCATAGCTCCGCCCACCCCGGGGTTGAAGGCCGACAACGATTGACGCAGGTCATGGCTGTGCGGGAAAACCTCGCTGGCCTCGCTAATTCCCCCATGAAGTTAAGGGACAATTAAGACTGGACGCGCAGGGTTCATTCCAGCGATTCGCGCGTTCTGTCGGGGAGTGGTGCCAATGAAACTGTTATGGGGAGTTCTCGCCGCCGCGCTGGCGGCCTGGGGCCTGACGCTGGCCGTCGATCCGCCGGCGAGCCTGGATATCTGGGTGGTGCGCAAGCAGGCGATCCTGCTTACCGGGGTAGCGTCCTTCGCCCTGATGTCGTTGATCATGCTGCTGGCGGTGCGTCCGGTCTGGCTGGAGAAGCCGCTGGACGGGCTCGACCGCATGTACCGCCTGCACAAGTGGGCGGGCATCCTGGCCATCGTCCTCGGCCTGTTGCACTACCTGCTGGAGTTGGCCGGCCCCTGGCTGGCGGGTATCGTCGGCAAACCGGTGAAAGGCCCGCGGGTGGAAACCTTCCTCGATGTCTTCCGTGGCTCGGCCAAGGAGTTGGGTGAATGGTCGGCGTGGATTCTCGGCGGGATGCTGCTGATCACTCTCTGGCAGCGCTTCCCGTATCACCTCTGGCGCTATGTGCACAAGGCGTTGGCCCTGGTCTACCTGGTACTGGCCTTCCATTCCGTGGTGCTCGCCCCGGCCAGCTACTGGAGCCAGCCGGCCGGCTGGCTGGTGGCGGCCTGCGCACTGCTCGGTTCGGCCTGCGCACTGTTGTCTCTGAGCGGGCGGATCGGTCGCGCGCGCCGCCATGCGGGCGTGGTCACCGCCGTCGAGCGGCGCGGCGAAAGCCTGCTCGAGGTGACCTGCCGGCTGCAGGGCGACTGGTCGCACAGGGCCGGGCAGTTCGCCTTTCTCACCTGCGACCGCCTGGAGGGTGCCCATCCGTTCACCATCGCCAGCGCCGACCGCGGCTGCGGCGAGGTGCGCTTCAGCATTAAGGCGTTGGGCGACTACACCCGGCGCCTGCAGGACAACCTGGAGGTCGGCGCCAGGGTCGAGGTGGAGGGGCCATACGGCTGCTTCGACTTCCGCCGTGGCCTGGCCGGGCGGCAGGTCTGGGTCGCCGCCGGGATCGGCGTGACGCCGTTCATCGCCTGGCTGGAGTCGCTGCAGGCCGCGCCGGAAAGCGCGCCATCGGTGGAGCTGCACTATTGCGTGCGCAATTCCCAGGAAGCGCTGTTCGCCGGGCGCTTGCGCGAGCTTTGCGAACGCTTGCCCAGCGTGACCCTGCACATCCGCTATAGCGACGAGCAGGGCAAGCCGCAGGCGGCGCAACTGGGCGTGCTGAAGAGCGCCGAAGGACGCTGGCCGAGCGTCTGGTTCTGCGGTCCGCAGGGGCTGGCCGACAGCCTGCGCCGCGATCTGCGCCGGCAGGGCATGCCGCTGCGGCTGTTCCACCAGGAAGCCTTCCGCATGCGCTGAGCCTGCCGGAAACGAAAAAGCCCCGCCGAAGCGGGGCTTTTTCATCGCGCGGTCGCTCAGAGGCCGGCGGCGTCGCGCAGGAGAGCGGCCTTGTCGGTCTTCTCCCAGGTGAACGCGGTGAAGGTATCGCCGTCCACGGTCAGCTCGAACGGATGACGACCGAAGTGGCCGTAGGCCGCGGTCGGCTGGTACATCGGGTGGAGCAGGTCGAGCATCTTGGTGATCGCGTACGGGCGCAGGTCGAAGTGCTCGCGGACCAGTTGCACGATCTTCTCGTCGCTGACCTTGCCGGTGCCGAAGGTGTTGATCGAGATCGAGGTCGGCTGGGCCACGCCGATGGCGTAGGAAACCTGGATCTCGCAACGCTCGGCGAGGCCGGCGGCGACGATGTTCTTCGCCACGTAGCGGCCGGCGTAGGCGGCGGAGCGGTCGACCTTGGACGGGTCCTTGCCGGAGAACGCGCCGCCGCCGTGGCGGGCCATGCCGCCGTAGGAGTCGACGATGATCTTGCGTCCGGTCAGGCCGCAGTCGCCGACCGGGCCGCCGATCACGAAGTTGCCGGTCGGGTTGATGTGGAACTGGGTGTCCTTGTGCAGCAGCTCGGCCGGCAGCACCTGCTTGATGATCAGCTCCATCACGCCGTCGCGCAGGTCGTTATAGGAGACTTCCGGGTTGTGCTGGGTGGACAGCACCACCGCATCAATGCCGACCACCTTGCCGCCTTCGTAGCGGCAGGTCACCTGGGACTTGGCGTCCGGGCGCAGCCATGGCAGCAGGCCGGACTTGCGCGCCTCGGCCTGGCGCTCGACCAGGCGGTGGGAGAAGCAGATCGGCGCCGGCATCAGCACGTCGGTCTCGTTGCTGGCGTAGCCGAACATCAGGCCCTGGTCGCCGGCGCCCTGGTCTTCCGGCTTGGCCCGGTCGACGCCCTGGTTGATGTCCACCGACTGCTTGCCGATGATGTTCAGCACGCCGCAGGTGGCGCCATCGAAGCCGACGTCGGAGCTGTCGTAGCCGATGTCGATGATGACCTTGCGCACCAGCTCTTCCAGGTCGACCCAGGCGGAGGTGGTGACTTCACCGGCGATGATCGCCACGCCGGTCTTGACCAGGGTTTCGCATGCCACGCGAGCGTACTTGTCCTTGGCGATGATGGCGTCCAGCACCGCGTCGGAGATCTGGTCCGCGATCTTGTCCGGATGGCCTTCGGACACGGACTCGGAGGTGAAAACGGAATATTCGCTCATCAATCGGTTCCTACATTACCGGTGGGTGAGGCGGCTTTCGGATGCATCCCTGGCGAAGTGCCGGACCTGGATCTGGAAGCCATTGCGTAAACCAATGTAAAGACTCTCGCCGGGCGTGAGCCCTGCGGCGTCGGCCCACTGGGCCAGGTCCTCCTGTTCGAAACCCAACCAGAGGTCGCCGCAGGCCTCCCTGGCCCAGCCCTGGTTGTGCCGGCACAAGTCCGTCACCAGCAGGCTGCCGCCCGGATGGACCAGGCGGGCCAACTGTTTCAGCGCCTCCGCCGGCGCGGCGAAGTGGTGCAGGACCATGTTCAGCACCACGCAATCGGCCGGTTCGGCGGCGTCCTGCAGGGCATCGGCCAATTCCAGGCGGACGTTGCCCAATCCTTCTTCCTTGCAGCGCTGGCGCGCCAGTTCCAGCATCGCCGCGCTGTTGTCCAGCGCCGTGACCTGGCGGAAACGCCTGGCGAGTTCCGGCAGGAATCCGCCGTCCCCCGGGCCGACCTCCAGCGCCGTGGCGCCGGGGGCGAAGGCCAGTGCGTCGAGCAAGGCCAACACGCTCTCACGGTATTGCGGCAGTCCTGCGATCAGGTCCTGCTGGGCCTGGAACTTGTCCGCCGCGCGGGCGAAGAAGTCCTGGCTGACCGCCGCGCGCTGGGCGTGCACGGCATCGATCCGCGCCCGCACGTCGTCGGGTAGCGCCCGTTCGTCCACTTCCTCCAGCAGCGCCGCGTGCAGCGCGCCGCCGGTGCGTTCGGCCAGGGGCAGCGAACGTCGGTAGAAGATCGCGTTGCCCTCGCGGCGCGTCGCCACCAGCCCGGCCTGGGCCAGCACCTTGAGGTGGTGGCTCATGCCCGACTGGCCGATGGCGAAGATCTGCGCCAGCTCCAGCACGCCGAACGAATCGTTGGCCAGGGCGCGCAACACATTCAGTCGCAGCGAGTCGCCAGCCGCCTTGCACAGCGCGGCGAGCGGGTCGTAGTCGTCTGGTCGTATCGAAGGCACGCGAAGGCTCATGGAGGCGCAGTCTAGTACCGGGTCCGAACCCCGGCAATGCCTGTATCAAAAATTTTTGATATTGATGACGGGTGGCCGTCGCGCAATTGCAATCCGGCTGCGCCAGGCTTCTGGCAAAACCGGTCGGCAGCGACATACTGTCCCCCTGCCGATCTGTCATTGCCCCTTGGGCCTTCGGTGGGCGAAAATGGCGCCCTTTTTTTCACTCCTGGTTTTCCGACCAGCAACCCCCGTAGGAGAATTGCGATGCCCAGCCGTCGTGAGCGAGCCAATGCCATCCGTGCACTGAGCATGGATGCCGTGCAGAAAGCCAACAGCGGCCACCCGGGCGCCCCGATGGGCATGGCCGATATCGCCGAGGTCCTCTGGCGCGACTACATGCAGCACAACCCGAGCAACCCGCAGTGGGCCAACCGCGACCGCTTCGTGCTGTCCAACGGCCACGGCTCGATGCTGATCTACTCCCTGCTGCACCTCACCGGGTACGACCTCGGCATCGAGGACCTGAAGAACTTCCGCCAGCTCAACTCGCGCACCCCGGGCCACCCGGAGTACGGCTACACCGCCGGCGTCGAGACCACCACCGGTCCGCTCGGCCAGGGCATCGCCAATGCGGTGGGCATGGCGCTGGCGGAGAAGGTCCTGGCCGCCCAGTTCAACCGCGACGGCCACGCGGTGGTCGACCACTACACCTACGCCTTCCTCGGCGACGGCTGCATGATGGAAGGCATTTCCCATGAGGTCGCCTCGCTGGCCGGCACCCTGCGCCTGAACAAGCTGATCGCCTTCTACGACGACAACGGCATTTCCATCGACGGCGAGGTCCACGGCTGGTTCACCGACGACACCCCGAAGCGCTTCGAGGCCTATGGCTGGCAAGTGATCCGCAACGTCGACGGGCATGACGCCGACGAGATCAAGACCGCCATCGATACCGCGCGCAAGAGCGACCAGCCGACCCTGATCTGCTGCAAGACCGTGATCGGTTTCGGCTCGCCGAACAAGCAGGGCAAGGAAGAGTGCCACGGCGCGCCGCTGGGCGCCGACGAGATCGCCGCGACCCGCGCCGCGTTGGGCTGGGAGCACGCTCCGTTCGAGATCCCGGCGCAGATCTACGCCGAGTGGGACGCCAAGGAATCCGGCGCCGCCCAGGAAGCCGAGTGGAACAAGCGTTTCGCCGCCTACCAGGCTGCCCATCCGGAACTGGCCGCCGAATTGCTGCGCCGCCTGAAGGGCGAGCTGCCGGCCGACTTCGCCGAGAAGGCCGCGGCCTACGTCGCCGACGTCGCCAACAAGGGCGAGACCATCGCCAGCCGCAAGGCCAGCCAGAACGCGCTGAACGCCTTCGGCCCGCTGCTGCCGGAGCTGCTCGGCGGTTCCGCCGACCTGGCCGGCTCCAACCTGACCCTGTGGAAGGGCTGCAAGGGCGTCAGCGCCGACGACGCTGCCGGCAACTACGTGTTCTACGGCGTGCGCGAATTCGGCATGAGCGCGATCATGAATGGCGTCGCCCTGCACGGCGGTTTCATTCCCTACGGTGCGACCTTCCTGATCTTCATGGAATACGCGCGCAACGCCGTGCGCATGTCCGCACTGATGAGGCAGCGCGTGCTCTACGTGTTCACCCACGACTCCATCGGCCTCGGCGAGGACGGCCCGACCCACCAGCCGATCGAACAACTGGCCAGCCTGCGCCTGACCCCGAACCTGGACACCTGGCGCCCGGCCGACGCGGTCGAGTCGGCGGTGGCCTGGAAGCATGCCATCGAGCGCGCCGACGGTCCGTCCGCGCTGATCTTCTCCCGCCAGAACCTGCCGCACCAGGCGCGCGACGTCGCCCAGGTGGCCGACATCGCCCGCGGCGGCTACGTGCTGAAGGACTGCGAAGGCGAGCCGGAACTGATCCTGATCGCCACCGGTTCGGAAGTCGGCCTGGCCGTGCAGGCCTACGACAAGCTCAGCGAGCAGGGCCGCAAGGTCCGCGTGGTATCGATGCCATGCACCAGCGTCTACGAGCAGCAGGACGAGTCCTACAAGCAGTCCGTGCTGCCGGTGGAAGTCGGCGCGCGCATCGCCATCGAGGCCGCCCATGCCGACTACTGGTACAAGTACGTCGGTCTCGACGGGCGCATCATCGGCATGACCAGCTTCGGCGAGTCGGCGCCGGCCCCGGCGCTGTTCGAGCACTTCGGCTTCACCCTGGACAACGTCCTGGCGGTGGCCGAGGAGCTGCTGGAAGACTGATGCACACGCTCTACTGGCGGGACCTCGAAAGCCCCGCCAATGGCGAATGGCTGGGCCTCGCGGTCCAGGTGGAGGGCGCCCATCGGGCGCCCTCTTTCCTTCATCTGCAATCCGGCGGCCAGGCCCGCATTCGCCTGATGCGTGGCGATCAGCCGCTGCTCTGGGCCACCCAGTTGCCGTACCACGATGGCATCTGGCTGGTGAAGAGCCTGGTCGCGGCGAGCCCGGCGCAGGCCAGCGTGCCGCCCATCGACTCGCCGACCCTGGAAGCGTTGCGCGGCCTGCGCGGCGAGGCCCGCTACAAGGCCTGGAGCCGCTATTTCGTCGAGACCCTGCGTACCAGCCCGGGCAGTTGCCTGGAGGCCGGGCGCTGGTTGCTGCGCCTGTCGCTCGCCGAGCAGGTGCCCGCCTGGCAGCCACCGCAGAGCCACGATCCGCGCGAACGGGTGCTGGAACGCTGGCGCTACCGCAGCGTCGGGCGCGACGCACTGTTGCCGGACTGGCGCTTCTACAGCCTGGAGAAGGTCCTCGACGACGACTGGGTGCAGTGGCTCGACTGGTGGGGGCGCGACAACGACGCCCTGATCGCCCTGCGCCGGGTCGAGGATGACGAGGGGCGGGTCAAGTGGTGGCGCAAGAAGGCCCGCGAAGGCGAGCTGCCGCCGGTGCTGGCGCTGCGCCTGAACTGCCTGGATGCCTGCGTGATCCTCGATGGCCACTGCCGGCTGCGCGCCGGCCTGCTGGAGAACGTCGCGCCGGAGATCCTGGTGCTCTGTGCCTACGACGAGCAGCCGATGCCGGTGGATACGGCGCAGCGCGAACGGGTGCTGCAATCGCTGGCGCAGCGGGTCGACGCGCCGGTGCGCCGTGGACGCCGGCCGCTGGATAGCGAACAGCTCAACCAGGTGCTGTTGCGCCTGTTCGACGACCGTCCCTGGCCGCGAGTGCTGACCCGTGCCCGCGCGGTGCTGAAGGAAGAACAGTGGTGCGCGGAAGTGCGCGACTGGCTGGCCGCCCGCGAGCGTCTGGACGCGCTGGAGCCGATCATCCGTCGCGTCGAGTAGCGCGCCAGCGCCGCAGCCATTCCAGGCCTGCCGAGGTGTCGCCGCGCGGACGGTACTCGCAGCCGATCCAGCCCTGGTAGCCGAGCCGGTCGAGTAGCTCGAACAGGTAGGGGTAGTTCACTTCGTTGTCGTCATCCGGCTCGTGGCGGTCGGGTACCCCGGCGATCTGGACGTGGCCGATATTGCCGATGTCGCGACGCAGGGTGGTGGCCAGGTCGCCCTCGACGATCTGGCAGTGGTAGCAGTCGAACTGTACCTGCAGGTTGTCCGCGCCGACCTCGCGGCAGATGGCCTGGGCGTCGTCCTGGCGGGTGAGGAAGAAGCCCGGCATGTCGCGGTTGTTGATCGGCTCTATGAGCACCGTCAGCCCGGCACCGGCGGCCTCGCGGGCGGCATGGGCGAGGTTGTCGAGGTAGGTCTCGCGGTGGCGGATGCGGTCGGCGCCGGCCGGCAGCAGTCCGGCCATGACATGGATGTGGCGGTTGCCGAGGACCTGGGCATAGTCGATGGCCTGGGCGATGGCGCGGCGGAATTCGGCCTCGCGCCCCGGCAGGCTGGCCAGGCCGCGCTCGCCCTTGTCCCAGTCGCCGGGTGCGGCATTGAACAGCACCTGGCGCAGGCCGTGGTCGTCCAGCCGGGCCTTCAGTTCGGCCGCAGGGTAGGCATAGGGGAACAGGTACTCCACGCCCTCGAAGCCGTCCGCCGCGGCGGCGGCGAAGCGTTCGAGGAAGTCGTGGCGGGGGTAGAGCATGCTGAGGTTGGCGGCGAAGCGGGGCATCTGGCGCTCCTGGCGGTCGGTAGATGCGGGCGAGCCTTGCACAACGGAACGCGGTCGCGCCAGCCAGGTGTCGCATGAATCGTTTCAGCGCCTGCACGCGAGCCGTCGCCGCGGCGCGCGGGTCGCGGACGGTTCCCAGGCGGGCCCATCCCCCGCATAATTGGCGCCTTTCACTGGCCCCTTGCCGGAGCTATCCCTGCCGATGTCCACCCCGCCTTTTCGCGTCGCGCTCAATGGCTATGGCCGTATCGGCCGCTGCGTCCTGCGCGCGCTGCACGAGCGCCCGGAGCAACTGGGCTTCGAGATCGTCGCGCTGAACGACCTGGCCGACCAGGCCAGCGTCGAGTACCTGACCCGCTTCGACTCCACCCATGGCCGCTTTCCCGGCGAAGTGAAGGTCGACGGCGACTGCCTGCACATCAACGGCGATTGCGTGAAGGTGCTGCGTAGCCCGACTCCGGAGGCCATCGACTGGCAGGCGCTGCGGGTCGACCTGGTGCTGGAGTGCTCCGGCCAGTACACCAACCGCGCCCAGGCCGAGCGTTTCCTCCGCGCCGGCGCGCCGCGGGTGCTGTTCTCGCAGCCGATGGCGAGCGAGGCGGACATCGACGCCACCATCGTCTATGGGGTCAACCAGCAGGACCTCAGCGGCCGCGAAACGCTGGTCTCCAACGCCTCCTGCACGACCAATTGCGGGGTGCCGCTGCTCAAGCTGCTGAACGAGGCGATCGGCCTGGAATACGTGTCGATCACCACCATCCACTCGGCGATGAACGACCAGCCGGTGATCGACGCCTACCACCATGAGGACCTGCGCCGTACCCGTTCGGCGTTCCAGTCGGTGATCCCGGTGTCCACCGGTCTGGCGCGCGGCATCGAACGCCTGTTGCCGGAACTTGCCGGGCGCATCCAGGCCAAAGCCATACGCGTGCCCACGGTGAACGTCTCGGCGCTGGACATCACCCTGCAGACTTCCCGCGACACCTCCGCCGCCGAGATCAACCGGGTGCTTCGCGAGGCTGCCGAAAGCGGCCCGCTGCGCGGACTGCTGGCTTATACCGAGCTGCCGCACGCCAGTTGCGATTTCAACCACGACCCCCATTCGGCCATCGTCGATGGCAGCCAGACCCGCGTTTCCGGGCCTCGCCTGGTCAACTTGCTGGCCTGGTTCGACAACGAATGGGGATTCGCCAACCGTATGCTCGACGTCGCCGGACACTACCTGCGCGCCGCCGTGCCTGATCAACAAGTACCCAAGGACTGATTGTCATGACCGTGTTGAAGATGACTGACCTCGACCTCAAAGGTAAGCGCGTGCTGATCCGCGAGGACCTCAACGTGCCCGTGAAGGACGGCCAGGTGCAGAGCGATGCACGGATCAAGGCCGCCCTGCCGACCCTCAAGCTGGCCCTGGAGAAGGGCGCGGCGGTGATGGTCTGCTCGCACCTGGGCCGTCCGACCGAGGGCGAGTTCTCCGCCGAGAACAGCCTGAAGCCGGTGGCCGAGTACCTGTCCAAGGCCCTGGGCCGCGAAGTGCCGCTGCTGGCCGACTACCTCGACGGCGTCGAGGTCAAGGCGGGCGACCTGGTGCTGTTCGAGAACGTGCGCTTCAACAAGGGCGAGAAGAAGAACGCTGACGAGCTGGCGCAGAAGTACGCCGCACTGTGCGACGTGTTCGTGATGGATGCCTTCGGTACCGCCCACCGCGCCGAGGGGTCGACCCACGGCGTGGCCAGGTTCGCCAAGGTCGCCGCCGCCGGCCCGCTGCTGGCCGCCGAACTGGACGCGCTGGGCAAGGCGCTGGGCAACCCGGCGCGGCCGATGGCGGCGATCGTCGCCGGCTCCAAGGTTTCCACCAAGCTCGACGTGCTGAACAGCCTGGCCGGCATCTGCGACCAACTGATCGTCGGCGGCGGCATCGCCAACACCTTCCTCGCCGCGGCCGGACACAAGGTCGGCAAGTCATTGTACGAGGCCGACCTGGTCGAGACCGCCAAGGCTATCGCCGCCAAGGTCAAGGTGCCGCTGCCGGTGGACGTGGTGGTGGCCAAGGAATTCGCCGAGAGCGCCGTGGCGACCGTCAAGGCCATCGCCGAGGTCGCCGACGACGACATGATCCTCGACATCGGCCCGCAGACCGCCGCGCAGTTCGCCGAGCTGCTGAAGACCTCGAAGACCATCCTGTGGAACGGTCCGGTCGGGGTGTTCGAGTTCGACCAGTTCGGCGAGGGCACCCGTACCCTGGCCAATGCCATCGCCGATAGCGCGGCGTTCTCCATCGCCGGCGGCGGCGATACCCTGGCGGCGATCGACAAGTACGGCATCGCCGAGCGGATCTCCTATATTTCCACCGGTGGCGGCGCGTTCCTCGAGTTCGTCGAGGGCAAGGTCCTGCCGGCCGTGGAAATCCTGGAGCAGCGCGCCAAGGGCTGACGCAGACGGGGCAAACCATTCGCCGTCCTCGGGGGTCACACCTTTGAGGACGACGAAAAAAGGAGGTGCCCCATGCGTTCCGTAACCTTGCCACTCCTGATGTTCTGCCTGGGCCTGGCCGCCTGTAGCGGCGATGGCGGTCGACGCCCGAGCACCTGCGAGGTGATCAGTCCGCCGGACGTGATGGTGCCGACCGAGCAGAACCGCCAGCGGGTCGAGCAGCAGAGCAGCGGCGATCCGACCGCCGGACAAAAGCCGGTGGAATGCCCGTAGTGCTTTTCTGCCAGTTTCTACGGAAAGGGCTGGGGATTCGCCAGCGTACGCAGTAGCATTGCGCCTTTCCTGTGACAGGCAAGGCCAGCCGGCCGCCGCGCGGGCCGCTTGCGGCCCGGCGAGGTGCGGTGGAGCGTTCCGCACGGATGGAGGATGGACATGAACTACTCGCGTATCGCCCTGTTCGGCGGCTTCGCCGCCGCGGCGCTGCTGGCCGGCTGCTCCGCTTCCTCCGGCAAGCCGGGCGGCAAGGACTGGACCCGCTGGACCTGCGACAGCAAGGCGGTGATCGAATGGCGCTATATCGACGGCAGCAAGAACATCGTCGACCTGCGCCTGAAGGACGAGGACGACGTGGTCCACCACTTGGAGCAGGAACCTGCGGCCGTCGGCGCTTTCTATAGCGACGGACGCCTGGGCTTCCACCTGGAGAACGACGAAGGCCTGGTGTACTGGGTCGAAACCGACGACCTCATCGGTCGCGGTTGCAAGGCGCGCTGAGTCGCGCCGGCAGGGGCGCGGCGCCGCGACCGCTCCTCGCAAGGAACTTGAACCGGGCCTGCCCCTGCGGCAGGCTTCTGAATCACTGAACGACCCCGCGATTGGGAGATACGAGAACCATGGCACTCATCAGCATGCGCCAGATGCTGGATCACGCCGCCGAATTCGGCTACGGCGTGCCGGCCTTCAACGTCAACAACCTCGAGCAGATGCGCGCCATCATGGAAGCGGCCGACAAGACCGATTCGCCCGTGATCGTCCAGGCTTCCGCCGGTGCTCGCAAATACGCCGGCGCGCCCTTCCTGCGCCACCTGATCCTCGCCGCGATCGAAGAATTCCCGCACATCCCGGTGGTCATGCACCAGGATCACGGCACCAGTCCCGACGTCTGCCAGCGTTCCATCCAGCTGGGCTTCAGCTCGGTGATGATGGACGGCTCCCTGCGTGAAGACGGCAAGACCCCTGCCGACTACGACTACAACGTCCGCGTGACCCAGCAGACCGTGGCGTTCGCCCATGCCTGCGGCGTGTCCGTGGAAGGCGAGCTGGGCTGCCTGGGTTCCCTGGAAACCGGCATGGCCGGCGAGGAAGACGGCGTCGGCGCGGAAGGCGTGCTGGACCACAGCCAGTTGCTGACCGATCCGGAAGAAGCCGCCGACTTCGTGAAGAAGACCAAGGTCGACGCCCTGGCCATCGCCATCGGCACCAGCCACGGCGCCTACAAGTTCACCAAGCCGCCGACCGGGGACACCCTGTCGATCCAGCGCATCAAGGAAATCCACGCGCGCATCCCGGACACCCACCTGGTGATGCACGGCTCTTCCTCGGTACCGCAGGACTGGCTGGCGATCATCAACGAGTACGGCGGCGAGATCAAAGAGACCTACGGCGTGCCGGTCGAGGAAATCGTCGAGGGCATCAAGTATGGCGTGCGCAAGGTGAACATCGACACCGACCTGCGCCTGGCTTCCACCGGTGCCATCCGCCGCTTCCTGGCGCAGAACCCGAGCGAGTTCGACCCGCGCAAATACTTCTCCAAGACCGTCGAGGCCATGCGCGACATCTGCATCGCTCGCTACGAAGCCTTCGGCACCGCCGGCAACGCTTCCAAGATCAAGCCGATCTCCCTGGAAGGCATGTTCCAGCGCTACGCTCGCGGCGAGCTGGATCCGAAGGTCAACTAAGCGCCTTCGTTCGAACGGGAGCCCCGCTGGTCGGGGCTCTTGCAGATCCGCCCCGGGGAAATCCGATGCGCCGCTGGCTCCTTACCCTGCCGTTCCTGCTGCTGGCCGGTTGCGCTGGCCTGCACGCGCCGTCCCGCGACGTCGAGGAGGCCGCGTCGCCGAGCGTAGCGCGCGATCCCGCCGACCCGCAGGATTGCCTGGCGCGCAGCGACTGCACGACCAAGACTTCGCGCACCCTGCTGTTCGTCTTCGACTATGCAGAGGCCGGCGGCGAACTGGTGGTGCGCGACGGCCGCCAACTGGAAACCCCGCCGGCGCCGCAACGCTCCACCTGGCCGGCGTTGCGCATCCAGCTGGCCGAGCCGGTCAACGGTCGCTTCGAGTTCGAGAGCCCCTGCCTGCGCAAGAGCGGCAAGGGTTGCCGCTACAGCCAGGCTATGCTGCTGAAGGTCTACCGCAGCTACCTGGTCGGCAAGCCTTGCTCGCTGCTCAGCCCTCGCGCAGTGAAACGCTGCGGCGACCCGGCGACGACCGCCGCGCGGCGCTGAGTCAGGGCTGCAGGTCGAACAGCGCCTTGCCGTCCATGTCGAACGGCGCCGAGAAATGCTCGTGGATCACCTTCCAGCCGTCGCCTTGCTTGCGGTAGCCGGCGCTGACCCGCATCCACGAGGAGTGCGGCTTGCCGTCCGGGCCGGTGCCGCCGCAGTGGCAGAGGTAGTGGGCGAAGGCGACCTGTTGGTCGGCATGGATCTGCAGTTCGGCGATATCGAAGGTCATCGGTCCTTTGCACATCTCGGTGCAGGCCTGCCAGTGCTTCTGGTAGGCGTCGCGCCCCTTGAATTGCAATTGCAGGATGGCGTCGAAGGCGACGATGTCCTCCGCGTAGTACGAGACGATGCGCGGAACGTCGCTGGCGCGGACGGCGGCTCGCCAGTCTTCGATCAATTGGCGGATGGCGCTGACTTCGCTGCTCATGGCTGACTCCTGGTTGTGGCGGGGGATGCCGGCGTGTGCCGGAATGCTTTTACCCTGGTCGTCGGGTGGGCCTTCGGATCGACAATAGCCTCTTCCCCGAGAGGTCCACGAAGCCCCTGACCAATGGCTGCGAGCCACGCCGCGCAAGGCTTTGAACCGTTCGTCTGGAATTCGGAGGAAAACCGCTGTGCTATACCTCGGGCTTTCCCTGCCGCCCAGGAGGTCCCTCATGTCGTCCGTACACAGCGCCGCCCAGCAAGGTTTCAGCGCCGAGGCCCAGCGTTACGCCCAGGGCCGGCCCGAGTACCCGGAAGCGCTCTCCGACTGGCTGCGCGATGCCCTTGGCCTGCGTCCGCAGACCGTCGCGGTGGACCTCGGCGCCGGCACCGGCAAGTTCACCCGCCTGCTGGCCCGTACCGGCGCGCGAGTGGTCGCGGTGGAACCGGTGGATGCGATGCGCGCCCAGCTTGCCGAAGCCTTGCCGCAGGTCCAGGCGCTGGCCGGTAGCGCCCAGTCGATTCCGCTGGCCAACGGCTTCGCCGACGCCCTGGTGTGCGCACAGGCCTTCCATTGGTTCGCCACCGTGGAGGCGCTGGAGGAAATGCGCCGCGTGCTGACGGCGGAAGGCAGGTTGGGGCTGGTGTGGAACGTGCGTGACGAGTCATTGGATTGGGTCGCCGAGATCACCCGCATCATCACCCCCTACGAAGGCGATGCGCCGCGTTTCTACAAGGGCGACTGGCGTCGGCCGTTCGAGCGCGCGCCCTTCGGACCGCTGCGACTTTCCACCTTCGCCTACGAGCATGTCGGCCCGCCGGAGCAGGTGATCGTCTCGCGCTTCCTTTCGGTGAGCTTCATCGCCGCCTTGCCGGAGACGGAAAAGAACGCCGTGGCGGCGCAATTGCGCGAGCTGGTCGCCAGCCACCCGGCGCTCAAGGGGAAGGAGCAGGTAGCGCTGCCCTATCGCACCGAGGTCTATCTGGCCGAGGCGCGCTAGGCGTACTGTCCCGCCGCATAACCCGAGGCCCAGGCCCACTGGAAGTTGAAGCCGCCGAGGTGGCCGCTGACGTCCAGTACTTCGCCGACGAAATACAGCCCCGGCGAGCGCTGCGACTCCATGGTCTTCGACGACACTTCGTCGGTGCTCACCCCGCCCAGGGTCACTTCCGCGGTGCGGTAGCCCTCGGTGCCCGAGGGCGTGACCCGCCAGGCCGAAAGCTGCCCGGCGATACCCGCCAGTTCGGCCGGGGTGTACTGCCTCATCGGCTTGGAGACGAACCAGCGGTCGGCCAGCAGTCCGGCGAGCTTCTTGGTGAATAGCTCGGCGAGCAAAGTCTTCAGCTCGCTGTTGGGACGCTCGCGCTGTTGCTGCGCCAGCCATTCGTTGGCGTCGTGGTCCGGCAGCAGGTCGATTTCCAGGGTATCGCCCGGTTGCCAGTAGGAGGAAATCTGCAACATCGCCGGGCCGCTGAGGCCGCGATGGGTGAACAGCAGGTTCTCGCGGAACGCCTGGCCGTTGCAGCTCACCCGGCAATCCACGGAGGTGCCGGAAAGCTCGGCGCACAGCTCCTTCAGCTGGTCGGTGATGGTGAACGGCACCAGCCCGGCGCGGGTCGGCAGCACCTCG
This sequence comes from Pseudomonas sp. HMSC065H01, assembly GCF_001815235.1. Classification (NCBI taxonomy): domain Bacteria; kingdom Pseudomonadati; phylum Pseudomonadota; class Gammaproteobacteria; order Pseudomonadales; family Pseudomonadaceae; genus Pseudomonas; species Pseudomonas sp. HMSC065H01. The sequence continues at coordinate 95,616 of NZ_KV819895.1, read as the reverse complement.
TGGCCGAACTGGCGCGCCACCTGGTAGCCGAAACCGCTGGCGCCGAGGGTCGGGATCGACAGGCCGCCGCTGGCGATCACCAGCGACTCGCAGCGCATCTCGCCGGCGCTGGTACGCAGGCGGTAGCCGTCGTCGTCGCGGGCGATCTCTTCGATCGAGGTGTCCAGCAGGATTTCCGCTCCGGCCTCGGCGCATTCGCGCAGCAGCATCTCGAGGATGTCGCTGGACTTGTTGTCGCAGAACAGCTGGCCGAGTTTCTTCTCGTGGTACGGCACCTGGTGCTTGGCCACCAGGCCGATGAAGTCCCACTGGGTGTAGCGGGCCAGCGCCGACTTGCAGAAGTGCGGGTTGCGCGAAAGGAAGTTGGCCGGCTCGGTGTACAGGTTGGTGAAATTGCAGCGCCCGCCGCCGGACATGAGGATCTTCTTGCCGGCCTTGTTGGCGTGGTCGAGTACCCGCACGCGGCGCCCGCGCCCGGCCGCCGTCATCGCACACATCAGCCCGGCCGCCCCGGCGCCAACGATCAGCACATCTGTACTTGCCACTGTCCCACTCCGCTCATCGGAAACGGCGCGCATATTACCCGAAGCGGCGGTCGGCCGCCGGAGCTCCCGACGCGGTACACTGGGCGTTTTCCGCGAACCGCCGGACCCGTGCATGATCCCCCTCAAGTACCTCCAGGCCTATCCCGCATCGCTGCAGGACCAGGTCCGCCAGCTGATCGCCGAGAACCGCCTGGGCGAGTACCTCGAGCGCCGCTACCCGGGGCGTCACGATGTGCAGAGTGACAAGGCGCTGTACGCCTACACCATGAACCTCAAGCAGGAACACCTGCGCAACGCGCCGGGCCTGGACAAGGTGCTCTACGACAACAAGCTCGACGTGGTCCAGCGTGCCCTCGGCCTGCACACCGCGATCTCGCGGGTGCAGGGCGGCAAGCTCAAGGCGAAGAAGGAAATCCGCGTGGCTTCCCTGTTCAAGGACGCCGCCCCGGAGTTCCTGCGGATGATCGTCGTCCACGAACTCGCCCACCTGAAGGAGAGCGAGCACAACAAGGCGTTCTACCAGCTCTGCCAGTACATGCTGCCGGACTATCACCAGCTGGAGTTCGACCTGCGGGTGTACCTGACCTGGAAGAGTCTCTGACGCCCGGTTACGGCGTTCCCAGCGCCACTCGGCTCTCGCGGCGCAGGCGCGCCACGGTCTCCGGCAGTTCGCGCATGTGCTCGACGATGGCGATGGCGCCCAGCTCGCGCAGTACCTCGGCGTGCCCGGCGGGAATGTGCCCGGCGCCGACGAAGCCGATCACCCGCATCCCCGCGGCGAGGGCGGCGCGGGTGCCGGTGCTGCTGTCTTCCACCACCAGGCAATGCTCGGGGGCGACGCCGAGCAGGCTGGCGGCGTGCAGGTAGACGTCGGGTGCGGGCTTGGGCAGGGCGACCATATCGGCGCTGGCCAGGCGTTCGCCGATCAGTTCGCTGAGCCCGGCGCGCGCCAGCGAGCGCTCCAGGCTGTGGCGGCGGCTGTTGGAGGCCACCGCGACGGGCAGGTCCAGGGCCAGCAGCGCCTCGCGTGCGCCGGGAATGGGTTGGACCTGGGCGACCATCTCCTCGCTGCGCTGGCGCACCTCGCGGTTGAAGCTGTCGGGGATGCGCAGGCCGAAGTGCTTCTCGACGCGATCGAGGATGTCGCGGCTGGTCAGGCCGAAGGTGCCTTCCAGCAGGCGCTGCAGCTCCTCCAGCGGCGCGTAGGCGCTGAGCGCCTCGTACATCACGCGCTCGGCGATGACCTCGCTGTCGACCAGGACGCCGTCGCAGTCGGAAATCAGTGCGTCGATGGGGTGGGGCATGGGCTACCTCGCTGCGGGCGTTGGCGCAGGGCGCCGGAGTGGGAGCGAGGCATTCTAACCCCGGTCAGGGGCGGGAAGGGAAACAGGGAGAGGGAGAACGCCGGGCCGTGCGGCCCGGCGGGAAGGAATCAGGCGATGCCCTTCGGGTTCTGGCCGTACTGGTTCTGGCCGGCGTCGCTGTCCTTGGCCAGCAGGTAGATCAGGTACAGGCCGACGATCGGGATCAGCGCGATCAGCATCCACCAGCCGCTCTTGTTGATGTCGTGCAGACGCCGGGCGGTGACGCCCAGGGCCGGCAGCAGCACGGCGAGCGAGTAGAGATTGGCGATCGGCAGGAGCTTTTCACTGATCAGGCCGAGCACGACGCTCAGCGCGACGGAGATGATGATGTTCACCAGGGTGAACATCCAGTATTCCTTGCGACGGGCACGCCCGTTGAAGTCGAAGTAGTGTTCCTTCACGCATTTCAGAAACCATTCCATGTTTGCCTCCTGGGCGTACTGGTAAAGCGGGAGAGTGGGTGCCGCGACAAGTACCCCCGCGCCTCCTTGCCGGGAAAGCACAGTGTAGCCGTACTGTCAGTGAATTCGTACAGGATGTTGCGAAAATCATTCACATTGCATAGCAGCGGATCGCCGAAATGTGCGCCGGTAGCGCTTTCAGCGAGCGGGGTCGGCCTGGCGGCGGAAACGGCCGGGCGATTCGCCGAAGGCCTGGCGGAAATTGCGGGAAAACGCTGCCTCCGACTGGTAGCCGGTCTCGGCGGCGATATCCAGCAGGCTCTTCTGCGTTTGCCGCAGCAGGCCGCGAGCCTTCTCCATGCGGATGCGGGTCAGCAGGTTCCACGGCGAGGTCCCGCCGAGGGCGGAGAAGGCGCGGACGAAACTGGCCCGCGACATCGCCGCCTGCTGGGCAAGCTGTTCCAGGGTCCAGGCATGCTCCGGGCGTTCCAGCATGGCCCGCAGGGCTCGTCCCAGGCGGGCGTCGCCCAGCAGGCCGAACAGGCCGTCGCCCAGCGGTTGGCGGTCCAGGTAGGCGCGCAGGGCCAGGGCGAACAGCGCGGTGGCCAGCGCGTCGATGATCGAGCGGGCGCCGCTGCGGGTGCTCTCGGCTTCCTCGCGCATCAACCCGATCAGCGCGCGCAGGGGCTGCTGGGTCGACTCGTCCATATGCACCAGCAGGCGCTCGGGGAGCGCGCCGAACAGGCTGGCACCGGCGTGATAGCGGTAGCTGCCGCAAAGCATGTCGAGGGCCTCGCCGGGGCCGTTCAACTGGTACAGCGGGATGCTGCCGCGGTGCTCCACGGTGGGTTCGCAGGGTTGCGCCGGGCTGTCGCTGCGCAGGAGGTGCGGGGTGCCGCGTGGCAACAGAATCAGGTCGCCGGGATGCAGGTCGAGGCGAGCGCCATCGAGGAATTCGCAATAGCAGGTGCCGGCCATGACGATATGGAAGGTCGCCTCGCCGGGCACCGCTTGCGGGTGCTCCAGCGCCCAGCTGCCCTGTAGCTGGCAGCGCTGGTCGAGGCGGCCCTGCAGGTTGGCGAGCTGGATGAGCCGGTCGAGTGGGTCCATGGGATGAGCCGATCAGGTCGAAAGTAGAGACGCATGGGCAGGCGGCGCGGTCCAGACTGGTCGAGACTGGTAACCCGACGCGCCACTCCCGGCGCGAAAGCAACGGAGAATATCACCATGCTGAACAACTGGACCGAGTTCGTCCCCGCCGTGAAAAAAGCCTTCGGTGCCCTGGGCAAGCAACACCCGAAGATGCTCGCCGCCTATGGCGCGCTGGAGGAAGCCAGCGCCGAGGGCGCCCTGGATGCCAAGACCCGCGAACTGATCTCCATCGCCGTGGCCATTACCACCCGTTGCGACGGTTGCATCGGCGTGCACACCGAGGCCGCGCTGAAGGCCGGCGCCAGCGAGGCGGAAATCGCCCAGACCCTGGCTACCGCCATCTCCCTGAATGCCGGCGCCGCCTATGTCTATTCGCTGCGCGCGCTGGAAGCCTACGACCAGTTCAAGAAGTGAGGCCGTACAGGCGCTGCAGGTAGAACAGCAACCCCAGCCAGGCCACCAGGGCCAGCCAGCCCAGCCCCAGCAGGCCCTTGCGCAGCAGCGTCGAGGGCCTGCCGTGGAGCAGGTCGACCAGGCTCAGCACGCCGCCGAGCAGCAGCAGGCCGAGCAGCGCCTGGGTGTACTGGGCGAAACTCGGCGACAACGCCTCGTCGCCGTGGGCGGCATAGTTGTACAGGTTCCAGGCGCAGATCAGCGCCGCCGGCAGCAGCGCCAGGAGCGCGCCGAGCCAGCGCCCGCGGACATGCAGGAGGAAGGCCGCGAGCAGGCCGACCAGCCCGGTACCCAGCGGTAGCAGCGCCAGGCCCTGGCTGAGGTAGACCAGGTCGACGCCGTCGGCGAGCGCCATCGGGGTGACGAAACGGTAGCTGCCGCTGGCGCAGAGCAGCACCGAAAGCAGCAACAGGGCGTAGCCCGGCAGGTACGGCCAGAAGGCGGGACGCGGGGGCAGGTCGGACATGGATGTTCCTTGCGGGTTGTCCGCTCGCATGAGCGTAGGCTCAAGCGTACCGCTGCGCGTGACAGGCGGCGAGTACCGTTGCGGTTGAACCCTCCGCGAATGGCGGGAGTCAGTCATAGGGTGACGCGAAAAAACGCCGGCTCACGCGCCGGACACCGTATCGACCCTGGACCAAGGAGTTCCGTTCATGGACCTGATCCGCATCCTCATCGCCATCCTCCTGCCGCCGCTGGGCGTGTTCCTGCAAGTCGGCTTCGGCGGCGCCTTCTGGCTGAACATCCTGCTCACCCTGCTCGGCTACATCCCGGGCATCGTCCACGCGGTGTACATCATCGCCAAGCGTTGAGGCCCCTGCTCAGGCGTAGTTCCATGGTTCCTTCACGGTGAAGTCCCGCCACGGGTCTTCGCCGTGGAAGGGGCCGACATAGAGCACCTCGCCGCCCCGGACGATCCATTCCATACCGTGTTCGCGGTCCCATTCGCAGTTCAGCGACAGGTGGATCACCGCTTCGTCGCCCTGTTCCGGGTCGGGCACGATCAGCTCGCCCGGTTCGATCCGTTCCAGCACCCCGCGCGCCGGCGCGACTTCCTCCGCAGACTCGCCCAGCCGCTCCAGGCGCGCGGCGCGGTAGCGCAGGCTGGCGGCACAAAGCCGCTCGACCACGGCGTCATCCAGTTCGTCGAGGGCTCGGGCGCAGCGCCAGGCGTAGGCGTCGTCGGCCTCGTTCTCGATGAACAGGCTGATGTAGCGCCGGTACAGGCGCCAATACACTTCGCCCATGTTCGCATCGTCCAGGTTGCGGATCAGTTCCATGCGTGGTCTCCCTGTTCAGCAGCGTTCGGTGAGGGCGATGCCACGGCCGTCGCCGAAGCCATCGTGTACGTGCAGCCATAGCGGGATCGGCCAGGCCCAGCCGCCGGCCTTCCACCAGCACTCGGCGAACCAGGCTTGCAGCGTATCGGCGAGCAGATCGACGCCGCCGAAGCCGTCGGCGAAATAGGCTTCGTCGAAATCCGGGGCATGTCCCAGGCCGAGCGCCAGGTCCAGCGCCTTGCCGGGAAACAGGCGCGGGTCGCTGGCGTCCACCCGGTTGCTGGCGCCATTCAGGTACAACCACGCTTCCGCTGCGTCGCGTCCGTCCTCGCCGAGGAACAGTTGGATCTCGCCGTCGCGCAGTCCTTCCTCCAAGGGTTGCCGGAGCAGCTCGCGCAGGTGCTGGATCACGCCCGGCGCGGCGCGTTGCAGGTCGCGGCGGTAGCGCTCGCGGAATTGTTCGGGGCTGAGGCCGAAAGGAATCATGGGCGTTTCTCCGTCATTCGGGCAGGCAGGGCCCGGCTTCCAGCCAGGCCTCCAGGCTGGGTGTCAGGGGTTCGAAGCAGTCCGGCGTCATCGCGCCATGGTCGACCAGGAACAGCGCCTGCCAGTGGTCGTCCAGGGCCATCACCACGGCGCGGCCGCCGCTGTCGTCGCCTATGGCCAGGTAACCGGGGCAGTAGAGAGAGGTTTCGAAGGCCCGGTTGCGTTCCAGCAACTCGTCGGCGGCGTAGAGCAGCAGGTCCGGCTCGACGAGGCGGCCGCCGTGCTGCTCCAGAGCGGCGACGAAGGCAGCCGGCAGCGGTTGTCCGAGCCAGGCCTCTAGGGCATCCAATTCAGGCTTCATCGGGCTCGTCCAGGGCGAACAATGCATGGTGGCGGGCATGGGCCAGCAGGCGTTCGCCCAGCGCGTCGGCCAGGGCGTAGAAGCGCGTGTCCAGCGCATCCAGGGCCGCTTCGCAGTCGCGGTCGGGTTCATCGGCCCAGGTCGGCATGCGCAACTGGCGTTCGGCCTGGGAGACTGGCACCGGACCGTCGCCGAACAGCAGGGCGGCGGCTCGCTCCAGCAGGGCCAGGGCGTCCTCCGCCTCCAACTCGCGAAGACCCGCGCGCGCCGCCTGGTACTGGTCGCCGGAGGAGTTGCCGAAGTACTGGTCGAAGCCGCCGTTGTGCACTTCGCCGCTGAGCACGCTCACTGCGTAGTAGCTCCGTTCGGCCGGCGACAGCCCGGCGAATCCCTCGCGGCCATCGTAGACGCGATTCACCAGCGCGCTCCAGTACAGCGCCTGCGGACTCGCCAGGTAGCGCCGTCGCTCCGTGTGGAAACGCTTGCCATCCTCGATGTTCTGCCGGTAGCCGCCCTTGCAGGGCATGCACAGTCCGTCGTTCCTCGCCGCCGTGGTCGCGAGGATGAGATGGCCGCAGGCGCGGCAGGGAAGGCGGTCGGTCATGAGCGGTCCTTGCTGGTGGAAGGGGCTCATTATTGCGCAGGATCGTTCAGCTTGAACGACAGTTTGGCTTGCCAGCCTGGCACGGCATTGCCCGCTGGCATGGCCGACCCTCTCTCCCGTCGGGGAGAGGGGCATGAGGACCGGCGCGGAGCGAGAAGCATCACCCCGCGCCAGCCCCCTCAGCTACGACTCACGGAAACGGCCACGCCGGCGACCCCTGGCTCATGTCCAGAAGCTTCACCGTGCTGTATTCGTTGGTCCGGTTGTTGGCATAGAAGAACGCCGGCTGCTCGGCGAAACCGTAGGCCGCCACCTGCGCCTGGGCCGCTGCCGAGGTACGGATGCCCCATAGCGCGAAGGTTGGCCGCTGGTCGCGCTGGGTCAGCCAGGACAGGCCGAGCAACAGGTTGTCGTTGCCGTCCGTGCTGCTGGCATCGCCGCTGTTTCCCGGGCGCTGGGCGTAGGTGCCGTAGCCGAGAGCGGCCTTGTTGGCGTCCCAGTCGGACTTGTCCACCTGGCGCTGGTGCAGGTAGAGCAGGGTCCAGATATCCCAACCCTGCAGCGGATCGTTCTTCAGGTCGGCCCAGTAGTGCACCCACTGGGTATAGAAGGCCATCCGCTCGCCGTTCAGCGCGTAGGTGCCCGGGTCTTCCCACAGGCGCTTGTATACGCCTGCCAGCGGATCGGCCTCGGCGCGTCCGGCGACGATCAGGTTGTAGGCGTTGCGGTAGTTGACCCGCGTATCGTCGAGGTTCTGCCCGAACTCGCGGAGCACGCGCCAGTCCTTGTGCAACGGGAATATCTGGTTGGAGATCTCGCCCGAGCGCCCGCCGTAGACCTTCAGTCGATTCACTTGCAGGTTGTGGCCCAGCTCATGGCTTTCGCCCCAGCCACGCGGGTTCAGGCCCCAGGTCTGGTCGTAGGGGTTGCCGCTGCAACCGCCGCCGCACTGGGCGTACTGGTCGACGTTGATGTGCTGGGTGCCGGGCAGCTTGTGCAGGGTCTCGCTGTCGCAGTCCCAGCCGCGCACCGCGCATTCCTGCTGGATTGCCGGAGTCTTCGCCTGGTTGGGAATGGCGAAGCCGGCCAGGGTGTAGGCGTCGTCGATGAACACCTCGTTCAACTCACGGATGAAGCGCTGGACGTCGCCGCCATAGTCCTTGTCGATCGAGCCACGGACCTTCTCCACCTTGGCGTGGACCTCCACCGAGCCGCTGCGGATCTCCAGCCAGTCGGCCTTGTCGGCGTCCAGCGCCTGGATGAAGTCGGCAATCGCCTGGCTGCTGTCCTCGCCCGGCTGGATGTCGAGGAACGGCTGGCTGGCCGCGCCGGTTACCTTGACGGTTACCGTCTGACCCGGCGTGGCGCCGCTGTAGACCAGTTGCAACAGGCCGCCGTAGGGCGATACCAGCGCCACCGACTGGTTTGCCTGGAGCTTGATGTCCGGGCTCTTGAGGAAGCGCGGGCGGTCATACTGGCGGGTATTCCACAGCCGCGTCGAGCCGATGCGCTGGGTGTTCAGGCCGACCGCCAGGCTGGCCTGGCCAGCGTCTTCGATGCGGATGCTCAGGCGCTTGCCCGGCGCCGCCATGCGGCCGATGGCGGTGAAGCCCTGGGCCGACGGCAAGGTGAGGGTCAGGGTTTCCTCCGAGCCCGATACCGGCATCGACTGTTGGCGCTGGCCGGCGTAGCTGCCCAGTTCCTTCTGCGCCGCGCCGGCCTCGCGCACGTAGCCGACGATGGCGTCGGCGACGAAGGTTTCCTGGAAGCGCGCCGTGTCGGCGGCCTTGTCCATCGGGTAGCGGATGTTCTGCCGCACCGCGTCGGCCCACAGCAGCCAGAGCCGCAGCGAGGTGGTGCCGGGCAGGGCGAAGAGGTTCTGCGCCTTCTGGTTGTAGGCGTCGAGGGCGCCTTTCAATACATCGACGCGCTTGCTGAAGTCGCTCAGTCCCGGCACGTCGTCGCAGGTGGTGCGACCGACGTAGGAGGTGCATTTCGACCAGTCGTAGTCCGTGCGCCAGCTACCGTCGACGATCTGCTGCACCAGCGCCGGGTCCTGGCCATAGGCGCCGCCCAGCTCGACCGAACGCGTCCGGGTGCGGCTGGATGGCACCCTGTCCTTGTCCCAGTAGTTACCGCCGTAGGGGCCTTCCTGCAGGCCCAGGCCGGCGAGGATCTGCTGGCCGGTGTTGCTCTGGTTCCAGCCATTGGTGTGCACGAAGAGGATCGGCAGCCCGGCCTGTAGCCGTGCGCGCACCGTGGCGCTCAGGCTAGCGGCGCTGGCGCCGTTGCCCAGTACCAGCAATTTGCTGGTGCTGGCGCAACTGGCGTCGGTCAGCGCGTTGCAGGCGGCGTCCGCCGGTTGCAGGCCGGCGCTCTTCAGGCCGTTGAGGGCGGCGGTCTTGTCCACCCCGACCACGCTGACCTTGAAGTCCTTCGCAGTGGCCGCGCCCGGGTCGCCGTTCACCAGCCACTGCACCGCCCGCTTCAGCAGCGGCGCGTGGGCGGCATTGGCCCCGCTCAACTGGGTGAGCACGTTGGTGCCATAGGCCAGCCCGCGGCCGCCGGCCTCCAGGCTCAGGCTGGCGAGCACGCGCCCCTTGTCGCCGATGAGGAAGGGCAGGGTATTGTCCGGGTTGGCCGGCAGGACCCACATGCTGGCGGCGCCAGGATCATAGGCTTGGCTGAGGTTCTGGTAGAGACCGTCGAGCAACTGGGTGCGGGTCTGGCGGATGCGCTCGACCTGCTGCTGCAGGCGCAGGGCGACCAGGTGGCTGTCGGTCAGTTGCGAGGAATCCCCGCTGACCAGTGCCGCATCGAGGATTTCTTCCTGGGTGGCCGCCTGGGCGGACAGCGCGCCAGCCAGGCAGAAACCGGCCAGCAACGCTCGGTGGCGAGGGATGGGTGAGCGACTCATGTTCTCTCCTTGCAGTGAGGGAAATGCAGTGGTGGACAGGCTCACAACTGGCGCTATCGGCCCGTGGAGGGCGGCATATTGTTATGGGTGCGCCGGGTATCGCGTCGAACAGGGAATGGGCCTCGGACAATGCCGGAAATACGCATGGGCGATCCGCTGCATCGAACGAGTCAAGGCGAGAGGAGCATGTTGGGAAAGGCGGAAAAACTATCTGTTCTGGTTGTTTTTGAACTGCGTCTGATTATTTTGATTTTATTTTTACCGATTGTTCGAAGCGCTCTGGAATAGGCGCTCCAGCGTTTCCTGTGACGAAACGATCCAGACTTTGGTTAGGGGCTTGGAAAATACCGAGGATGTACTTCCAGAGCTGTCGATGGAGTTGGAAGTTGCAGTTTCATGAAGGTTTAGGTACTTCGAAGTTACCGCGTTGGCAATGGAATCGATATCGTCCGGTAGTGCCTTCGGAAGTGCCTGATAAGTGCCTTCCCACGCTCAGGCGGCGAACAGAGCCGCCACGTCCATCGGATTCCGCTCCGCCAGCGCCAGTTCGCCTTCGCCGAAACTTGCGCTGCTGCCGCCGACACCCTGCGATTGATCGCGCAGTGGCGGGCGATTCATGCCAAAGCCTGTGACCTGCAGCACGGCTCGCCGATGCAACGGTAGAGACCTATCGGCAGGTGCTGGAAACCTGCCGTTTCCAGCACGAAGATGCCGTAGGGTGAGAGAAATACGTGGTCGATCTGTGTCGTGCCGTCCGGCGTGTTCAGGGTGACGTTGTGCAGGCGGCGGTAGGTGTGCCTGTCCAGTTGCCAATGGGCGAACAGGCGCACCAGCAGTTCACCGATCTGCCCCTTGGCCCAAGGCGATTTGAGCAGGCCGATCAGCAGGGCTGCCGGGATAAACCAGGTCAGCATGCCCCAGACCTGGGCGACTATCGGCTGTAATCCACTTTCTTCCTTGAGCCGAGCTGCTTAATGGAGAGGCGACCATTGTCCTATGGCGCGATGACGCATCAAGGACTGATGAGCCCGGTGCAGGCGCTCAGCGTGCTATCTGGTAACGGGTGCTACGCCCTCTGCCGGGCAGTCGCTCGATGCAGCCCTTTTCCAGCAGGTCGCTCAGGTGGCGGGTCGCGGTGGCTTTGGAAACCTTGGCCACAGCTTGGTATTGCGCCGCACTGATGCCCTCCTCGAACCCCCTTTCGCCGCCATCGAGCAGGCGGTTAAGCACTTTGACTTGCTCCGCCGATAGGGTTTGGCTGCGGTGTGCCTGCCAGAAGCGCGCCTTGACCAGCACGCGGTCGATACGAGCAAGAGCCTGCTCCAGGCTGTTGAGCAACGTCGCGAGAAACCATTGCAGCCAGTTGGTGATATCCAGCGTGCTTTTCTGACTTGCTTCGAGAATGCGGTAGTAACCGGCGCGGTCGTCGAGGATGCTCGCAGACATGGCGTAGAAGCGAATGGCTTGCTGCTCACCCTGAGCCAATGCCAGATCGGTGATAGCGCGGGTGAGGCGACCGTTGCCGTCGTCGAAGGGGTGCAGGGTCACGAACCAGAAATGGGCGATGCCGGCGCGCAGAAAGGGATCGAGGCTGGCATCGCGGCGGCTGCTCTCGAACCAGGCGAGAAAGTCCGCCAGTTGCGCTTCCAGCCCCGCGCGGGGAGGGGCTTCGAAATGGACTGTCGGGCGGTCGATGCGACCGGAAACCACCTGCATGGGCTCTTCGCCACGCAGTGCACCGATGTGTAGCGGTCGAGTCAGCAGTTGCTCATCAGTGGGGAATAGCCAACGGTGCCAGGTGAACAGTCGCTGTTCGTCTAGCGGCTCTTGATGTGCGTGGGTGGCATCGAGCAGCAGTTCCGCCAGGCCTTCGGAGCGAGAGGTGGTTCGACCTTCTTCGTGCAATCCCAGTCGCCGTGCCAGTGATGAGCGCACCGAACCGACATTCAGTTGCTCTCCCTCAATGGCTGAAGAGGTGACGATGTTCTGCAGCATGGCATCCAGGCTGCTCTGCACTTCGGTGTCACTCCCCACGGCACCGAGCATTCCTAACAAACGACCCTGAGCCTGGCTACAGGAGCGCAGCAGTGGTGCAAGCGCTTCGGCTTGCCAGTTGAACTGCGGCCAGTCGGGCTGCTGCCAGATCCAAAGTGGGTCGTTCATAAGGGATATTCATGAGCCGATTAGAGAGCCTATTCGGCTCATTTTGTGAGCCGATAATGGCAACTATTCGGCTCACTGTCTAATTCTCAAGCTGGGTTGATAGCTTGATGAGCATGCCTGTTCAGGGTGACTGAGTCAGCTAAAGCGCCTGTTTCAGCACGTCAAAAACCTTGTGGACAGAGGTCGGCCGTACCCCTTGGGCATCGATAAAATTTGATGCAGGGACATGTAGCTCTCGGGCTACAAAATGGGGGCAGGTCACCTTGAAAGCAGCTCTAGCATAAGCCTCTAGGTCGTCTTACCACTCGCGCAAAGCCGCTACGCTTTGGGGCGCAATCGATTTGGCAGGCTGTCAATGGAGTTGACGTCACCTAACTCGATCTCTAGTATTGAACCCAACACGGCCCCTCTCGGCTGACTCACTTTGGTGATGAAGCTGCTGAGGGGTTTTTTATTGCCTGAGATTTTCACCAGGCGGTGTCCCAGCCTGGGTGCGTCCCCATACCAGCATCGTTGAGCCCCAAGTGGGACAACTGTGGGAACTGCTGCAGGTGCTGCTTCATCCGCTGCGGCCAAGTGGAACGAGGATTTACCGTTCGCAACAGATGGCGCGTTATGCAAAGTAGCAGGTAGCACCGTGCCAGGGCATGGGCGTTCCCTACAAAGGGAGCGACCCAGGGAACCTCTCCCACCGGCGGCAGCTTCGGCTGGTCGATAATGTTTCTATTCCATAGCCGACTGTGGTGAGCACAGACGTTGCGAAGGTAGTTAAGGCTTCGCAGCCAGGACGCAAAGGTTCGCCCGTTTGAGATGCCGTACTTTGCCGAGATTGCATCTTGGTCGGCTTCTCGCATCCCGCTGAACAGAGTGGACATCGTGCCAAAGTCCCAGACCTCCGCAACAATCCAGAGCGGTAGCGGAAGTCCGTACTTTGCCTTGCAGTGCTGAATGAAGTCCTCTTTGGAGCGGGAGATCAGCTGGTTATGGCGGGTCAGCCAATCTTGATGCCGGCTGATTCCCGTACTCGCAAGGATCCTCCCGCAAAAGTCCTTATGGAGCAGACCAGGTTGCATGTAGGCGAACGGATCCAGGACGCCGAGGCCGTGGGTAATATCTACCCTCAAGCCGATTTCGATTCGCTCCAGGGCATCCATTGCTAGGAGGCGCAGCTGTTTATCGAAGACGTAAAGGTCCACGGCATTTTGGAAGGTAGCGCCCGGCTTGAAATCGTCCGTGGGGACTTTCGTTACCTTCAGCTTGCTCGGTTTCTTCCCGCCATCGAGCATGATCACGTCGTTTCGCTCTCTGAAGGCATACCAGTACCCGCTCAGCCGGTAGTAGCCTATTCGGCTAAGGCATTCCAGTGCCAGCGCCCGGTCGGTGATGGTCATGCCTCGCTGAATCAACTGGTTCAACTGGTCTTCGAAGCTCATCCAGGGTTTGAGGTATCCCGCCATTAACTACTTCCTTTTGCCTACTTCTTCCACAGCACTATCGGCAGCACCGAAGAAGCTTCGATTGTTGCCTGGGGACAGCTTTGACGGGGCCTGAGTGCACGTTTGAGTCGCGGCTGTATTGGTGAGGTTCTGATCGAGCATGCTTGTTGTATTTGCCTCGCAGGCGCTTGGGCTAGATGGTTCGTGACGCCAGGTTTGGACGGAGATCAGGCGTCGAGACACACACAAGTGGAAGCGATCGTGGCAGCGACCAATTGCCTGTGCTCTAGGCATGGCCGATCTCCTTCAGCAGGATCGCAAGCTTTTCTTCCAGGCGCTCCAACTCAGATCTGAGTACGGCGCGCTCAGCCCTCAAACTCGCAAGATCAAGTTCTTCTTCTTCCTCAAGAATCTCTACGTAGCGCGCGACTGAGAGGTTGTAGTCGTTGCCAGCTACCTCAGTCTGAGACGCCAGCTTCGAATATTGGTCGACATTTATCCGAGCCTGGTAGGTCGTTTCGATCTGGTCCAGATCAGGCTCGCGCAAGACGTTCAGAATCTTCCCTTGCTGGTAGCTACGGCCGGCATCAATAAACAAGATCCCGTCATCTGCCTTTTTCCTACGCAGTACCAGAATCGCCGTCTGAATGCCTGTGTTGGCGAGCATCTTGGGCGGTAGGGCAATTACCGCATCAATTAGGTTTTCCTTAACGAGGTGCTCCCGAATTTGGCGCTCTGCGCCGCCTCGGAACAACACGCCGAGAGAGACAATCACAGCCATGCGACCGCGCTCAGGCGCAAGGCTCGCAATCATGTGACTAATGCACGCGAAGTCGCCTGATGCCCGAGGGGGAATGCCGCGCCAGTAGCGGCCAAATGGATCATTCTCTGCCCATTCATGCCCCCATTCGCGTAGCGAGAAAGGCGGATGAGACACAACGACGTCGAACCGACTCAACTGGCCATCCGCGTCGAGAAAACTAGGATTGCGTAGGGTATCTCCCCATGCGAGCAAGCAGTCTGTTTCGCCATGAAGGAGCAAGTTCATCTTGGCTAGGCCCAATGTGTTGCCGTTCGCGTCCTGGCCGTACAACAGGCAGCCTTTGCCACTCGAATTCTGGCGTGCAAATTTATTGCAGGCGGTCAGGGTCCAGGCAGCGCCACAGAAGGGATCGTAGATTTTCTCCCCCTCAGAGGGCTGCATTAGACGGGCGATCAATTGCGAAAGCTCAGGTGGCGTCAAATACTCCCCGCCACGTTTGCCGCTAGCTTCTCCGGTGTATCTCAGAATGGCTTCAGACGCAGCTGCAGCGGCGCCCTGTATGTCGCCACTAGGAACCACGCGAAAGTCGAGTGCTGGGGTTCTGAACGCCTCAAGCAACCGACAAAGGATGCGGTCTTTCTGATCTGCGCTGCCGAGCCTGGGCGAGTCGAATGATACAAACAGAGACATCTTGTCCAACCCGCTGTTGGAGGCGTCGATCAGTTCGAGAGCTTTATCAATACGTGCCCCATTGCCAGGCTGACTCCTAGCTGCATGCAAGCTGTAGAAGTTCGCCTTTTCGGGTACGAAATAGTGCACTCCACTAGCAAGTTTCTTGTTCTCGGGAGAGTCCTCTAGACCCGTGTCGGTGAGGTACTTGAGCATGAGCATTGCCATAGCAAACTCTACGCTGTCATGAGGATCACAAACTCCTCGGAAGACGCTCAACACGCTCGATATGGCTGCGTTAATGGTATTCAGCATTTGCAGATCAGGCATGACGACCTCCGTCCTGCAGAAGCTGCTTTGTCACGTGGGCGATCTCTGCTTGATCCAGCTCGCTCAAGCGATGTCGGATGGCGACAATTTGCTGCTTGGTGTGATCCAACTCTGAGATCTGCTTCTGCTTGAGCAGGGGAGGCGTCTCCACTTCCAGAGTAAGCAGCGCCGCCTTTGTAAGTGCCTTGATGCTAGTACCGGTCAGCATCAAGCCAATCCTAGTCTGCGTTGATTTCTGGTTGAGGTACCAAACGAGGTAGCGAGCATCCAGTTGCGGCCCGGGCGTGATCACGTTCAATTGCCCTAGGGGAAATACGGGCTCGCTAGCGCCCTCAAAAAGCCACGCTTTGTAATAGTCGCCCCGCGAAGGGATTACGACGTCACCTGGTTGCAGGCAATGGGAGAGGTGCCCCTCATCTAGGAGGATCCGCGGTAGTTCATTCCATTGGAGCGGTTTGCTTGCGACCAAATCCCTGATCGCCAATGCACGCACATTGCCATTCTGCTCCTCTTGGGGCGGCTGGCTGCGGAACACAACGGCTGTACGGACATGGGCAAGCTTGGAAAGATTAATGCAGAAGAACTCTACAGTTTCTAGGTGGAAGGGAGTATATGCACCTAGCGGAAAGCTTGCAAGCAGAAGGGTTCTACTGCGATTGGCTGGCTCTGGACCTGTGATCGGCCATCAAGCATGGGAGTGGGGTGATGGTCCGAGGCTGACGGTTGGTCTAATAGAATCGAGGCGAACGGCGCTTGCTCAGCGTTAGTGCTTACCATCTCCTCATTGGCAAGCTATTTCATACTCGATGCCATCCGGCTCGCGATTCTGGGCCCAGGCTTGGTACTGATCGCCGGCCTCCCCTTCGATCAGCTTCCAGCCAGGATCGCCGTTTTTTGGATCAAACATGACATCGAGCTCGTGATCAATCCCAACGCCGCCAACCTGGACAACCAA
This sequence comes from Pseudomonas sp. HMSC065H01, assembly GCF_001815235.1. NCBI lineage: Bacteria > Pseudomonadati > Pseudomonadota > Gammaproteobacteria > Pseudomonadales > Pseudomonadaceae > Pseudomonas > Pseudomonas sp. HMSC065H01. The sequence goes on along the minus strand of NZ_KV819895.1, from coordinate 79,737 downwards.
AAAAGAGGGAGAGGATCCCTTGGTGAAGGCGACCGTGTGAGTTGGTTTTCCTGCGGCCAGCATTACTGCGCTGACCCAGCACGCAGCGGGCCGGTAACCAGCACGAATCGCCGCTTTGCAAGTCATTTGCATTGCCTGACGGTGGTCGCTGTAGTGCTCAAAACATTGTGCATAAGCCCCGGCGAGACCGCCGAGGGCTATTCGATCCATCATCCTGCTGACTTTCGCATTACTCATCCTTTTCCTACCCCATTGGTGCTGACCGGTACTAAAACTAGCTCGCTATACAGTGTTCAGCTATCTGCCTGGAGTCATGGGGCTGATCGGCAGGAAAGGAAATGGGGACCAAAGTGGGGACTAAAATAGCCATAAACGAAAAAGCCCGCCATTGCGGCGGGCTTAAATCGTTGATTTATATGGTGGGCCCACACGGACTCGAACCGTGGACCAAAGGATTATGAGTCCTCTGCTCTAACCGACTGAGCTATAGGCCCCCAGAAGGTCGGCGGATTATACCGGCGCTTCTCGGGGAGCGCCAATCGGCTGGCGCGGTTTGAGGAATTTGCTGGCGAACAGCTCGGCCGGCAGCGGCGGGCTGAGGACGAAGCCCTGGATCTGCTCGCAGCCTTCGTGGGTGAGGAAGCTCTGCTGGCCTTCGGTTTCCACGCCTTCGGCGATCACCGTGAGCTGCATGCTGCGGCCGAGGGCGATGATGGCGCGGGTGATGGCGGCATCGTGGGGATCGTCGGGAAGGCCGCGGATGAACGACTTGTCGATCTTCAGGATGTCCAGCGGCAGGCGCTTGAGGTAGCTGAGCGAGGAGTAGCCGGTGCCGAAGTCGTCGATCGCCAGCTGTACGCCGAGACGCTTGAGGCCGTGGAGGACGGCGAGGGCCTCTTCGGTCTGGTTCATGATGAAGCTCTCGGTGATTTCCAGTTGCAGCCGCGACGGTTCCAGGCCGGACTGCTCCAGCAGTTGCTCGAGGCGTTCGATCATTTGCGGCTGGCCGAGCTGGGCGCCGGCGAGGTTGACCGACAGCGGGCCGAACGGTGCGTGCAGCTTTTGCCATTCGCCCATCTGCTGGCAGGCGTGTTCCAGCACCCAGTCGCCGAGGGGCAGGATCAGGCCGCAATCCTCGGCGAGGGGGATGAAGCGCTCCGGGGAAATTTCCCCGAACAGCGGATGGTACCAGCGCACCAGTGCCTCGGCACCGACCAGCAGGCCGCTCTCCAGGCTCAGCTTGGGTTGGTAGTACAGCTGCAACTCGTCGCGCTCGAGGGCGCGGCGCAGTTCGGTTTCCAGCGCCATGCGCTCGGTGGCCAGGTAGGTCAGTTCGCGGGTGTAGTACTCGATGCGGCTGCGGCCCCGCGACTTGGCGCGGTACATGGCGGCGTCGGCGTTCTTCACCAGGGTCGGGGCGTCGTCGCCGTCCTTGGGGAACAGGGCGATGCCGACGCTGGCGCTGACGAAGAATTCATGACCGTCGGCCTGGAACGGCGCGGTGAAGGCATTCAGCAGCTTGCGCGCGACGTGCTCGGCGTCGCTTTCCTGGTGCAGGCCTGGGAGCAGGATGATGAATTCGTCGCCCCCCAGGCGGGCCACGGTATCGACGTCGCGCAACTGGTCGCGCAGGCGTTCGGCGATGGCCTTGAGCAGCAGGTCGCCGATGGGATGGCCGAGGCTGTCGTTGATGTGCTTGAAGCGGTCCAGGTCGATGAACAGCACGGCGCCGGGACGGCTCTCTTCGCGGGCCTCGTCGAGGGCGTGATTGAGCCGGCTCTCGAACAGCAGGCGATTGGGCAGGCCAGTGAGCGGATCGTGGTGGGCCTGGTAGTCGAGCCGGGCCTGGGCGTACTTGAGGGTGGAGATATCGGCGAAGACGCCGACGAAGTGGGTGATCTCGCCCTGCGGATTGTGTACCGCGCTGATGGTCAGCCATTCGGGGTACAGCTCGCCGGTCTTGCGTCGGTTCCAGATCTCGCCCTGCCAGTGCCCGTCGCGCTCCAGCTGGTTCCACATGGCGAGGTAGAAGCTGGAGTCGTGTTGTCCGGAGGAGAGCAGGCTGGGCGAGCGTCCCAGCGCCTCCTGCTCGCTGTAGCCGGTGATCTCGCTGAAGGCGCGGTTGACCGCGGTGATGCGTTGGCGGGTATCGGTGATCATCACGCCTTCGGCGGTGCTTTCGAAGACGGTGGCGGCCTGCTGCAGCTTCTCCTGCATGAGCTGGCGCTCGGTGATATCGCGGGCGATGGTCAGCACGCAGTCCTCGCCATCGATGCTGATCCGGTGGGCGGACATCTCGCACTGGCGGATGCCACCGTTGCGGTCCCGTACAGGGGCGGTGAAGCCCTGGGTCAGGGTGTGGTGGCGTACCAGCGAGATCAGGCGCTTGCGGTCCTCGGTGTCGACCCACAGGCCGAGTTCGAGCGTGGAGCGGGAGATGACCTCGTCGCGGCGGTAGCCGGTGAGACGGGTGAAGCCTTCGTTCACGTCGATCAGCGTGCCGTCTTCGAGGCGGCTGATCAGCAGACCGTCGGGGTAGGCATGGAAGGCGTTGGCGAACTTCTCCTCGGAGATCCGCAGCAGTTCCTGGGTCTCCACCAGGTGGGTGATGTCGCGGATCACCACCACCAGCGCCGGGGTCTGGTCGAGGGCCACGTGCTGGGCGCTGAGCAGCGCGCTGAAGGTACTGCCATTGCGGCGCCGCAGGGGCACCTCGAGGTTGGTCAGGTTGCCGTGGCCGAGCTTTTCCAGGACCTGCGGGCCCAGGCCGGGGAGTGCCCAGATGCCCAGCTCGGTGGCGGTCTTGCCGATGGCGTCGTCGGCGGCGATGCCGATCTGCTGCTCGAAGGTGCTGTTCACCGCGAGGAAGCGGCCGTCGGCGCCGTTGGCCAGTACCACCATGTCCGGGCAGTGGTGGAACACCGAAGCGAACTTCTGTTCGGACAGGCGCATGGCCTGCTCGGTGAGCTTGGCCTCGGTGATGTCGATCATCAGACCGCGCAGGAGCAGGTCCCGGCCTTGCGTGATCGGGGTGACCAAATCGCGAATCCAGACCACCCGGCCGTCGGCGGCGAGCATCCGGTAGTCGAAGCTGTGGTCGCGTCCGGCCTGGCTTTCGCTCATGCAGTAGTGGATGGCGTACTCGGCGTCCATGGGGTGCAGGGTCCGCTGCCAGAAGCCCGGCTGCAGCCATTCGCCGAGGGGATAGCCGAGCAGGCGTTCGGCGTGGGGCGAGACGTAGGTGAAGCGGTTCTCCTCGAGGCGCATTTCCCAGGCGATGGCATTCAGGCTTTCCACCAGTCCCCGGTAGTGCTGTTCGCTGTCGCGCAGTTCGCGCTCCAATTGCCGCCGGCGACTCACCTCGCGGCGCAGGCGGCGGTTCATGGCCAGCAGTATGGCGACCGAGACCAGGATCAGCAGGACGATGGGAAGGCCGTAGGTCGCCATCTCGCGCCAGGCCGGACGTCGGTCGAGCAGGCCGCCGACCCAGGGGGCCTGGAGTCGCTCGATCTCCTCGGCGCTGAGGTCGGCGAGGACCTTGTCGACGATCCCGGCGAGGATCGGTTGTCCGCGCGGCACGGCCATCGCCAGTTGGTAGCGGTATGGCGTCTCGCCGCTGATCTCCAGGCCGTTGAGCTTGAGCTGGCGGAGGTTCCATACGCTGGAGGCGAAGTCGCCGACGAAGGCGTCGGCCTGGCCGGTGGCCAGCGCCTGCAGGGCTGCCGCTACCGAAGGCAGCGGCAGCAGGGTGAGGTCGGGATGCTGGGCGATCAGCAGTTCGTGAGGAGCATAGTGGTCGACCACCGCGACCTTGAGCCCGTAGAGCTCGTCGATGCGCTTCGGCATCGGGCCGTTCTTGCGTGCCAGGATGATGATCGGGAAGTCCAGGTAGGGCCGGGTGAAGCTCAGGTACTCCTGGCGCTCCGGGGTAGCCATGATGCCGGGCAGCAGGTCCAGCCGACCGTCCTTGGCCTGCTCCAGGACCTGCGCCCAGGTCTTCGGTTCGACAGGCGTCAGGCTGACGCCCAGGCGTTCCTGTAGCAGGCCGATGTAGCCGGCGGCGAGTCCCTGGTAGCGGCCCTGTTCGTCGCGGAACTCGAATGGCGGCCAGGAGGTGTCCACGCCCAGGCGGATGCTCGGGTGCTCGGCCAGCCAGGCCCGTTCCTCGGGCGTGAGCGTGAGGGCGCCGGCCAGCCCCGGCCAGCAGCAGGCCAGACACAGGAGAAGCACGGCCTGCAGACGCTGCATGAGGCGGTCTCGCGGTGGACGGGAATATAAGCGGAAGTGTAGACGCCGGGCGGTGGGGCAAGCGGCAAAGAAAAACCCCCGGTTTTTCAGGCCGGGGGTTCGTTCGTCACTCGTCGAGGAAGGAGCGCAGGTGCTCGCTTCGCGACGGATGGCGTAGCTTGCGCAGCGCCTTGGCTTCGATCTGGCGGATCCGCTCGCGGGTCACATCGAACTGCTTGCCGACTTCCTCGAGGGTGTGGTCGGTGTTCATGTCGATGCCGAAGCGCATGCGCAGCACCTTGGCTTCCCGGGCAGTGAGGCCGGCGAGGACTTCGCGGGTGGATTCCTTGAGGCTCTCGCTGGTCGCCATCTCGATCGGCGACTGCATGGTGGAGTCCTCGATGAAATCGCCCAGGTGCGAATCTTCGTCGTCACCGATCGGGGTTTCCATGGAGATCGGCTCTTTGGCGATCTTCAGTACCTTGCGGATCTTGTCCTCAGGCATGTCCATGCGCTCGCCAAGCTCTTCCGGGGTGGGCTCGCGACCCATTTCCTGGAGCATCTGGCGGGAGATGCGGTTGAGCTTGTTGATCGTCTCGATCATGTGCACCGGGATGCGGATGGTGCGTGCCTGGTCGGCGATCGAACGAGTGATCGCCTGGCGAATCCACCAGGTGGCGTAGGTGGAGAACTTGTAGCCGCGACGGTATTCGAACTTGTCCACCGCCTTCATCAGGCCGATGTTGCCTTCCTGGATCAGGTCGAGGAATTGCAGGCCGCGGTTGGTGTACTTCTTGGCGATGGAAATCACCAGGCGCAGGTTGGCCTCGACCATTTCCTTCTTCGCCCGGCGAGCCTTGGCTTCGCCGATCGACATCGCGCGGTTGATTTCCTTGATCTCGGCGACGGTCAGCTCGACCTCGCTTTCCAGGGCCGCCAACTTCTGCTGGTTGCGCAGGATGTCGTCGCGCAGGCGCTCGATGGCCTCGGCGTACTTCGGCTTGCTCTTCAGGACGCTGTCGACCCACTTCTCGTCGGTCTCGTGGTTCGGGAACAGGCGCAGGAAGTCGGCACGCGGCATGCGCGCGTCACGCACGCAGAGCTGCATGATGGCGCGTTCCTGGGCGCGCACGCCTTCCAGGGCGGAGCGCACGCGGGCGACCAGGGCGTCGAACTGCTTGGGCACCAGCTTGATCGGCATGAACAGCTCGGCCAGGCCGGTGAGTTCGGCGGTGGCCTGCTTGCTGCCGCGACCGTGCTTCTTCAGGGCCTTCTTGGCCTTGTCGAGCTGCTCGGAGACCGCGGTGAAACGCAGGCGGGCTTCTTCCGGATCCGGACCGCCGTCGCCTTCGTCGTCGCTGTCGCTGCTGTCGTCGCTTTCTTCTTCCTCGTCGTCCTTCTCTTTCGAGTCGGCGGAATCGTCCTTCAGGTTGACCGGCTCCACCTCTTCGGCGGGCAGGCTGCCGTCATCGGGATCGATATAGCCGCTGAGGACGTCGGAGAGGCGACCGCCTTCGGCGACGATGCGATTGTAGTCGGCCAGGATGCTGTCCACCGTGCCCGGGAACTGGGCGATGGCGCTCATCACTTCGCGGATGCCTTCCTCGATGCGCTTGGCGATTTCGATCTCGCCTTCGCGGGTCAGCAGTTCCACGGTACCCATTTCACGCATGTACATGCGCACCGGGTCGGTGGTGCGACCGATGTCGCTTTCCACCGCGGCCAGGGCCGCTGCGGCTTCTTCCGCTGCGGCTTCGTCGGTATCCGCCTCGGCCAGCAACAGGGCATCCGCATCCGGGGCTGTCTCGAATACGTTGATCCCCATGTCGTTGATCATGCGGATGATGTCTTCCACCTGTTCCGGATCGGAAATATCCTCCGGCAGGTGGTCGTTGACCTCCGCGTAAGTCAGGTATCCCTGCTCACGGCCTCGGGCGATCAACTCTTTCAGACGAGATTGCTGTTGCGCTTTTCCGGACATAACACCCTATCCACTGAAGGTCTTGGCGGGCAAAAAATAAGCAGAGGATTATACCTGATGCCTGGGCTGAGGCGCCAGTTCAGCTCTGGGAAGGCGATGAAGCGGCAACACTGTAGTGCTCTCTGAGCAAGGCTTTCTCTTCATCGGTCAGTTCACTGTAGCTCTTCTGCATGACGCTGCGTAAACGCTCCTCCCGCTCGCCGAAACGCTGGCTCTCGGAGAGTTTAGTAATGGTGTCGAAGAACTGCTTTTCAAGGTTCTCCTGGACGATCAGCCACTCCTTCTCGCCCAGGGCCTGCAGCAGGCGGCCCTGGGGCGTGCCGTGCCAGCGCGCGATGAGTTGCATCGAGCTCTGCCGCGGGTTCTTCTGCAGGGCTTCCAGCAGGGACACCAGCAACTGGGCGTAGGTATCCTGCTCCCTGGCGAGGGTGCCCGCATCGTCGACCTTCAAGGCCAACTGCGGATGATGCAGCAAGGTGCGCAGGGCGTTGAGGGTGGTGGACTCCACGCTGACCGGCGTTCGTTGCGGAGCCTTGAAGTCGCCGCGGCCGCCTTTGTCCCACTTCTTCTTGCCATCCCACTTCTTGCCGTCCCAGGGCTTCTTGTCCTTGTTCCAGCTCTTGCGCGGTTGCGCCTCGCCATAGCCTGGCGCAGCGTCGAACGGCGCATGGGAGGGCTCGTTCTCGTAGTAGGCGCTGGCGGCGAAATAGTCGTCGCCGTCCAAGACGCCGCTCGCTCCGTGGTCCATGGACGACGGTGGCGGGCTGTGGTGCGCCAGTTGTCCGATGTTTTCGCCGGACAGGCCGGTGATTTCCGACAGACGTTGCCGCATCAGCAGGCGCAGGTTGTTCCCGGGAATCTTCTCCAGCAGCGGCGCGGCGAGGGTCGCCAGGTGGGCCTTGCCTTCCAGGGTGGCGGGGTCGGCCTCGAGCATCAGTTGCTGGAAGAAGTACTCCGCCAGCGGCTGGGCCTGCTGGGTGATGCGTGCGCGGAAGGCATCCTCGCCCTCGGCGCGTACCAGGCTATCCGGGTCCTCGCCCTCGGGGAGGAACAGGAAGCGCACGCGCTTGCCGTCCTGCAGGTTCGGCAGCACCGACTCCAGGGCGCGCCAGGCCGCCTTGCGCCCGGCCTGGTCGCCGTCGAAACAGAACAGGATGCTCGGTACCAGGCGGAACAGGCGCTTGATGTGTTCCTCGCTGGTCGCCGTGCCGAGGGTCGCCACCGCGTTGCGGATGCCTTGCTGGGCCAGGGCGATGACATCCATGTAGCCCTCGACCACCATGATCTCGTCGAGGTCGCGATTCTTCTGCCGGGCCTCGTAGAGTCCGTAGAGTTCCTGGCCCTTGTGGAAGACCGGAGTCTCCGGGGAGTTCAGGTACTTCGGCTTGTCGTCGCCGAGCACCCGGCCGCCGAAGGCGATGATCCGCCCGCGGCTGTCGCGGATCGGGAACATCACGCGATCGCGGAAGCGGTCGTAGCGCTTGCCGGTGTCGCTGTTCTCCACCAGCAGGCCGGCGTCGAGCATGGCCTTGAGTTGCAGGTTGTCGCCACCCAGGTGCTTGAGCAGGTTGTCCCAACCGGGCGGGGCGAAACCGAGGCCGAAGTCGCGGGCGATCTCGCCGGTCAGGCCGCGGCCCTTCAGGTAGTTCACCGCGGCCTTGCGCGCCGGGTGGCTTTTCAGCGCCTGCTTGTAGAACTCGGCGGCGGCGCTGAGCAGCGGGTAGAGCGGCGAGTCGGTCGGCTGGCGCGGCGTGTGCCCGCGTCCGCCGCGTTCCTCGCGCGGCACGTCCATGCCGGCGCGCTTGGCCAGTTCCTCGACCGCCTGGGGGAACTCCAGCTGGTCGTGGTCCATGACGAAGCCGAGCGCGTTGCCGCCGGCGCCGCAGCCGAAGCAGTAGTAGAACTGCTTGTCCGGGCTGACGGTGAACGAGGGAGTCTTTTCCTTGTGGAACGGGCAGCAGGCGCTGTAGTTCTTGCCGGTTTTCTTCAGTTGGATGCGTGAACTCACCACCTCGACGATGTCGGTGCGGTTCAGCAGGTCATCGATGAAGCTTTGCGGTATCAGGCCGGCCATGGTGTTCTCGAAAACGACGGCGCGTGGGCGCAGAGCGGCAGCATAGCAATTATCGCCGGGCCGATCAGGCCGGCGCGGTGTTTCAGGAGGAGAGGCGCGCCTTCAGGCGCTGGCTGACCTGTGCCATGTCGACGCGACCCTGGACCTGCGGTCGCAGCAGGTTCATCGCCTTGCCCATGTCCTGCGGACCCTGGGCGCCGCTGTCGACGATGCTGCGCTCGATCAGGGCGTCGATCTCATGGTCGTCCAGGGGCTTGGGCATGAAGTCCTGGAGCACGAGGATCTCGGCAGCCTCGACCTCGGCGAGGTCCTGGCGGCCGGCGTCGCTGAACTGGCGCTGGGCGTCGCGGCGCTGCTTGATCATCCGGTCGAGGATCAGCAGGGCTCGGGCGTCATCCACCTCGATGCGTTCGTCGACTTCGACGCGCTTGATGTCCGCGAGGGCCAGGCGCAACGTGGTCAGCCGCGGCTTGTCCTGGGCGCGCATGGCGACCTTGACGGCGTCGAGGAGGCGGGATTTGATTTCGCTCATGGCGGAAAGCCGAAAGCCCGGCCGGGGCCGGGCTGAGGCACGATCACTGACGCGTGGGCGTCGAGTGGATCAGTACAGGCGCTCGCGACGGCGCTGTTCGCGCTGTACTTTCTTCGCGTGGCGCTTCACTGCGGCAGCGGCCTTGCGCTTGCGCTCGGCAGTGGGCTTCTCGTAGAACTCGCGGCTGCGAACTTCAGCCAGTACACCTGCTTTTTCGCAGGAGCGCTTGAAACGACGCAGGGCTACGTCGAAGGGTTCGTTCTCTTTTACTTTGACGGCTGGCATCCAGGTCGTACCTTCACTGATTACCGGGGGTTGAACGTACTCCGGCAAGGTGGCGCGGATACGTCGGTTTTCAAGGGTTGCGGATATTAACGGTTCGGCCGGAGGAATGCAAAGCCTCCGATCGAAAAACACTGGTCTGGCGCAAAGCCGCCGATTATCATGCGCGGCTTCGTATTTGCCAAGCTCTAAGGCTCAAGCCCATGCGCGTGCTGGGACTGGAAACGTCCTGCGACGAAACCGGCGTCGCCCTTTACGACAGCGAACGCGGCCTGCTGGCCGACGCGCTGTTCAGTCAGATCGACCTCCATCGCGTCTACGGCGGCGTCGTGCCCGAGCTGGCCTCGCGCGACCACGTCAAGCGCATGCTGCCGCTGATCCGCCAGGTGCTCGACGAGTCCGGCTGCACGCCGGCGGATATCGACGCGATCGCCTATACCGCCGGTCCCGGCCTGGTCGGCGCCCTGCTGGTGGGGGCTTCCTGTGCCCAGGCGATGGCCTTCGCCTGGGGCGTGCCGGCGGTCGGCGTGCACCACATGGAAGGGCACCTGCTGGCGCCGATGCTGGAAGAGCAGCCACCGCAGTTCCCGTTCGTCGCCTTGCTGGTTTCCGGCGGTCACACCCAGTTGGTGCGGGTGGACGGCATCGGTCGCTACCAGTTGCTTGGCGAATCGGTGGACGATGCCGCCGGCGAAGCCTTCGACAAGACCGCCAAGCTGATCGGCCTGGGCTATCCCGGCGGTCCGGAAATCGCCCGCCTGGCGGAGCTCGGCACTCCTGGCCGCTTCGTGTTCCCGCGGCCGATGACCGATCGCCCCGGCCTGGACTTCAGCTTCAGCGGGCTCAAGACCTTTACCCTGAACACCTGGCAGCGTTGCGTCGAGGCCGGCGACGACAGCGAGCAGACCCGCTGCGACATCGCCCTGGCGTTCCAGACCGCGGTGGTCGAGACCCTGCTGATCAAGTGCCGTCGCGCCTTGAAGCAGACCGGCCTGAAGAACCTGGTGATCGCCGGCGGCGTCAGCGCCAACCAGGCGCTGCGCAGCGGCCTGGAAAAGATGCTCGGCGAAATGAAGGGGCAGGTGTTCTACGCCCGCCCGTGCTTCTGCACCGACAATGGCGCGATGATCGCCTACGCCGGCTGCCAGCGCCTGCTCGCCGGCCAGCATGACGGCCCGGCGATCAGCGTCCAGCCGCGCTGGCCGATGGAGTCGCTGCCGGCGGTCTGAGTGGCCGCCAGGTCGCAGTCAGGCAGGTGTCGATGACGCAGCTGGGCCAGACTGCATGAAGTTTTTTCCTTTTATGGATTAGAAATGCCGTTCGCGGCCGGCGAACAGATCGCGTAAGTTGGCGCGGTGCCGCCAGACGATCAGGCCGGTCAGCACGGTCATCGGCAGCAGCGCTCCGGGCTGCTGCCAGGCCAGCAACGGCAGGGTCAGCGGGGTGGCCACCAGCGAGGCGAGCGAGCTGGTGCGCGACAGCTTGAAGGTCAGCAGCCAGGCCGCCGCGGCCAGCAGTACGGCCGGCGGATAGAGGCCGAGGAGCATGCCCGCGGCGGTGGCGACACCCTTGCCGCCGCGGAAGTTGAAGTACAGCGGGTACAGGTGGCCGATCACGGCGGCGATGCCGACCCAGGCCTCCTCCATCACGCCGAGCCCCAGCCAGCGGGCGACCAGCACCGGCAGCAGGCCTTTGCCGACGTCGCCGAGCAGGGTCAGGATGGCGAGTTTCTTCCCGGCGACGCGCAGCATGTTGGTCGCGCCGGGGTTGCCGGAACCGCTGGCGCGCGGGTCCTGGGTGCCGAACCAGCGGCTGAGCAGGACGGCGAAGGAGAGGGAACCGAGCAGGTAGGCGAGGATCGCCAGTAGCCAGACCATGGATTCCACCGAGGACGAGGATGTCCTCGATTCTAACGGGGCGGCGCACGCTTGTCGTGGCATCCCTTGGAGCGGGTAGCGAAGTGGACAGAGTTTTTATCGAAGGCTTGGAGGTCGATACCGTCATCGGCGTGTACGACTGGGAGCGCGGCATCCGTCAGTGCCTGCGCCTGGACCTGACCCTGGGCTGGGACAACCGTCCGGCCGCCGCGGGCGACGATCTCGCCCTGGCGCTGGACTATGCCGCGTTGTCCGAGCGGGTGCAGGAGTTCGCCCGGGAATCGCATTTCCAGTTGGTGGAAACCTTCGCCGAGCGCCTCGCCGAGGTACTGATGGGCGAGCGCGGCATTCCCTGGCTGCGCATCCGCGTGACCAAGCCCGGCGCGGTGCCGGCGGCCCGTGGCGTTGGCGTGGAGATCGAACGCGGATGTCGCTGATCCCGGTCTACCTCGGCCTCGGCAGCAATGTCGAGCGTGAGCGCCATCTGCATGCCGGCCTCGATGCGCTGGCCGCTTTCCTTCATGACCTGCGTTGTTCGCCGGTATTCGAGAGCGAGCCGGTGGGTATCAAGAGCGGGCCGTTCTTCAACCTGGTGGTGTCTGCCCGCACCGATCTGCCGCTGGCCGAACTGAGCCTGCGACTCAAGCACATCGAGGCCGACAATGGCCGCTATGCGCCAGAGCGCAAGGGACTGCCGCTGGATATCGACGTGCTGTTCTACGGCGACCTGGTGGGCGATTTCGATGGCCTGGTGCTGCCGCGCGCCGAAGTGCTGAAGAACGCTTTCGTGCTCTGGCCCTTGTCCGAGCTGGCGCCGAACCTGGAGCATCCGGTCGCCCGCCAGCCGCTGGGCGATCTCTGGCGCGAGACGAGGATCCAGCAGAAGCTCTGGCCGGCGCCATTCGAATGGCGTGGCCAGGCGTTGACTCCCGAAGCGCTGCTTCAGGCCTTTCCGCGTTCTTCCTTGTAGGCCTTGAGTGCGGCGAGGCGCGCACGCTTCAGCGCCTCGCCCAGTTCCGCGCCCTTCAAGCCCTTTTCCACCAGCGGCTTCACGCTGACTGCCCGCGCTGCCTGCGCCGCGCCGAGCAGGTAGGCGGCCTGCGGATAGTCCCGCTGTTCCAGGCCGAGGCGGCCGCGCGCGTCCATCTCGCTGGCGGCGACGAACTCCTCGAAACGCTGCGGGCGGCGATACACGTCGAAGCTCTGCAACAGCTCCAGCAGTGTATTCGGGCGCAGCTCCAGCGCCCGATGGGCGTGGGTGTGGTACTCGCCCACCAGGCGCGCCAGTTCCTGGCAGTCGCGCGGCACCCTGAAGCGCTGGTTCACCGCATCGATCAACGGCACGCCGCGAGCCTCGTGGGCGATATGGCGGGGCCAGTCCGCTTCGCTGGTGAGCCCCTTGCCCAGGTCGTGCAGCAGGCAGGCCCAGCGTACGCTGAGCGGCTGCCGGTGGCGGGCGCATTGCTGCAATACCGACAGGACATGGACGCCGGTATCGATTTCCGGATGGTGGGCCGCCGGCTGCGGTACGCCGAATAGCGCCTCGACTTCCGGGATCAGTTCGGCCAGGGCGCCGCAGTCGTGCAGGACCTGGATGAAGACCTCGGGGTTGGGTTCCATCAGGGCTCGGGAAATTTCCTTCCAACTGCGCTCCGGGGTCAGCGCCTGCAACTCGCCGGATTCCGCCAGTTGGCGCATCAGGGCGAGGGTTTCGGCGGCGACCCGGAAGCCCAGGCCGGCGTAGCGGGCGGCGAAGCGCGCTACGCGCAGGACCCGCAGGGGATCCTCGGCGAACGCCGGGGAAACGTGGCGCAGCAGGCGCGCCTCGAGGTCGGCCTGGCCGCCGTAGGGGTCTATTACCCGGCCCTGTTCGTCCTCGGCCATGGCGTTGATGGTCAGGTCACGGCGAGTCAGGTCTTCCTCCAGGGTCACCTCGGGGCTGGCATGGAAGGTGAAGCCGCCGTAGCCGCGCCCGCTCTTTCGCTCGGTGCGCGCCAGGGCGTATTCCTCGCCGCTCTGCGGATGAAGGAAGACCGGGAAGTCGGCGCCCACCGGGCGGTAGCCGCGGGCGAGCATCTCGTCGCTGCTGGCACCGACCACCACCCAGTCGATATCGGTGACCGGACGGCCGAGAAGGCGATCGCGCACGGCGCCGCCGACCTTGTAAATCTGCATGGGAATCCTCCGCGTGATAGGCGGAAGTCTACCCCAGGGTGTCCTAGCGGGCGCGTGGAAGCAGCCGGAGCAGGGCGCCGACCGCCAGTTCGAGCTGTTCCGGATTGGCCCTGGCGGGGCTGAGGCCGGTGCTTACCATACCTTCCCAGAGAACGCGCTCCTCCAGGTCGACCAGGCGCACGCGCAATGTCCCGGTTTCGTCGCGCAGGCGGTGGATCGCCAGATAAGGCCCCATGCCGGAGGTGGGCGGAAGGTCGGGGCGGAATTCCAGCGGTGCGTCGCGTAGCGCCAGCCAGTAGTAGACGCGGAATTGCGGGGTAGCGCTCTCGTGGTAGCCGTGGGTCGCCAGTCCCTGGCGCAGCTCTGCGTTTATCAGCGGATAGCGGTTGCGGTAGGGCAGGGCGTCGACCGCCTGTTCCGGCGGCATCAACTGGAAACCTTGCAGGCCGGGCAGTCCGGCGCTGGCCGGATGGGTCACCCGGGCGCTGGGGATGTGGCTGGCGCAGGTGGCCAGGACGAGGCAGAGCAGGACGATGGCGAACAGGCGCATGGCGGCTCCCGTGGACGGCCGGCTTCTTGTTCTGCTGTGGGCGGCCCGACCGTGCCGGCATGCTGGCCGGCGGTCGGGGCGGACGTCAACCGATCAAATGGGCGGGATGATCAGGTCCAGGCGCGGGTAGCCTTCCTCGCCCTCGCTGGCGCCCTTGGGCGGCATGTGGTGGGTCTGCACGAGCTGGTCGCCCTGCAGGGTCTCCAGGTGGATATCGAAGCCCCACAAGCGATGCAGGTGCTTGAGCACGTCGGCGGTGGAGTCGCTCAGCGGCTGGCGGTCGAACTGCTGGTGGCGCAGGGTCAGCGAGCGGTCGCCGCGACGGTCGACGTTCCAGATCTGGATGTTCGGCTCGCGGTTGCCGAGGTTGTACTGCGCCGCCAGGGTCTCGCGGATGGTGCGGTAGCCGGCTTCGTCGTGGATCGCCGCGACCAGCAGGTCGTCCTTCTGGTCGTCGTCGAGAATGCTGAACAGCTTCAGGTCGCGAATCACCTTGGGCGAGAGGAACTGCAGGATGAAGCTTTCGTCCTTGAAGCTCTTCATGGCGAACTTCAGCGTGGCCAGCCAGTCGCTGCCGGCGATATCCGGGAACCAGCGGCGGTCCTCGTCGGTAGGTTCCTCGCAGATGCGGCGGATGTCGCGGTACATGGCGAAGCCCAGGGCGTAGGGGTTGATGCCGCTGTAGTAGGGGCTGTCGAAGGACGGCTGGTAGACCACGCTGGTGTGGTATTGCAGGAACTCCATCATGAAGCCGTCGTTGACCAGGCCTTCGTCGTAGAGGTCGTTGAGCAGCGTGTAGTGCCAGAAGGTCGCCCAGCCTTCGTTCATCACCTGGGTCTGGCGTTGCGGGTAGAAATACTGGGCGATCTTGCGCACGATGCGGATCACCTCGCGCTGCCAGGGCTCCAGCAGCGGCGCGTTCTTCTCGATGAAGTAGAGGATGTTCTCCTGCGGCTCGCTCGGATAGCGCGCCATGGATTGTTCCTTGTCCTTGCCGCCGACGCGCGGGATGGTCCGCCAGAGGTCATTGACCTGGCGCTGGATCAGTTCCTCGCGCTCCTTCTGCCGCTGCCGCTCCTCTTCCGCGGAAATCGGGTAGGGACGCTTGTAGCGGTCGACACCGTAGTTCATCAGGGCGTGGCAGGAATCGAGCAGGTCTTCCACCGCGTCGATCCCGTAGCGCTCCTCGCACTGCATGATGTACTGCTTGGCGAACACCAGGTAATCGATGATCGAACTGGCATCGGTCCAGGTGCGGAACAGGTAGTTGCCCTTGAAGAAACTGTTGTGCCCGTAGCAGGCGTGGGCGATCACCAGCGCCTGCATGCACTGGGTGTTTTCCTCCATCAGGTAGGCGATGCAGGGATCGGAGTTGATCACGATCTCGTAGGCCAGGCCCATCTGGCCACGCTTGTAGTTCTTTTCCGTACTGAGGAAGTGCTTGCCGTAGGACCAGTGGTTATAGCCGATCGGCATGCCCACCGAGGCGTAGGCGTCCATCATCTGCTCGGCGGTGATCACCTCGATCTGGTTCGGATAGGTATCCAGGGCATAGCGCTCGGCGATCCTGCTGATTTCCCGGTCGTACTGCTGGATCAGCTCGAAGGTCCATTCCGAGCCGGTGGCGATGGGCTGGCGCTTGCTCATGCGACGAGCCTCCTCTGGAACAGCTCGCGGAACACCGGGTAGATGTCCGATGCCGAGACGATCTGCTGCTGGGCGAAGCTGTCTTCGAAGGCTTCGCGCACGCGCTCGTACTCGAACCACAGGGCCTGGTGTTCGCGCGGGGTGATCTCGACGTAGGTGTAGTACTGGACGAACGGCATGATCTGCTTGAGGAGGATGTCCCGGCACACCGGCGAGTCGTCGTTCCAGTTGTCGCCGTCCGAGGCCTGGGCGGCGTAGATGTTCCACTCATGGGTCGGATAACGCTCGGCCATGATCTCTTGCATCATCTTCAGCGCGCTGGAGACGATGGTGCCGCCGGTCTCGCGGGAGTAGAAGAACTCCTCCTCGTCGACCTCGCGGGCGCTGGTGTGGTGGCGGATGAACACCACTTCGATCTTCTCGTAGTTCCGCTTGAGGAACAGGTAGAGCAGGATGAAGAAGCGCTTGGCGATGTCCTTGGTCGCCTGGGTCATCGAGCCGGAGACGTCCATCAGGCAGAACATCACCGCCTTGGAGGTGGGGTTGGGCTGCTTGACCAGCAGGTTGTACTTGAGATCGAAGGTATCGAGGAACGGCACCCGGTCGATGCGCGCGCGGAGCTTGGCGATTTCCAGCTCGAGTTCCTGGATATCGCCGAGGTTGTCCGGCTCTTCGCGCTTGATCCGCTCCAGTTCCTTCAGCGCCGCGCGCAGCTTGGCCCGGCTGCCGCCGGACAGCGCGATGCGCCGCGCATGGGCCGAGCGCAGGGTGCGGACGATGTTGATGCGCGACGGGTTGCCGTCGTTGCTGATGCCGGCGCGGACGGTCTTGAAGGTGTCGGTGCCGGTGATGTGGCGCTTGACCAGGTTGGGCAGCTCCAGGTCCTCGAACATGAAGTCGAGGAATTCCTCCTGGGTGATCTGGAAGACGAAGTCGTCCATGCCTTCGCCGCTGTTGCTGGCCTTGCCGCCGCCGCGGCCGCCCCCGCCGCCGGATGGGCGGGCGATGTGCTCGCCGGCGGTGAATTCCTTGTTGCCGGGGTGGACGACGGTCTGCCGCCCGCCGCGGCCATGGTGCAGCACCGGTTCGTCGATATCGCGCCCGGGAATGCTGATCTGCTCGCCGTGCTCCATGTCGGTAATGGAACGCCGGCTGACGGCCTCCTCGACGGCCTTCTTGATGTGTTCACGGTAGCGCCTCAGGAAGCGCTGGCGGTTCACCGTGCTCTTGTTCTTGCCGTTCAGACGCCGGTCGATGACGTAGCTCATGAATGCTCCTCAGGGCCTGTGGCGCCCCGCCGGAGCGGAGGCGCCGAGGTCCGAATGCGACGGCGACCGGTACGGTCGCAGCGACCGTACCGATGGCAGACTACTGCGACTTGCGAACCCGCAGGTACCATTCCGACAGCAGGCGGACCTGCTTCTCGGTGTAGCCGCGCTCGACCATGCGTTTGACGAAGTCGTTGTGCTTCTGCTGGTCCTCCTTGCTGGCCTTGGCGTTGAAGCTGATGACCGGAAGCAGGTCCTCGGTGTTGGAGAACATCTTCTTCTCGATCACTACGCGCAGCTTCTCGTAGGACAGCCAACTCGGGTTCTTGCCGTTGTTGCCGGCGCGGGCGCGCAGCACGAAGTTGACGATCTCGTTGCGGAAGTCCTTCGGGTTGCTGATGCCCGCGGGTTTCTCGATCTTCTCCAGTTCCTCGTTGAGGGCGGCGCGGTTGAGGATCTCGCCGGTTTCCGGGTCGCGGTATTCCTGGTCCTGGATCCAGAAGTCGGCGTACAGCACATAGCGGTCGAAGATGTTCTGACCGTATTCGCTGTAGGACTCCAGGTAGGCGGTCTGGATTTCCTTGCCGATGAACTCGACGTAGCGCGGCGCCAGGTATTCCTTGATGAAGCGCAGGTAGCGCTCGCGGGTTTCCGGCTGGAACTGTTCCTGCTCGATCTGCTGTTCGAGGACGTAGAGCAGGTGTACCGGGTTGGCCGCTACCTCGTGCGGGTCGAAGTTGAATACCTTGGAGAGGATCTTGAAGGCGAAGCGGGTGGAAAGCCCGGCCATGCCTTCGTCGACCCCGGCCGAGTCGCGGTATTCCTGGATCGACTTGGCCTTGGGATCGGTATCTTTCAGGTTTTCGCCGTCATATACCCGCATCTTCGAGTAGATATTCGAGTTTTCCGGCTCTTTCAGCCTCGACAGCACGGAGAACTGCGAGAGCATCTTCAGGGTGTCTGGCGCGCAGTGGGCATGCGCCAGCGAGCTGTTGACCAGCAACTTGTCGTAGATCTTGATCTCGTCCGCCACACGCAGGCAGTACGGCACCTTGACGATGTAGATGCGGTCGATGAAGGCCTCGTTGTTCTTGTTGTTGCGGAAACTGTGCCATTCCGACTCGTTGGAGTGAGCCAGGATGATGCCGCTGTAGGGCAGGGCACCGAGGCCTTCGGTGCTGTTGTAGTTGCCTTCCTGGGTCGCGGTCAGCAGCGGGTGCAGGACCTTGATCGGGGCCTTGAACATCTCGACGAATTCCATCAGGCCCTGGTTGGCCCGGCAGAGGGCGCCCGAATAGCTGTAGGCGTCCGCGTCGTTCTGCGGGTATTCCTCCAGCTTGCGGATGTCGACCTTGCCGACCAGCGCGGATATATCCTGGTTGTTCTCGTCGCCGGGTTCGGTCTTGGCGATGGCGATCTGGTTGAGGATCGAGGGGTACAGCTTGACCACGCGGAACTGGCTGATGTCGCCGCCGAATTCGTTGAGGCGCTTGGTTGCCCAGGGCGACATGATCGAGCGCAGGTAGCGCCTCGGGATGCCGTAGTCCTCCTCGAGGATGGCGCCGTCTTCGTCGGGGTTGAACAAGCCCAGCGGCGACTCGAAGACCGGTGAGCCCTTGATCGCGTAGAAGGGCACCTTCTCCATCAGTTGCTTGAGTTTTTCCGCCAGGGAGGATTTACCGCCGCCGACCGGGCCGAGCAGGTAAAGGATCTGCTTCTTCTCCTCCAGGCCCTGGGCCGCGTGGCGGAAGAACGCGACGATCTGGTCGATGCATTCCTCCATGCCGTGGAAGTCGGCGAACGCCGGGTAGCGGCGAATCACCTTGTTGGAGAAGATCCGCGACAGCCTGGAGTCCACCGAGGTGTCCAGCAATTCCGGCTCGCCGATCGCCATCAGCAGGCGCTCGGCGGCAGAGGCATAGGCTGTCTTGTCTTGCTTGCAGAGGTCGAGATATTCCTGGAGGGAATATTCCTCTTGGCGGGTCGCTTCGAAGCGTTCCTGGAAGTGACTGAAAATGCTCATGACGTCTCCTCGCTCGATGCAGTGAGCCGGCGCGGGATCGGTCGTGCGGGTGCGGGGGGGCCGCCAGCCAGGCCGGCGAGAATCCCCCAGACTCCGTCGCTGCACGGTGCTTCCCTTTCCGCCAGCGCTCCTAACGGTCACAGCCGATGGCCCGGAAGCCGGTGTGCCGGCTCTCCCCTGTTTTGGATGGCCTGAGGAAAAGAATAGTTCGTTCTGGACGGAGTAAAGGAAGAAAGGCGAGAGAAGTTACAGTTTTTTTGGCGGGGTAGCGGCGCGGCCTACTCCGCTTCGCCGCTGCTGGTATCCGCGGGATAGACGCTGCGCCATAGCTCGAAGCCGCCGTCGAGGCTGTAGACGTCGCTGAAGCCCTGCTGGATGAAATAGGCGGCGGCGCTCTGGCTGGAGTTACCGTGGTAGCAGACCACCACCAGCGGAGCGTCGAGGTCGGCGGCGGCGATGAAGTCCGCCACCGAGTGGTTGTCGATGTGCCGCGAGCCGCTGATGTGGCCGACAGCGAAGCTCTGCGGGTCGCGGATGTCGACCACCTGGGCGCCGTTTTCGCGGAGCTGGCGGGCCTGTTCGGGGGCGATGCGCTGGAAGGTGTCGCTCATGTCGGGGTACCTGTGTACAGGGCGTCCACCGGACGCCGGGGATTCATGCGGGCGTGGCGGCGGGTCTGGCCGGCGCGCGCTGTTCGGCGCAATCGCAGCTCAGGCGTTCGCCGCTGTCGACGTTCAACAGGGTCATCCGCGCGCCCCAGACGCAGCCGGTGTCCAGGGCGAACAGGCCGGGCTCGT
Source organism: Pseudomonas sp. HMSC065H01 (assembly GCF_001815235.1). Lineage (NCBI taxonomy): Bacteria > Pseudomonadati > Pseudomonadota > Gammaproteobacteria > Pseudomonadales > Pseudomonadaceae > Pseudomonas > Pseudomonas sp. HMSC065H01. The sequence goes on along the minus strand of NZ_KV819895.1, from coordinate 60,304 downwards.
CGCAGTGACCTTCGAGGGCCGCCCAGTGGCCGAAGATGATCTTCTCACCGCGGGTCTTGCGCGAAGGGAAGCTGAACCAGGGGGCGTAGCCGGGCGGCGCGGTGTCGAGGCCTTCCTTGCTCTTCAGGTCGAGCTTGCCATCTTCGGTGCAGAAACGCATGCGGGTGAAGTAGTTGGTGATCACCCTCAGGCGGTCGATGCCATGCAGCTTCTTGTCCCACTTGGCCGGCTCGTTGCCGTACATGCCGTCGAGGAACAGCGGCAGGCGCTGGTCGTCGCGCAATGCTTGCTCCACCTCGGCTGCGCGCAGGCGGGCTTTTTCCAGGCTCCACTGCGGGGGGATGCCGGCATGCACCAGGGCGACTTTGCGTTGTTCGTCATAGTGCAGCAGCGGCAGGCGACGCAGCCAGTCGAGCAGTGGCTCGCGGTCCGGCGCCTCGAGGATTTCCCGCAGCGTGTCGGACTTCTTCAGGCGCTCGGACTTGTGCGCCACCGCCAGCAGGTGCAGGTCGTGGTTGCCCAGGACGCTGACCACCGACTCACGCATGGCATAGAGGAAGCGCAGCGTCTCCAGGGACTGCGGGCCGCGGTTGACCAGGTCGCCGACCAGCCACAGGCGGTCCTTGGCCGGGTCGAAGGCGACGCGCTCCAGCAGGCATTTCAGGGGATCCAGGCAACCCTGCAGGTCGCCTACCGCGTAGACCGCCATCAGTGCAGCGCTCCCGGTACGGCCAGGCGAAACACCGGGATCGCGGCGTCGAAGGCGATTCCGTCGCTGCCGAGCATCTGATAGCTGCCGCGCATGCTGCCGACCCGGGTCGCCAGCACCGTGCCGCTGGTGTAGGTGTGTTGCGCGCCGGGGGCGATCAGCGGTTGCTCGCCGACCACGCCGGCGCCGCGAACTTCCTGGGTACGGCCGTCGCCGTCGGTGATGATCCAGTGGCGCGACAGCAGTTGGGCCGGAACCTCGCCCTGGTTCTCGATGGTCACCGTGTAGGCGAAGGCGAAACGGTTCTGCTCCGGGGCGGACTGTTCCGGAAGGTAGCGGGTGTCGACCCTGACGTTGACCTGGTGCTGGGTATCGCTCATACGGCTTGCCTGATTCCTGACGAGTGTCTCATCAGACTAACGATTGCCTGGCAGCTCGGCCAGCCGGTTGGCCAGGCGGACGAATGCGGCCAGGTCGAGTTGTTCGGGACGAAGGGTCGGATCGACCTCTGCAGCCTCGATGTCCTCGACGCTCAGGAGAGGCTTGAGGGTGTTGCGCAGGGTCTTGCGGCGCTGGTTGAAGGCCTCGCGGACCACCCGTTCGAGCAGTTTCGGGTCGCGTGCCGGATGGGGCGGCTCGGCGAAGGGGGTGAGGCGGACGATGGCCGAGTCGACCTTGGGCGGCGGGTTGAACGCGCCGGGGCCGACGTTGAACAGGTGCTCCACCCGACAGTGATACTGGACCATGATCGAGAGCCGGCCCCAGTCCCCGCCGCCCGGCGTGGCCGCCAGGCGCTCGACCACTTCCTTCTGCAGCATGAAGTGCATGTCCTCGATCACCGGCGCGTACTCCAGCAGATGGAAGATCAGTGGCGTGGAGATGTTGTAGGGCAGGTTGCCGACCACTCGCAGCTTCTCGCCGCTCTCCACCAGCGAGGCGAAATCGAACTTGAGGGCGTCGCCCTGGTGCAGGCTGAAGCGCGACTCGAGGCCGAATTTCAGCTTCAACAGGGGGATCAGGTCCTGGTCGAGCTCGATCACGTCCAGGCGTGCGCCGCTGCCCAGCAGTCCCTCGGTCAGGGCGCCCTGGCCCGGGCCGATCTCCAGCAGGCGCTGACCCTCGCGGGCATGGATGGCACGGAGGATGCGGTGAATCACCCCGGCATCGTGCAGGAAGTTCTGGCCGAAGCGCTTGCGCGCGCGGTGTTGGTAAAGCTCGGACATTGGAAACGGTTCCAGGCTGCGGGCCCCAGGCCAAGGCGGGAGGCGCGGATGCGAAAGGGCGCCATTTTAACAGCGAAGCGTCGGGCCGGCAGGGCTAAACGATGGCCGACCGCCGTCAGCAGCGGCTGGCCGCCATCTGGTAGGCGGTTTCCAGGGCGACCTGCAGGCTGCCGCTATCGATGCGGCCGCTTCCGGCCAGGTCGAGCGCGGTACCGTGGTCGACAGAGGTGCGGATGATCGGCAGGCCGAGGGTCACGTTCACGGCGGCACCGAAGCCCTTGTACTTGAGCACGGGGAGACCCTGGTCGTGGTACATCGCCAGCACTGCGTCGCAATGCTCCAGGTGCTTGGGAGTGAACAGGGTGTCGGCCGGCAGCGGGCCGATCAGGTCGAGGCCTTCGCCACGCAGGCGCTCGAGGCAGGGTTCGATCACCTCGATCTCTTCCCGGCCCAGGTGACCGCCTTCGCCGGCGTGCGGGTTGAGTCCGCAGACCAGGATGCGCGGATGGGCGATGCCGAACTTGTCGCGCAGGTCGGCGTGGAGGATGCGCGCGACCCGGGACAGGCGCTCGTCGCTAATGGCGTCGGCGACCTCGCGCAGCGGCAGGTGGGTGGTCGCCAGGGCAACGCGCAGGCCACGAGTGGCCAGCATCATCACCACCTGGGCGGTGTGGGTGAGGTCGGCGAGGAATTCGGTATGGCCGGAAAAGGGGATGCCGGCTTCGTTGATCACGCCCTTGTGCACCGGTGCGGTGATCATCCCGGCGAAGTGCCCGTCGAGGCAGCCCTGGCCGGCGCGGGTCAGGGTTTCCAGGACGTAGGCGGCGTTGGCTCGGTCCAATTGCCCGGGCCGGACCGGGGCGGCCAGGGGCGTATCCCATATGTACAGTTGGCCGGCCTTGGCCGGTCGCTCTGGCCAGGCGGCCGGGGAAACGTCCTTAAGGTCGATCGCCAGGCCCAGTTGGCCGGCGCGCTCTTGCAGGAGCGTGCGGCTGGCGATGGCGATCAGGGGGTGGGGCTGGGCGGAGCGGGCGAGCAGCAGGCACAGATCGGGTCCGATACCTGCCGGCTCGCCGGGAGTGAGCGCGAAGCGCAGGCTCACTGCTTGATTTCCACGTAGGCCTCGTCGCGGATTTGCCGCAGCCAGGCTTGCAGTTCCTCGTCGTACTTGCGGTTGCGCAGTACGCTTACCGCCTGCTGCTCGCGGAACTTCTCGCTGCTGTCGGTGGCGCGACGGCCGAGGACCTGCAGGATGTGCCAGCCGAACTGCGAGCGGAACGGCTTGGACAGCTCGCCCTGCGGGGTATCGTTCATCACCTGGCGGAACTCGGGCACCAGGGCTTCCGGGTCGATCCAGTTCAGGTCGCCGCCGTTGAGGGCGGAACCCGGATCTTCGGAGAAGCTCTTCGCCAGTTCGCCGAAGTCTTCCCCGGACTGGATGCGCTCGTACAGCTTCTGCGCCAGCTTCTCGGTCTCCGCTTCGCTGCGGATTTCGCTGGGCTTGAGCAGGATATGGCGGACATGCACTTCGTCACGGACCATCTTGCTGCCGCCGCGCTTCTCTTCCAGCTTGAGGATGATGAAGCCGCCGGGGGTGCGGACAGGCTCGGTGACGTCGCCGACGGCCAGGGAGCCGATCATGCTGTCGAACGGCTGCGGCAACTGGGCGGCCTTGCGCCAGCCGATCTCGCCGCCTTCCAGGGCGTTGTCGCCGGCCGAGCGGGAAATCGCCAGTTGGCCGAAGTCGGCGCCCTGCTTGAGCTGCTGGTAAAGCTCCTGGGCCTGCCTTGCGGCGGCCTGGATCACGTCCGAGGACGCGGCTTCCGGCACCGGGATCAGGATATTGGCCAGGCGATACTCTTCGGAAAGCTGGATCTTGCCCATGTCCGAGGCGAGGAAATTCTTCACCTCCTGCTCGCTGACCTGGATGCGCTCGGCGACCCGGCGCTGGCGCACACGGCTGATCACCATCTCGCGACGGACCTGCTCGCGGGCGTCGGCGTAGGACAGGCCGTCGCGGGTGAGGGCGGCCTGGAACTGCTCCAGGCTCATGCCGTTGCGCTGGGCGATGGTGCCCATCGCCTGGTTCAGCTCCTCGTCGGAGATACGGATGCCGGAGCGGTCGCCGATCTGCTGCTGGATGTTCTCGATGATCAGGCGTTCCAGCACCTGCTGGGTCAGCACGTGCTCGGGCGGCAGCGGCGCGCCGCGCTTGAGCAGCGTCTGGTGCACTTCACGCAGGCGCTGGTCGAGCTGGCTCTGCATGATCACATCGTTGTCGACGATGGCGACGACCCGGTCCAGTGGTACCACTTCGGCATGCGCGAAGGAGCAAAGGAGTGCTGCGCCCAATGCAAGGGGGCGCAGCCGGTTACATAGCTTGATCTTCACGTTGACGATAACCTTGGATGCCTTTGTCGAGGAACATTTCAGCCTTGTTGCCCACGATGCCGCCGAGGCCCTTCAGGACGATCTGCAGGAAGATGCCGCGGTCGGCTTTTTCATTTTGGTTGAGGAAGGCATCGTCATCCACGTCCAGCCAGTAACGGTTGATCAGACGCAGCTTCCAGCAGCAGCTGTCGTATTCGAAGCCACCGAAGGCCTCGAGTGTGCGGTTCTTGTTGTAGTCGTACTGCCAGCGGGCGAGTACGGACCACTGCGGTACCAGCGGCCAGATGACCGAGAAGTCGTGCTGTTTGATGATGTCGTCTTCACGGCCGTACATGTACCGACCAGTTGCACCGTTGAAGCGGCGGGCGTCTTCACGGTACCGGTAACCGGCGTTGACCACTTTGTTCGGGTTGTCTTCCGGCTGGTAGTGGAACATTGCACTGCCCGACTCGGTACGGCTGGTGTTGGGGTTCCAGTTGAAGTCGGAACTAACCCTCCAGTCGCGATTGAAGCGATATTGCCCCATCAGTGCATATGGCGAACGCCAGCTATCGGTATCCGGATCCTTCAGATCAGGATTGGTCACGCGCAGACGATCCAAATCTTTTTCGGTCAGGCCGGGCAGTTGTACACGACGATCACGGAAATAGTAAATCTGGCCAGCGCTCAAGCTGGCGCGCTCGAATCCGTTGGATTCGATGAAGCGGGTAGTCACGCCGAGCGACAATTGGTTGGCGTCTCCGATACGGTCACGGCCGGAGAACCGATTCTCTCGCCAGAGGGAGTCATAGCTGAACGACGGTTCGCTGGTGTCGAATACCGGAATATTGTCCTGGTCCTTGTACGGAACGTACAGATACATCGCTCTTGGTTCCAGGGTTTGTCGGAACTGCGTGCCGGCAAAGGTCGTATCACGATCAAAATACAGGCCACTATCAACCTTGACCAACGGAAGCGAGCGATCCTGACTGCTATCGAATGTTTCGTCATATGCAGTAAGGGTTTGCTTGCCCTGGCTGTCCAGATCCAGATCGTACTTCGTATAGAGGAACTTCAGGGTCGGGGTCAGATAGCCCCAACTCTGGGTCATCGGCAGACTCATGCCTGGCTCAAGATGGATACGGTCACCGGTGGAGCGCGCAAGCCCCTTCAGATATGCGTCGGGGCGTCGCCCCCAAACGCTACCGTCGTCGTTCAGGTAGACATTGTCATCCAAATCCCGGTCGAAACGTACGAACTCAGTGCTGTAGTTGAGCTTCACCCCGCCTGGCTCGTAGGGAATGAATCCATTGAAAGTGATTTGCGGCAAGCGTTCGTAGGGTGTCACGTCTGTAGTCGTTGCCAACTGGTACGCTTGAGCGTTCAGCTGGCCGGTGAAGGTATCACCGCGATAGGTCAGCGTGCCCCGCTGGTTGAGATAGGTCGTGCTACCCACGCCCAGGTCGGAATCCAGATCCTGGAAGTAATAGGGATCGCTGATCCGCGTGTAGTCGACCTCGGCCAGCCAGCGCGAATCGAGGCCGGTGGTGTTCTTGAGGCCGTACAGCCAGCGGTCCTTGCTGTAGTCCGGGAAGTTCTCGCGGTGATCGTCCTTGTCGTTCAGGTAGGCGGCGTTGACGGTGCCTTCGCTGCTGTGGGTCAGGTAGCGGAACTCGCCTTCCAGCATCATGCCGCGCTTGGCCATGTAGCGCGGGTACAACGTGGCGTCGTAGTTCGGCGCCAGGTTGAAGTAGTACGGGGTGACCAGGGTGAAGCCGGTGTCGCTGGTGCTGCTGAAGCTCGGCGGCAGGAAGCCGGACTGGCGGCGGTCGTCGATCGGGAAATAGATGTACGGGGTGTAGAACACCGGGAAATCTTTGACCCGCAGGGTCGCGTTGGTCGCGGTGCCGAAGCCGGTGGCCGGGTTCAGCTTGACGTTGTTGCCCTTCAGGGTCCAGGCGTTGCTGCTCGGTTCGCAGCGGGTGTAGGTGCCATCCTTGAGCATGATGATGGCGTTCTCGCTGCGCTTGGCGTAGAGCGCGCTGCCGCGGGCATGGGCCTTGTGGATCACGTACTCGGCGTTGTCGACCTGGGCTTCGCCGTTGTCCAACTGGACCTGGGCGTGGTCGCCGACCACCAGCATGCCCTTGTCGCGCAGCTTGACGTTGCCGACCAGTTCGCCGCGGTTTTCCAGCTGGTGCAGGTTGGCCTCGTCGCCTTCCACCTGCATGCTGCCCTGGCGCAGGACCACGTCACCGGCGAGGGTGGCGATCTGTTTTTCCTGCTCGTAGCGCGAAGCCTTGGCGGATACGTAGGTCGGGCTCTCGTCGCTGGGCGCGCCGTCATCCATGCCCGGACGCACCGGCTCGATGTAGGAGCCGCCGCAATAGGGGCCGATTTCCGCCAACTGGGCGGCGGTCAGTTTTTCCCGAGGAATCCAGTCGAGGTGCGAGTAGTCCGCACTGCGGGATTTCAGCGCGCGACCGCCGGACTCGGTGACCAGGCGCTGGGTCGGCTCTGCCTCGACGGTTTCGCCTCCGCTGCCGGATACACTGGTGCCCGCCGCGGCGGTGCTGACCGAGGTCGCGGTATGCGCCGGGCGCGGTGGCAGGTTGGCATTGGCGTTCTGCAGCGGGGAGCAATCCCAGCCGCCGGTGGCCGATACCTTGCAGTCGAACTGATCGGCGGCCTGTACAGTCAATGCTGCGACCGGCTGCAGAGCCAGCAGGCTGCCGGTGACCAGCAGGGGAAACTTTCTTCGAAACACGAGGGATTTCACTGCCATCTTGTTAATCCGGGCTTCCTGCGCGCCATCGGCCCGGTGGGCCGCACGCCTCTCGATGGGCTGAAAAAGATGCTGGATAATAAAGCATGACCTGCGCAACGGCTAGGGCCGTGGAGAACCCCGTAAATGTCTGATGATGCCCGTTTCCAGCAGCTGAATCGCTGGTTGGACTCTTGTTTGCCCGAGTTGTTCGTTGCCGAAGGTTGGGGGGAAGTGCCCCCCGCCGAACTGATCCCGGCCAGTAGCGACGCCAGCTTCCGTCGTTATTTCCGCTGGCAGGGAGGGGACCGCAGCCTGGTGGTGATGGACGCGCCGCCGCCCCAGGAAGACTGCCGACCGTTCGTCAAGGTCGCCGGACTGCTCGCCGGAGCCGGCGTGCATGTGCCGAGGATTCTCGCCCAGGATCTGGAGAACGGTTTCCTGCTGCTCAGTGACCTGGGCCGGCAGACCTACCTCGACGTGCTTCATCCCGGGAATGCCGACGAGCTGTTCGAACCGGCCCTGGATGCGCTGATCGCCTTCCAGAAGGTCGATGTCGCCGGTGTCCTGCCTGCCTACGACGAAGCGGTGCTGCGCCGCGAGCTGCAGCTGTTCCCCGAATGGTACCTGGCCCGCCACCTCGGCGTGGAGCTGGAGGGCGAGACGCTGGCCCGCTGGAAACGGATCTGCGACCTGCTGGTACGCAGCGCGCTGGAGCAACCGCGGGTGTTCGTCCATCGCGACTATATGCCGCGCAATCTGATGCTCAGCGAGCCCAACCCGGGCGTCCTCGACTTCCAGGACGCCCTGCACGGCCCGGTCACCTACGATGTCACCTGCCTGTACAAGGACGCCTTCGTCAGTTGGCCGGAGCCGCGCGTGCATGCCGCGCTGAACCGTTACTGGAAGAAGGCGACCTGGGCCGGCATCCCGCTGCCGCCAAGCTTCGAGGACTTCCTCCGTGCCAGCGACCTGATGGGCGTGCAGCGCCACCTGAAGGTGATTGGCATCTTCGCCCGTATCTGTCACCGCGACGGTAAGCCGCGCTACCTGGGTGACGTGCCGCGCTTCTTCCGTTATCTGGAAACCGCCGTGGCGCGCCGTCCCGAGCTGGCCGAACTGGGCGAGCTGCTGGCCTCGCTGCCGCAGGGAGCCGAGGCATGAAGGCGATGATCCTCGCCGCCGGGCGTGGCGAGCGCATGCGGCCGACCACCCTGCACACGCCCAAGCCGCTGATCGAGGCCGCCGGCGTGCCATTGATCGAGCGTCAGTTGCTGGCGCTGCGCCAGGCCGGAGTCGACGACTGGGTGATCAACCATGCCTGGCTTGGCGAGCAGATCGAGGCCTATCTCGGCGACGGTTCGCGCCTGGGCGGGCGGATCGCCTATTCCCCGGAGGGTGAACCGCTGGAAACCGGTGGCGGAATCTTCCGCGCCCTGCCGTTGCTCGGCGAGCAGCCGTTCCTGTTGCTCAACGGCGATGTCTGGAGCGACTTCGACTACTCTCGGCTGCATCTTGCCGACGGCGACCTGGCGCATCTGGTGCTGGTCGACAACCCGGCGCACCATCCCGCCGGCGATTTCCACCTGGATGCCGGCGGACGGGTGGGCGAGACCCGCGAAGCGGGCGGCAACCTGACCTACAGCGGGATCGCCGTACTGCATCCCGCGCTGTTCGAGGGCTGCCAGCCGGGCGCCTTCAAGCTGGCGCCGCTATTGCGCAAGGCCATCGCCGCGGGGCGGGTCAGCGGCGAACACTATCGTGGGCAGTGGGTCGACGTCGGTACCCACGAGCGCCTGGCGGAAGTCGAGCGATTGCTGGCGGAGCACGCCTGAGATGCTCTGGCCCGCTACGCTGATCGGAGCCGGAGCCGGCTGGGCCCTGGCCAGCATCCCCGGCGCCCTGCTCGGCGGCCTGCTGGGGCAACTGCTGGACCGCAGGTTGCATCTGGAGTCCTGGCGCGGCCTGCTGGCGCGCTTGCGCGGGCGGGCGGTGAACGATGAGGACGACCTGCTGTTCCAGTTGCTCGGCTATCTGGCCAAGAGCGGCGGGCGGGTGGAGGAGATGCATATCCGCCAGGCGCGCGAGGAGATGGCGTTGCGCAAGCTCGATAGGCGAGCCCAGCGGCGTGCCATCGCGTCCTTCGGCAAGGGCAAGGCCGGCATCGCCCATCTGCAGGCGGAGGTCGCGCGTCTGAAGGGCGAACGTGCGGAGGCAGTATTGCTCGCCTGCTGGCGGATGGCCTGGGCTGGCGGCGTGCTCAGCCAGTCGGCGCGACAACTGGTGTTGCAATGGGGGCGCTGGCTGGGTTGGTCGGCGGAGCGAACGGAACGCTTGTCGGCGCGGGTCATGCCGAAGCGGACGCGCGCTGTCGCCCGGGATAGCTACCGTGAGGCCCTGCTGCTGCTCGGCGTGGAGGCCGGAAGCGAGCCGGCGCTGATCAAACGCGCCTATCGCAAGCTGATCAGCCAGCACCATCCGGACAAACTGGCGGGAGCCGGCGCCAGCGTCGAGCGCGTGCGTGCGGCTACCGAGAAAACCCGTGAATTGCAGGCGGCCTACGCCCTGGTCCGAGAGCGTGAGGGGTTCCGCTGATCACTCCGCAGGTTTCTGCGCATCGGCCTGCAGGTGAAGGCTGAGCCAGCCGCGGATTCGTCGGTACAGTTGCTCCTGCTCCGCCTTGGGGTCGGCCGGTAGCGCCTGCATCGCGATTTGTACGTAGGCCGGGTGTTTCTGCCGCTTGCCGGCCTGCATGCGCAGCCTGGCCGCCTCGCGGTCGGCGCGGGCGTCGCGGTAATAGAAGTCGCCGGTCGCCAGTTTCAGCTTCGGCACCATATCTTCCAGCGCCGGGCGAAAATCGCGCGGTACCTCCGCGGCAACCAGCAGCAGGTTGTGGATTTCCGCAGGCTCCTTCTCCGCCAGGTAGCGTGCCGCCCAATAGGCGCCCGTGCCATGACCGAGCAGGACGACGCTTTTCGGTTCGTGCTGCAGGGCCAGGTCGATGCTCGCCTGCAGGCGCGCCATGACCCGTTCGGCGTGCGCCTTGCGCTGCTCGACCGGATCGATGGCTGGGGGAGGGGCCTGGTCCTCGCTCTGCGCCGGTTCGCCGCTGCCGGCTTCGGCGGTGCTTTCCGGCGCCGGCGCGTTGCCGCTTTCTCCTTTCACGTCAGGCTTGCTTGCGCTGTCCGCGGCGCTGGCGTCCTTGTCGGCGCTGGCGCTGGCAGCGGATTCCGCAGGGCGGGTAACCGGCGCGGTGCTCTGCGGGTCGGGCAGGGCCAGGCTCAGGGTCTGCCAGCCGGCATCCGGCAGTTTGCGCCTTAGCGGGCCGATGGCTTGCGGCCAGTCCGGACTTTCGCCATCACCGGGAACCAGGATCACTACACCTTCGGCCTCGGCGGTGTTGGCTGGCAACCAGAGGGTGAGGAAGCTTTCGTCGCCGGCCTTGAGGATCTGCTGGCCGTCCTCCGGCAACTGGCGCTCCAGCCCCTTGGCCTCGTCCTGGCTGCGCTCGCTGACCGCCGGGCGTTCCACGGGGGCCGGCGGCTGGTCCTTGGCGGCCTCCTCTTCGGCATGAACGAAAGCCGGCGGCAGGAAAGCGGCGGCCAATAGCAGCGGCAGCAGGGCGGAGGGCTTCGGCAGTAGAGAGAAGGCCGGCATTGGAAATTCCCGATAGACAATCCAGAAGGCAGCCTAAACCCAGAGCACTTCTTTGTCAGGCCGAGCCTTCGCATGGTTCGCCGGTCGCGCTCGCGGTAAGGTATGCCCGCTTTTCCTTCCGTTGCGGTGTATTCCGTGGAGTGTCGCCGGCATGTTGCGTCGTTGCTGTCTGCTCTTCTTCTGTCTGCTGTTGAGCCTGCCCGTGCGAGCGGAGGAGTCGGTCGCCTTGCCGCTGACGGCGGAGCTACGGACCTGGCTGGCGGAGCATCGGGAATTGCGCGTCGGGGTGGTCACCGAAGCGCCCTATGCCCAGTACGACCGCCGCCTGCAACAGTATTCCGGGGCCAACGTGGAGCTGATGGGCTGGCTGGCCACGGCAATGCAGGTGACCTTGCGGTGGCAGGGCTATCCCGACCAGGCGGCGCTCGACGATGCCCTGCGCGCTGGGCGCGTGGATATCGCTCCCGGCCTCAGCCAGACCCCAGCCGGGCTGCGCTTGTGGCTGTTCTCCGATCCCTACCTGCGGGTTTCCCGGCTGGTGGTGGGGAAGCGCGATGGCAGCGGCAGCGTCGAATTGGAGCAACTGGAGCGCGATACCCGGGTTGCCGTGCGGGCCGGCAGTTCGGTAGCCGACTACCTCAGCAGCACCTATAGCGGCCTGCAATGGGGGGCGGCCGATTCCGAACGCGAGGTGCTGCGCGCCGTGCTCGCCGGACAGGCACGCTACGCGGTGATCGACGAAGCGCAACTCAGCCGCCTGACTCGCGAGCCGGAGTTCGCCGAGCTAGCGGTGGTTGGCGACATCGGCTACCCGCAACTGCTACGGGTGGCGACCCGTCGCGACTGGCCGGAACTGGCGATGGTGGTCGACCAGGCGTTGCGCTCGCTGCCGCGCAAGTCCCTGGACCAGTTGCACGAGCGCTGGTTGCAACCCAAGTATCCGCGCCTCGGCGAGTCGCCGGGGTTCTGGCAGAACCTGTCGATCCTCCTCGGCCTGCTGCTGGCCGGCGCGCTGGCGGCGGTGTTCCTCCAGCGGCGCCAGCAGCATGCGCTGGAAGCCCGGCTGTACGGCGCCCGCCGCGACCTGGAGCTGCGCCAGGCGGCCGAGGAGGCGCTGCGCCTGACCCAGTTCTCCATCGACAACAGCACCCTGGGCATCCTCTGGGTCAACTGGGACAGCCGCGTACGCTACGCCAACCGCGCCGCCGAACAGATGCTCGGCCATGCCGACGGCCAACTCGTGGACCGTCCGCTGGCCGACTTCGAGCCCGGCCTGGACATGGACCGCTGGTTGAATCTTTGGCGTCGTGCGCGCAATAGCGAGGAGGGCCCGCTCAGCTTCGAGACCCGCTGCCTGCGCGCCGACGGCAGTTGGCTGCCGGCCGACGTCTCGCTTAGCTTCCTGCGCTTCGGCACGTCCGAGTATCTGGTGGTGTTCCTCAGCGACGTCACCGAGCGCCGCCGTGCCCGCGAGGCATTGCAGGAAAGCGAGGCGCGGATGAAGGGCATCGCCTCCAACGTGCCGGGCATGGTCTTCCGCCTGGAGCGCCCGCGGGCCGGCGCGTTTTCCGACTTCGCCTATATCAGCGAGGGCAGCGAGGCGCTGGTCGGCTACAGCGCTCGCGAACTGATCGAGAGCGGCCGCGGCATTCGTGGCCTGGTCCATCCCGACGACCGCGAGCGCTACTGGTCGAGCCAGATGGCTGCCCTCGACGAGAATCGCGACTGGCATTGGCAGGGCCGCATCCTCACCCGCCAGGGCGAATTGCGCTGGGCCGACATCAAGGCTTCGGCGCGCTGTTTCGAGGATGGTCGCGCGGTCTGGGACGGGGTGGTCTGGGACATCACCGCGAACAAGCAGATCGAACTCGAACTCGGCGAGTCGCGCGCCCAGCTCCGCGAGCTGTCGGCGCACCTGGAGTCGGTGCGGGAGGAGGAGAAGGCGCGTATCGCCCGCGAGGTCCATGATGAGCTGGGCCAGGTGCTGACGGTGCTGAAGCTGGAAACCTCGATGTGCGAGCTGGCCTATGCCGATGCCCAGGAGGGCCTGCGCGAACGCCTGGGCAACATGAAAAAGCTGATCGCCCAGTTGTTCCAGCTGGTGCGCGACGTGGCTACCGCACTGCGCCCGCCGATCCTCGACGCCGGAATCGGCTCGGCGGTGGAGTGGCAGGCGCGGCGCTTCGAGGCGCGCACGCAAATTCCCTGCCTGGTGGAGGTGCCGGAGAACTCGCCGCAGTTGGTCGACGCCAAGGCTATCGGCCTGTTCCGCATCCTCCAGGAGGCGTTGACCAATGTCATGCGGCATGCCGAGGCGCATACTGTGCAACTGCGTCTGCTGCGCGAGGGCGACGAGCTGTGCCTGAGCGTCAGCGACGACGGTCGCGGGTTCGATGTTGCCACGGTGGGGCGTGGCAGTTCCTTCGGCCTGGTCGGCATGCGCGAGCGGGTGCTGATGATGGGCGGTACGCTGGACATCGACAGTGCCCCCGGCGAGGGCACCACGCTCAGCGTGAGGATTCCGCTGGGCGTCGCGGGCCCGTGACAAGAACAACCGCCGGCAAGGCGGAACAGCGTGAGGCAGCAAAGAGTGGTGATCCGAGTCCTGGTCGCTGAAGACCACACGATCGTCAGGGAAGGCATCAAGCAACTGATTGGCATGGCCAAGGACCTGCAGGTGGTCGGCGAGGCCACCAATGGCGAGCAGTTGCTGGAAACCCTGCGCGGAACGCCTTGCGAGGTGGTCCTGCTGGATATCTCCATGCCCGGCGTCAATGGCCTCGAGGCGATTCCGCGGATTCGCGCGCTGAACGAGCCGCCGGCGATCCTGGTGTTGTCGATGCACGACGAGGCGCAGATGGCCGCCCGCGCCCTGAAGATAGGTGCTGCCGGCTATGCCACCAAGGACAGCGATCCGGCATTGCTGCTCACCGCGATCCGCAGGGTCGCCGGCGGCGGACGCTACATCGACCCGGACCTTGCCGATCGGATGGTCTTCGAGGTCGGCCTGACCGATTCGCGTCCGCCCCATGCGCTGCTTTCCGAGCGCGAGTTCTCGGTGTTCGAGCGGCTGGTGCAGGGCGCCAACGTCAACGAGATCGCCCAGCAACTGGCGGTCAGCAACAAGACCATCAGTACCCACAAGGCACGCCTGATGCAGAAGCTCAACGCGCATTCGGTAGCCGACCTGGTGCGCTACGCGATGGAGCACCGCCTGCTCTGACAGGGGCGTTCGCCCAGGTTTTGCTCGCGGCTTGTGCGCCAGGTCCGGTTTTCGCGATCTGCTGTCTACCTGGCTTCCGCGCGGCAGGGAATGATGCTTGCCGGCCAACACGATAAGGAGAAGAAACGATGTTGCCAGCCATGAGGACGGGCCTGTTGTGCGCCCTTCTCGGAGTTACCGCGCCCGCCTGGGCGGAATACGTGACCGTGATTTCCTTCGGCGGCGCCAACAAGGAAGCCCAGGAAACCGCGTTCTACAAACCCTTCAAGAGCGCCACCGGCAATCGCGTGGTGCATGGCTCCTACAATGGCGACCTGGCCAAGCTCAAGCGCATGGTGGAGATCAGCCACGTCTCCTGGGACGTGGTGGAAGTCGAGGCGCCGGAGCTGGCGCGCGGTTGCGAGGAAGGTCTGTTCGAGAAGCTGGACATGGCGAAGGTCGGCGATCCCGCGGATTTCGTTCCCGGCGCGGTGCAGCCCTGCGGAGTCGGCATCTTCGTCTGGACCACGCTGCTTGCCTACAACCCCGGCAAGGTTGCGGGCAGCCCGCAGGGCTGGGCGGATTTCTGGGACGTGAAGAAGTTTCCCGGCAAGCGCGGCCTGCGCTGGGGCGCCAAGTACAGCCTGGAGTTCGCCCTGATGGCCGATGGCGTGGCGCCGAAGGACGTCTACCAGACGCTGGCGACGCCCGCCGGCGTCGAGCGGGCATTCCGCAAGCTCGACGAGCTGAAGCCCTATATCCATTGGTGGAAGTCCGGGCAGGACCCTGTGCGCGACCTGGCCGATGGCACGGTGGTGATGAGTTCGGCCTACAACGGGCGGATCGCCGCGGCGCAGGCCGAGAAGCAGCGCCTGGCAATGGTCTGGAGCGGCGGCGTCTACGATTTCGACTTCTGGGCGCTGCCGGTCGGGGTTTGGAAGAAGCAGTTGGCCGAGGAGTTCATCCGTTTCGCCAGCCAGCCGGAGCAGCAGAAGGCTTTCGCCGAGAACATCGCCTACGGCCCGGCCAACCGCAAGGCGGTAGGCCTGCTCGATCCGCAAGTGGCTGCCAACCTGCCGACCGCGCCGCAGAACATGCAGAACGCGGTGGGTATGAACGTGGCCTTCTGGGCGGAGCACGGCGAGGCCCTGGAGCAGCGTTTCCAGAACTGGGCCAAGCGCTGAGGAGGCCGTTGCGCGCCAGCCGGAGAGCGCTGGCGCGCAAACCTTTGCTCTTCTCGAAAGCCCCTTCCCAGAGCGGTTCGGCCCATTCCGGGATGCATCTTTTTTGTAGGGCGATTCCTACAAAGAGCTTTCCTTTCCCCTGATAGAAAACTCTCTTGCCGGCCGATTTGCGTCCTGCGCCGGGTTCTCTAGGCTGTTCGCACAGCATCCATAAAACGAACAAAGGTGCGGTTATGGCCGAGACTCAAGGCGGCGATGTGCTGGTCAGCTTCCGTGGCGTGCAGAAGAGCTACGACGGCGAGACCCTCATCGTGAAGGATCTCAACCTGGACATTCGCAAGGGCGAATTCCTCACCCTGCTCGGCCCCTCCGGGTCCGGCAAGACCACCAGCCTGATGATGCTGGCCGGTTTCGAAACCCCCACCGCCGGCGAAATCCTCCTGGCCGGTCGCTCGATCAACAATGTCCCTCCGCACAAGCGCGACATCGGCATGGTGTTCCAGAACTATGCGCTGTTCCCGCACATGACCGTGGCCGAGAACCTGGCCTTTCCCCTCAGCGTCCGCGGCATGAGCAAGACCGACGTGAAGGAAAGGGTCAAGCGCGCGTTGTCGATGGTCCAGCTCGACGCCTTCGCCGGGCGTTATCCGGCGCAGCTTTCCGGTGGCCAGCAGCAGCGCGTGGCGCTGGCCCGCGCGCTGGTCTTCGAGCCGCAACTGGTGCTGATGGACGAGCCCCTGGGAGCGCTGGACAAGCAACTTCGCGAGCACATGCAGATGGAAATCAAGCATCTGCACCAGCGCCTCGGTGTCACCGTGGTCTACGTCACCCACGACCAGGGCGAGGCGCTGACCATGTCCGACCGGGTGGCGGTGTTCCACCAGGGCGAAATCCAGCAGATCGAGCCGCCGCGCAATCTCTACGAGCAGCCGCGCAACACCTTCGTGGCCAACTTCATCGGTGAGAACAACCGTCTATCCGGGCAGCTTCTCAGTTGCGACGGCGAGCGCTGCGTGGTCGGACTGCCGCGCGGCGAGAAGGTCGAGGCGCTGGCGGTCAACGTCGGCCAGCCGGGCGAGCCGGTAACCTTGTCGATCCGCCCCGAGCGGGTGCGCCTGAACGGTGCCAGCGAGTCTTGCGTCAACCGTTTCTCCGGCCGCGTGGCCGAGTTCGTCTACCTGGGCGACCACGTGCGTGTGCGCCTGGAGGTTTGCGGCCGCGACGACTTCTTCGTCAAGCAGCCGATCGCCGAGCTGGACCCGACGCTGAGCGTCGGTGATGTGGTTCCGCTGGGCTGGCAGGTCGAGCATGTGAGGGCGCTCGACCCTCTGCCGGCGGCGTGAGCGCCGGCAGTCCCGAACCGTACCGAAGCAACCCTGCACTGTGGAGAGAACAATAATGTCGAAATCCCTGAAAGCGGCCAGCCTGAAGTTCGCCACCCTGGCGGCCGGCCTGGCCTGCGCGGCCCAGGCCATGGCGGTGGACCTGACCGTGGTGTCCTTCGGCGGGGCCAACAAGAGCGCCCAGATCAAGGCGTTCTACGAGCCCTACCAGAAAGCCACCGGCAACAGGATCGTCGCCGGCGAATACAACGGCGAGATGGCCAAGGTCAAGGCCATGGTCGATACCAACAGCGTGTCCTGGGACCTGGTGGAAGTGGAGTCGCCGGAGCTGTCGCGCGGCTGCGACGAAGGCCTGTTCGAGGAACTCGACCCGGCGCAGTTCGGCAAGACCGAGGACTTCGTGCCCGGCGCCATCCAACCGTGCGGCGTGGGTTTCTTCGTCTGGTCCACGGTGCTCGCCTACAACGCCGACAAGCTGAAAAGCGCGCCGACCAGTTGGGCGGACTTCTGGGACATCAAGAAATTCCCCGGCAAGCGCGGCCTGCGCAAGGGCGCCAAGTACACCCTCGAATTCGCCCTGATGGCCGATGGCGTGGCGCCGAAGGACGTCTACGGCGTGCTCGCCACCAAGGAAGGCCAGGATCGTGCCTTCAAGAAGCTCGACGAGATCAAGTCGAGCATCCAGTGGTGGGAGGCGGGCGCCCAGCCGCCGCAGTACCTGGCTTCCGGCGATGTGGTGATGAGTTCTGCCTACAACGGTCGGATCGCCGCGGTGCAGAAGGAAAGCAACCTGAAGGTGGTATGGAACGGCGGCATCTACGATTTCGACGCCTGGGCCATCCCGAAGGGGGCGAAGAAACGGGAAGAGACCCTGAAGTTCATCGCCTTCTCGGTGCAGCCCCAGCAGCAGAAGACTTACTCGGAAAACATCGCCTACGGTCCGGCCAACAAGCAGGCGGTGCCGCTGCTGGACAAGGCCCTGCTGAAGGACATGCCGACCACTCCGGAAAACATCCAGAACCAGGTGGCAATGGACGTGACCTTCTGGGCCGACTACGGCGAACAACTGGAACAGCGCTTCAACGCCTGGGCGGCCAGGTAATCCTCGCCTGACCCTCCAGTGAGGGCCGGAGGGGCCGCCGCGCGGCGGCTCCTCCTACCGTTCCACACTTTCCAGGGTCGTTCCCGACGGCCCGCTTTTTTTCCGGAGTTCGCTATGGCCACAGCTGTGCCCATATCCCAGGCCACCGGCAGTACCCTCAAGCAACGCCTGGCGCGCGCCGAGCGGATGAACCGCCTGAAGTCCCAGGCGCTGATCCTGCCCCTGCTGGCCTTCCTGGTCCTGACCTTCCTGGTGCCGATCGCCGCGCTGCTCTACAAGAGCGTGTCCAACCCGGAAGTGGTTCGCTCGTTGCCGCTGACGGTAGAGGCCATCTCCGCCTGGGACGGCAAGTCGCTGCCGGCCGACGCCGTCTACAAGGCGCTCAGCCAGGATCTCGCCGAGGCTCGTCGCAACCAGACCATCGGCGATCTCTCCAAGCGCCTGAACATGGAGCTGGCCGGTTATCGCAGCCTGATGGCGAAGACCGCGCGCAAGCTGCCGTTCAAGGAGGAGCCCGCTTCCTACAAGGACGCCATGGAGCAGCTCGACGAGCGCTGGGGCGACCCCGCCTACTGGCAGGTGATCCGCCGCAACGCCAGCAGCTATACGCCCTATTACCTGCTCGCAGCCCTCGACCACCGGATCGACGATCTCGGCGAAGTGGCGCGCGCCACCCCGGACCAGGCCATCTACCTGGACATCTTCGCCCGCACCTTCTGGATGGGCGCGGTGATCACCGTCATCTGCCTGCTGCTGGCCTACCCGCTGGCCTACCTGCTGGCCAACCTGCCGACGCGCAAGAGCAACCTGCTGATGATCCTGGTCCTGCTGCCGTTCTGGACCTCGATCCTGGTGCGTGTCGCCGCCTGGATCGTCCTGCTGCAATCGGGTGGCCTGATCAACGGCGCGCTGCTCAAGCTCGGCCTGATCGACCAGCCGCTGCAACTGGTGTTCAACCGCACCGGCGTATACATCGCGATGGTGCACATCATGCTGCCGTTCATGATCCTGCCGATCTACAGCGTGATGAAGGGCATTTCGCCGAGCTACATGCGCGCCGCGATTTCCCTCGGCTGCCACCCGTTCGCCAGCTTCTGGCGGGTGTATTTCCCACAGACCGTCGCGGGCGTCGGCGCCGGTTGCCTGCTGGTGTTCATCCTGTCCATCGGCTACTACATCACCCCGGCGCTGCTGGGCAGCCCGAACGACCAGATGGTCAGCTACTTCGTCGCCTTCTATACCAACAGCACCATCAACTGGGGCATGGCCACCGCCCTCGGCGGCCTGCTCCTGCTCGCCACCCTGGTGCTCTACGTCGTCTACAGCTGGCTGGTGGGCGCCAGCCGCCTGCGCCTGGGATAGAGGGCCTTCCGAGAAGGCCAACCGATTCCCCTCTGCCTTCGGAAAAAAGGTTGCCCGGAGGGCGGGGAGAGGGGGATCCGCACGAAACACATTGGAGAGCGAGTCATGCTGAGTCCCTACATGTCCCCGGTCGAGCGCCTGTGGTTCTACTCCCTGCGCATCCTCTGCGGCCTGGTACTGCTGTTCCTGGTACTGCCGGTGCTGGTCATCGTGCCGCTGTCGTTCAACTCCGGCACCTTCCTGGTCTACCCGCTGCAAGGGTTCTCCCTGCGCTGGTACGCCGACTTCTTCCAGTCCGCCGAGTGGATGCGCTCGTTGACCAACAGCATGATCGTCGCTCCGGCGGCGACCCTGCTGGCAATGGTCTTCGGCACTCTGGCCGCGATCGGCCTGACCCGCGGCGAGTTCCGCGGCAAGGCACTGGTGATGAGCCTGATGATTTCGCCGATGGTGGTGCCGGTGGTGATCATCGGCGTGGCCAGCTACCTGTTCTTCGCTCCGCTGGGGCTCGGCAACAGCTACCTGTCGCTGATCGTGGTGCATGCGGTGCTCGGCGTGCCGTTCGTGATCATCACCGTCTCCGCGACCCTGCAGGGGTTCAACTACAACCTGGTGCGCGCCGCCGCCAGCCTCGGCGCGCCGCCGCTGACCACCTTCTTCCGGGTGACCCTGCCGCTGATCGCTCCGGGAGTGATTTCCGGCGCGCTGTTCGCCTTCGCCACCTCGTTCGACGAAGTGGTAGTGACCCTCTTCCTCGCCGGTCCCGAGCAGGCCACCCTGCCGCGGCAGATGTTCAGCGGCATTCGCGAGAACCTGAGCCCCACCATTGCCGCCGCGGCGACCTTGCTGATCGGTTTCTCCGTACTGCTGTTGCTGACCCTGGAATGGCTGCGCGGGCGCAGCGAGAAGATGCGTACCGCACAACCCGGCGGCTGAGGCGCAGGGCGCGCCCGGCTTGGTCCGGGCGTCGGCTGCTGCGGCGAAAAGTCGTCATTTTCACCGCCAAAAACCGATAACGGCTACAATGCGCGCCTTCCGTGATCCCCTTTGAGGTGCGCCATGCAACCCTTCGCCATCGCTCCGTCGATCCTTTCCGCCGATTTCGCCCGCCTGGGCGAGGACGTGGACAAGGTGCTCGCCGCCGGTGCCGACATCGTTCACTTCGACGTGATGGACAACCACTACGTGCCGAACCTGACCATCGGCCCGATGGTCTGCTCGGCGCTGCGCAAGTACGGCGTGAGCGCGCCGATCGACGTGCACCTGATGGTGTCCCCGGTGGATCGCATCATCGGCGACTTCATCGAAGCTGGCGCCACCTACATCACCTTCCATCCGGAAGCTTCCCAGCACATCGACCGTTCCCTGCAACTGATCCGTGACGGCGGTTGCAAGGCGGGCCTGGTGTTCAACCCGGCCACTCCGCTGGAGGTGCTGAAGTACGTGATGGACAAGGTCGACATGGTCCTGCTGATGAGCGTCAACCCCGGCTTCGGCGGGCAGAAATTCATCCCCGGTACCCTCGACAAGTTGCGCGAGGCACGCGCCCTGATCGATGCCTCCGGTCGCGAGATCCGCCTGGAGATCGATGGCGGCGTCAACGTCAAGAACATCCGTGAGATCGCCGCGGCGGGCGCCGATACCTTCGTCGCCGGCTCGGCCATCTTCAACGCCCCGGACTACGCCGAGGTCATCCGCGCCATGCATGCCGAACTGGCCCAGGCGCACCAGTAATGAGCGCTGCGGAGCCGTTCTTCGCCACGCGCCTGCCGCGTCTGGTGATGTTCGACCTGGATGGCACGCTGGTCGATTCCGTTCCCGACCTCACCGCCGCGGTCGACAGCATGCTCGCCAGCCTCGGGCGGCCGCCGGCGGGCATCGAGAAGGTCCGCCAGTGGATCGGTAACGGCGCACGCGTCCTGGTGCGTCGCGCCCTGGCCGGAAGCATCGAGCACGACGGCATCGGTGAGGAGGAAACCGAAGCCGCGCTGGCGTTGTTCATGGAGGCCTATGCCGACAGTCATGCGCTCACCGAGGTCTACCCCGGCGTCGTCGACACCCTCAAGTGGCTCAAGCGCAACGGCGTGGAAATGGCGCTGATCACCAACAAGCCGGAGCGCTTCGTCGCTCCGCTGCTGGATGAGATGAAGCTGGGTCGCTATTTTCGCTGGATCATCGGCGGCGACACCCTGCCGCAGCAGAAGCCCGACCCGGCGGCGCTGCTGTTCGTGATGAAGATGGCCGGCATCGAGCCCGAAGATGCGTTGTTCGTCGGTGACTCGCGCAACGACGTGCTCGCCGCCAAAGCTGCCGGCGTGCGCTGCGCGGCGCTGACCTATGGCTACAACCACGGCCGGCCGATCGCCGAGGAAGCGCCCACCCTGGTCATCGACAACCTGCGCGACCTGCTGCCTTGCGCCGACCAGGCCGCTGAGATAGTGTTGCCGGACGACTCCCTTTCCCCCTCCGACCAGCGAGATCAAGCCGTGGCGGTCAGCAAACTCTGGATGAAGGTCATCAAGGCCCTGGCGCGTTGGCGCTGGCGCGCCTGACATCATCCTCCGCCGGATAGCCGGCGCGCGTTTGCACCCTGTTGACCGTTCTCTCCTCCGATGAGGCTGATCATGAATCGCGAAGAATTTCTGCGGCTGGCCGCCGATGGCTACAACCGCATCCCGCTGTCCTTCGAGACCCTTGCCGACTTCGACACGCCGCTGTCGATCTACCTGAAGCTGGCCGACGCGCCGAACTCCTACCTGCTGGAGTCGGTGCAGGGCGGCGAGAAATGGGGGCGCTATTCGATCATCGGCCTGCCGTGCCGCACGGTGCTGCGGGTCTACGACCATCAAGTGCGGATCAGCATCGATGGCGTGGAAACCGAGCGCTTCGATTGCGCCGACCCGTTGGCTTTCGTCGAGGAGTTCAAGGCGCGCTACCAGGTGCCCACCGTGCCCGGCTTGCCACGTTTCGATGGCGGCCTGGTCGGCTACTTCGGTTACGACTGCGTGCGCTACGTGGAAAAACGTCTGGCCACCTGTCCGAACCCGGACCCGCTGGGCAACCCGGATATCCTGTTGATGGTGTCCGATGCCGTAGTGGTATTCGACAACCTGGCCGGGAAGATCCACGCCATCGTCCTCGCCGATCCCTCCGAGGAAAATGCCTACGAGCGCGGCCAGGCACGTCTGGAGGAGCTGCTGGAGCGTCTACGCCAGCCGGTCACCCCGCGTCGCGGCCTCGACCTCGAGGCGGCCCAGGGTCGTGAGCCGGCGTTTCGTGCCAGCTTCACCCGCGAGGACTATGAAAACGCGGTAGGAAGGATCAAGGACTACATCCTGGCCGGCGACTGCATGCAGGTGGTGCCGTCGCAGCGCATGTCCATCGAATTCAAGGCGGCGCCCATCGACCTGTACCGCGCGCTGCGCTGTTTCAATCCGACGCCCTACATGTACTTCTTCAACTTCGGCGACTTCCATGTCGTGGGCAGCTCGCCGGAGGTGCTGGTACGGGTCGAGGATGGCCTGGTGACGGTGCGCCCGATCGCCGGTACCCGTCCGCGCGGGATCAACGAAGAGGCCGACCTGGCACTGGAGCAGGATCTGCTGTCGGACGCCAAGGAGATCGCCGAGCACCTGATGCTGATCGACCTGGGGCGCAACGACGTGGGGCGGGTGTCCGATATCGGCGCGGTGAAGGTCACCGAAAAAATGGTGATCGAACGTTACTCCAACGTCATGCACATCGTGTCCAACGTCACCGGGCAATTGCGCGAGGGGCTCAGCGCGATGGACGCGCTGCGGGCGATTCTGCCGGCGGGCACTCTATCCGGCGCGCCGAAGATCCGCGCCATGGAGATCATCGACGAGCTGGAGCCGGTCAAGCGTGGAGTCTACGGCGGCGCGGTCGGCTACCTGGCATGGAACGGCAACATGGACACTGCCATTGCCATCCGCACCGCGGTGATCAAGAACGGTGAACTCCACGTGCAGGCCGGCGGCGGTATCGTTGCCGACTCGGTGCCCGCGCTGGAGTGGGAAGAAACCATCAACAAGCGCCGGGCGATGTTCCGCGCCGTGGCGCTGGCCGAGCAGAGCGTCGAATAAGACGGCGCGAGGCGGAAGAAAAGAAGGCGGATGGCGTTTGCGTCATCCGCCTTCTTTATGCCCGGCTGGACCCACGCATTGGCTTCGGCCCTACGCGGCACCGCTTTCGTAGGGCGAATATCGCGGCGCGATATCCGCCAGGGGCAGGACGCCGAACCCGCCTCAAGGTGAAGTGATCGATATGTCCGGTTGGCGGATGACGCCTTCGGCATTACTTGCCCACGCAGAAGGCGCTTTCGTAGGGGGACATCACCACGCGATATCCGCCAGGCGGAGCATGGTGTCGCTCCCTACGATGCTGGCAACGGCGGGCCGCTCAGGATGCGATGCTGTCAGCGCCCGGCTGTGCTCGACGGGCGCCTCCGGCTTGGTTCGCGCGCTGGTCGACGTAGGCGGCGAGGTGATCGAGGGCCACGAACTGCATGGCCTTGTGGCTATCGTCGAGGGTCGTCACCGGCAGGGCGATCCGCCCGCATGCCAGGGCCTTGCTGAAGTTTTCCTTGTTCAGGTTGCGAAACCAGCGTTCGCGAACCTGCTCCAGCGGCACCAGGACGTCGCCGAAGATGCGGTAGACCAATTCCACGGTTTCCTGGCGTGGAATCGGAGTGCTAGGGGCGATGGATGGCTGCATGGTATTCCCTCCTGCGGCTACACGTCGTTGAGGGAAATATAGCTCAGGTTGTTTTCTTGTTCAATAGCTGAAGTTGTAGAGCGGGCGAGCGCCAGGCGCTCACCGCACCAGGGACGGGCCGCGCCGGTGGCGTACGGTGGACCACCAGAAGACCCAACCGATCATGCTGATCTGGCGGCTGCGCATGTCCTCCGGCGAGTACTCCTCGTCCGGATATTCCTCGCGGTTGAAGCTGCGCAGGCGAATGCCGCCGCCGGGCAGGCGATAGACGAACTTCACCCGCAGCATGCCGTCATGTTCGAGGGCGTAGATCTCGCCATCGGTGATATGGGTGGTGGCGGTGTCCACGCCGATGGTGGAGCCATCCATGATCAGCGGTTCCATGCTGTTGCCGGTGAGTTGGGCGCAGATCGCCGCCGACGGATCGACGCCCGAGGCACGCAGCGTGGCGTAGGAAAAACGCAGCTTGCGCCCCTCTATCTCGCGCACCGCAGTGCGTCCGGCGCCGGCGGACATCTCCACTTCCTTGTACAGCGGCAGTTCCACTTCGTCTTCGTCCAGCGGTGTGTCGCTGTCCCACGGATGCAGCGGTTCCAGCACCAATGGGCTGCCATCGGCCACGGATACGGCACTGCGCGCGGCTGGAGCGCCTTCGCCGGTCTGCAGCCAGACCGGCGAGACGCCCAGGGCCGCCGCGATCTCGATCAGCTTGCGGGTGCTCTGGGCCTTGCCCGAGGTCAGCTTGTGAATGGTGTTCTGCGAAACCCCTGCCGCTTCGGCGAGGGTTTCCTGCTTCAGGTTGCGCATCGCCATGGCCTGCTTGAGGCGAGCGGCGAAGCTGTCGGGCGGGATCTGGGTGCTCTTGTCCATGCTCGGCAATCTACAGACCGATGGATTTTCTGTAAAGAGCCTAGGTGTTGACGATAAATAGCTTTGGTTGTAATTTCTCTTCCGTCAGAAAGCGGAAGGGGTGAGTTCCACAACTTCCCACCCGCCTTTCAGAGATTTCACATGGGTGCAGGGACACACCCGGTTGTCGGCGACCGACGATGCAGGTGCCGACTGCTTGGGTGCCGGGGCCACGGGAAAGCGCTCCGGCACCTGGAGGGCCGGAGCGCCGTCCATGCAGACGCTCCGTCCCGCTCATTCATTCTGTCGCCGACCTGCTTCAGGTACGGCGGCGTCGTACAGGGAGTCATTGCCATGTCGCGAGATACGCACTCGCCATTTCCGCGCAGAGGAACGCAGGTCGCCGAACCGGCGCCGCGCATCTGTCATGTTCCATCCATTCGGCCGTCGGGCGTCGGGCACGCCAGGGAGGCTTTCCATGGCTGACCTTGCCGATCACGCCAACGAACTGGTCCTGGCTCGCCTCGACGGCCTCCTGGCGGCGCGCCCGGCGCTGGCCATCCGTGAGTCCGCGGAAGACTGCGAGGACTGCGGCGAGCCCATTCCCCAGGCGCGCCGTCGGGCGGCACCGGGTTGCAGTCGCTGCATCGACTGCCAGGACCGCCACGAGCGCCGTTGAACCGACCTCATGCCGAGCCCTCGCGGGCAGTGAAAGGAGACACGACCGTGATCAAAGCCATCGATGAAATGCTCAAGCTCTGGGCCGAGGAACTGCACGCGCCAGGCAGCAACGGAGGCGGCTACGCCGGCGGCAACCTGATCGCCATGCTGATCGCCAGCAAGGGCGAGGTGGTCCGCGGCCACCGTGGCAGCCGGGTGATCCTCGACCGTGTGGCGGAGGTCGATCGCCTGGTAAATCGCCTACCCGAGGAACTGAAGACCGTGGTGGTGGAGCACTATCTCAATCGCGACAGCTTCCCCGAGCAGAAGTACCGCCACTGCGGTTGCAGCCGCAACACCTTCTATCTGCGCCTGCATGTGGCGCACCAGGGTATCCAGGACGGCCTGTTGCGGCGGGCGGCCTGAGTTCCTGGACCGGATCCTGGTCCCCCCTGGAATTTTCCAACCGGCCTTCGGGCCGGTTTTTTTTATGCCTGTCGCCCACGGAGGCGGCGAATCCCATGCACAGCAGCGGACCCTGCACGGTAGAGGCGGGGTCGGGCTGGCGGAGCCGTCCTTTTCGTCAGTCGATGCCGGGCTTTTCCATATCGGAAGTGGGTACGCACTTGCCCGGATGCCTGGCGAAGGTTCCCAAGGCGGTATATCACCCTCATATCGTGGTGCGTCTCCCTCCTATTGCAGTGGATTGTCGAGAAGGCATTGCCGGGCTGGGAATCGGGCGGTAAAAAGTAGTCATTCTTGTAAAGGTGCGTCCCCAGGGAGGCACTCGTGAAGCACCGGAACCCGGCCCTGGCGCCGGGTTTTTTATTGCCCGGGAAAACGTTCGTGCGGACGTGCCCGGCGCTGCCTGCCAAGGAGGGACCCATGGGCAACGAACCGCAGACACTGACGGAAATGCCGCTCTGGGTACTGATCCTGCTCGCCGCGCTGGGCGGCGTCAGCGGCGAGATGTGGCGTGCCGACAAGGCCGGTCTCGGCGGCTGGGCCTTGTTGCGGCGCCTGGCGCTGCGCTCCGGCGCGTCGATCGTCTGCGGCGTGGCGGTGATGCTGCTGGCGTTGGCTTGCGGCGCCGCGCTGCTGTTCGCCGCGGCGCTGGGCAGCCTGACCGCCGCGGCCGGCGCGGAGATCGCCGTCGGTCTCTACGAACGCTGGGCCGCCCGGCGCCTGGGGGTTTGCGAGCTGCCCGAGGAGGAGCCGCATGAGCGGACATAAGCGCCAGGAGGATCGATGAAACTGACCGAGCAGCAATTGCTGCGCATTTTTCCCAACGCCCGCCTCGTCGCGGGCGTTTTCGTTGCGGCGTTGCAACGGGCCATGGACGAGAGGGAGATCGACACACCGGCGCGGCGTGTCGCGTTTCTCGCCCAGGTCGGCCACGAAAGCAGCCAGTTGACCCGGCTGGTGGAGAACCTCAATTACAGCGCCCAAGGCTTGGCGGCGACCTGGCCGAGCCGCTATCTCGGCCCCGACGGGCAGCCCAACGCGTTGGCCTTGCGGCTGGCGCGCAATCCGCAGGCGATTGCCGACAACACCTACGCCACGCGCAACGGCAATGGCGACGAAGCGTCCGGCGATGGCTGGCGCTTCCGTGGGCGTGGCTTGCTACAGATCACCGGGCGTGCCAACTACCGGTTGGTCGGCGAGGCCCTCGGCGAGCCGCTGGAAGCCGAGCCCTGGCGCCTGGAGCAGCCCGTGCCGGCGGCCCGCAGCGCCGCCTGGTGGTGGGCCGGTCACGGGCTCAACGAGTTGGCCGACCGCGGCGAGTTCGCTGCCATCACCCGCCGCATCAACGGCGGCCTGAATGGCCAGGCGGAGCGCCTGGCGTTGTGGCAGCGGGCCAGGGCGGTGCTGTCATGAGCCGGCTCGCTCTGCTCCTGCCGGCCGTGTTGCTGGTCCTGCTGGCCGGCGCCTTGCTCGGCGGCGGCCTGGTTGCCCGCCATTATCGTCCGCAACTGGAGGAGGCCCTGGGCCAACTCACTGCCAGCCGCGTCGCCAGCGGCCAGCTCGAGGCTTTGCTCGATGAGCAGCAGCGCGCGCTGGCGGCGGTGCGGGCGAGCGCCGAGAGGCGCGCGAAGGATGCCGAGCAGGCACTCGGCGAGGCCAGGGCGCAGGCCGCGGAGCAGTATGCCGCGGCCGTGCGTCTGCTCCAGGAACCCGACATTGGCACGGACTGCCAGGCGGCAGGTGCGGCGATCGACCGGGAGCTGGGACTATGACTCGTCTCCTGCTGGGGCTTTGTCTGCTTTTCGCGGGCTGCGCAGCCTCACCGACGACACCTCGCCCCGTGCGCGTCGAGGTTCCCCTGGCAGTGCCCTGCCGTGTACCTGACGTGCGCCCGCCGAGCTGGGCCGGCGCCACGCTGAAGGCCGGCGATTCGCTGCAGGCCAAGGTTCGCGCATTGCTCGCCGAGCGCCGCCAGCGGCAGGGCTACGAACTCGAATTGCAGGCGGCATTGCGTGCCTGCCGCTGAGACACTGGGCGCATATGGACGTCGATGGACGTGTGTCCGGCGCATATTGCCGTGTATTGATTCCGCAGCGTTGTCGAGCCGGGAATCGGTCGGTACAACGTAGTCATGCTTGTACAGGTGTGTCCCCCCAGGGATGTCACCTGCAACCTCAGAGCCCGGCCAGTGTGCCGGGCTTTTTCGTTTGCATCCGACAACGGCTCGGGACGTGGAGGCTCCTCGCCGACCGCGTACCGCGCCACGGCCGACCGTCCTGGGGACGGGGCCAGACGACCCGCCTGGTGCGGGTCTTTTCATGTGCATAAAGGAGAGTTTTCCATGTCCATCCTGACTCAAGGTACCCAGATCTACGCCCTGGTTCCGCCGGTATCCGGTACCGGTGCCGCTACCGTCCTGGAGATCGAAGGCGTGACTTCGTTCAACCCGGGCGGCAATCCGGCCGACCAGATCGAAGACCCGTGCCTGAGCGACACTTCGCGCAAGTACAAGAAAGGCCTGCGCACCCCTGGCCAGGCGACCCTCGGCATCAACGCCGATCCACGCTTGGCCAGTCACGTTCGGTTGTTCCAACTGTCCGAGAAAGATGGCGAGACGAGCGTCAAGTGGGCCATCGGCTGGTCCGACGGAATCGACGTAAAGCCGACCGTCAGCACCGAAGGCGACGATTTCGTGCTGCCGCCGGCGCGCACCTGGTTCACCTTCGAAGGCTACGTCAGCGACTTCCCCTTCGATTTCGCCAGCAACACGCTGGTCGCTACCCAGGCCACCATCCAGCGTTCCGGCGCCGGCAAGTGGACGCCGAAGTCGGCTTGAGGAGCGCGTAGATGAATCTCAACGAACTTCGTGCGGCGGGCGGTTTCATCGAGTCGGCGCTGGTGCGCAAGGAGATTACCTGGACCCGCGTTCCCGCCGGCAGGAAGAAGGCGGTCAGCGACACCTTCCAGGTGTTCGTCCGACGCAACAGTTTTGGCGCGGTGGAGCGCCTGTTCTCCGCCGAAGGCGACCAGCAGAGCCGCAACGCGCGCTACCTCGCCGAATGCATTCGCCTGGGCGAGACGGGAGAGGAAAGCCTGACCTACGAACAGGCCTACGACCTCGACCCGGCGCTGGGCTTCCTGCTGCTGCAGGCGGTCGGTGAGGTCAACCGGGTCGAGGACGCGGAAAAAAACTGACCCCCGCCGACGAGGTTTGGCACGAGCTGGTGCTGAACGGCGTCGGCGGGTCGACCATTGCCGAGGCCAAGGAGCGGCTCAGCTACGCCGAGTACCGCGCCTGGGTCGCCTACCTGAACAAGCGCGGCTCGCTCCATCCGGGACACCGGCTGGAGCTTGCGCTGGCTCGGATCGCTGCGTTGCTCGGGCATGCGCTGGGAGCGGACGCCGATCCCGACGCGTTCCGTCCGCATATGGCTCTCCAGCCCCTTTCGCTGCATCAGGCGATGGATCAATGGGCATGACAGGCCACCCCGCTGCGGCGGGGTCTTTTTCTGGAAGACATGAATCATGGCCACGAATACCGACGGCAGCCTGACGCTCGACCTGGTCCTTCGCAGCGAAGGGTACAGGGCCGGGATGGACAAGGTTGGCAGGATCAACGATCAGAAAATGCGTGCCATGGAGGCGCGCGCGGAAAAAGCTGGCAAGGCTATCGGCAAAAGCCTGGACAGTTCGGCACTGATTGCCAGCAGCGTGCTGGACCAGGCGCTGGACATGCTGGGCAGGACCAGTCGCCAGGCGGGTCAGGCCAAGAAGCCTGTGCAGAGCGCCCAGGACAAGGTACTGGCCGAGTGGAAGTCCCGGCAGAAGGAACTGGGCGAAGCCTGGAAGAGCTATCGCGAACCACTCCAGGATCTGTCCAAGCTCAACGAAGCACTACTGAAGAACTCTTCCGACAAGCTCGACAAGGCGCTGCTCAATCTCAGCGAGACCGGCAAGCTGTCGCTTGCCAACGTGGGCAAGGCCGCCTACGCCGATGCCGCGCGCCTCGCCTCGCGGCAGATGACGCTGATGCTGCTGGACGGGCTGTTTGGCTGGGTCGCCAGCGTCGGTACCGAGAAGCCCAAGGTCGACGACAAGGCGGGCAAGGGACAGGCGAAGGCCGGCGACGACGAGAAGGAACAGCCGTCGCTCCAGTCGCAGGTCTTCAAGCAGTGGCTGTTGCAGATGAACAGTGTCTGGGGCGCCTACCGCGCGCCGCTGCAGGATATCTCCGGGATGACCGACGAGCTGTTCAGGAATGCGTCGGAGAAGCTCGAGAAGTCGCTGTTCAATTTCGCCACTACCGGAAAGCTGTCCTTGAGCAACTTCGCCAAGACGGTGATCGACGATGTCGCCCGGATCGCCGCGCGGCAGCTTTCAATGCTCGCCCTGGACGGATTGTTCGGCTGGATGAATGGCAAGGCCGGCATCACCGAGGCGCAACTGGCCAGCCAGAAGCCCTATACCTCGCTACTGGAAAAGGCCCGAGCAGATGCGGGACAAGCGGCTGCGGGCGCTCCCGCGGCCCAGGGTGCCGCGCCAATGCCGGCAGCGGCGATGGATGTCGGCGCGATGGTGGCCACTGCTTCCGGGCAGACCGGGGACGGTTCCAAGGTATCGGCTGGAGGGGCTTCGGCGAGCGCTGGCAAGCCGGTGGGCAGTTGGGTCGAACAGATGGACGCCTCCTGGGCGAGCCTGCGCGACCAGGCGCAGGACGTCTCGGGAATGATGGACATGCTGTTTACCAACGCTTTCACCAATATGGAGAACGCCCTGTTCACCTTTGCCACCACGGGCAAGCTGTCGTTCAAGGATTTCGCCGACTCGGTGATCCAGGATATGGCGCGGATCGCCGCGCGGCAGGCGACGCTGCAGATCATCGGCGGCATCGTCGGTGCGGTCAGCGGGTTCTTCGGTAGCGGCGCAACGGCGGGCTCGCGGATTTCCGACTACACCGGCTCGGACATGGCCAATTGGGTCAGCAAGCAACGCGCCGGAGGCATGCCTGGGTTCGCCAGGGGCGGTGCCTTCAACGATGGCATCCAGAGCGCGCCGGCGCTGTTCAGCATGGCCGGCGGTCGTCCGGCGCTGATCGGCGAGCGTGGGCCGGAAGCCATCATGCCGCTGAGTCGCGGTTCCGATGGCGTGCTCGGCGTGCGCGCGCTCGGCGGCGGCGAGGGTGGCAACGTCTTCAATTTCTCCACCAGCGTCAGCCTGGGCGGCGGCCGCGAGGGCGCGGCGACGGCCAGCGGCGACGACGGTACGGGACAGCAGCTGGCGGGAATGATCAACGATGCCGCGCGCAACGTGGTGGCGCAGGAGCTGCGCCCCGGCGGCCTGGTATGGAGGATGGTGAATGGCTGATCTGGAACGCTTTACCTGGGACATCTCGATCGATTCCGCCGGCCAGGCGAACCAACTGGTGCGCCAGGTGCAGTACGGCGGCGGCTACAGCCAGGCGCTCGGCGACGGGCTGAACAACCTCAGCGAGACCTGGCAGGTTTCGCGTACCGGCGATCTCGCGCTGATCGGCCCGATCCGCGATTTCCTCAAGCGCCACGGCGGCTACCGCTCGTTCCTCTGGACCTTGCCCACTGGCGAACCGGTACGGGTGCGCGCCCAGGGCTGGCAATTGCGACCGCGCGGCAACGGCGTGTTCACCCTGAACACCACCTTCCAGCAAGTCTTCAATCCGTGAGGTAAGCATGACCATCACAGCCGATGACCAGGCCCTCGAGCCTGGGGCGCTGGTGCGCCTGTTCGACCTGGATTGCACCGGGTTCGGCGGCGAGATGCTGCGCTTCCACGGCCACCTGCAGCAGGGGCCGATCCACTGGCAGGGCAACGTCTACCAAGCTTGGCCGCTGGAGGCGCGCGGCTTCGAGCAGCGCGGCGACGGCCGGGCCAGTTCGCCGACCCTTAGCGTGGGCAACATTGACGGCAGCATCAGCGCGCTCTGCCTGTTCTTCGATGGCCTGGTAGGCGCGCGCCTGACCGTGCGCGAGACCTATGCGCACTACCTGGATGCGGCCAACTTCGCCGAAGGCAACCCGCAGGCCGACCCCTCCCAGGAGCGCCTGAACATCTGGTTCCTCGAGCAGAAGACCGCCGAGAACAGCGTCCAGGTGACCTGGGAGCTGTCCGCTCCGCCGGACTTCCAGGGCCAGCAGATCCCGGCGCGCCAGATCACCTCGCTGTGCCACTGGTGCATCACCAACGAGTACCGCGGGCAGGACTGCAACTACACCGGCACGGCGATGTTCGATGCCGACGGCAATCCGGTGGACGATCCGGCGCTGGACCGCTGCGGCGGCCGGGTCAGCGATTGCAAGCTGCGCTTCGGCGCGGACAACCCGCTGTCCCACGGCGGCTTCGCCGGCGCCGGCCTGGTCAGGATGTGAGCATGGAACTGAGCCGCAGCCTGCAGCGGGCCATCGCCGCACACGCCGCCCGCGAGCATCCGCGCGAATGCTGCGGGCTGATCGTTCGCGGTGTGCGTCAACGCCGCTACGTGGCCTGTCGCAACGCAGCCGGATCGCCCAGCGAGCACTTCGTGATCGATCACCAGGACTGGTGCGCTGCCGAGGACCAGGGCGAGGTCCTGGCCATCGTCCACAGCCACCCGGACGTTCCGGCCACGCCGAGCATGGCCGATCGGGTCAGTTGCGAACTGCATGGTCTGCCCTGGGTGATCCTGTCCTGGCCTGAAGGCGATGTCGCGCATCTAGCGCCGGAGGGCTATCGGGCGCCGCTGCTCGGCCGCGAGTTCGCCCACGGCGTGCTCGACTGCTGGAGCCTCTGTCGCGACTGGTACCGCCGCGAGGCAGGTTTGGAGCTTCCGGACTATCCGCGCCGCGACGGTTGGTGGGAAACCGGCGAGAGCCTCTACGAGCAGCACTATGCGGCGGCCGGATTCCGGCCGGTGCCGCTGGCCGGAATCCGCCGCGGCGACATGCTGGTGATGCAGGTCGGGAGGGCGCTGCACCCTAACCACGCGGGCATCTACCTGGGCAATGACTGGCGTCTGGACAGCGAGCCGGTCCAGGCGCTCGGCGGCGACGGACCGTTCCTGCTGCACCACCTGTACGGACGGCTGTCGACCCGCGACGTGTTCGGCGGACCCTGGATCGAACGCACGCGCCTGGTCTTGCGGCACACGCAGATGCCGCAGTGAACGACATATTCAAGCGAGCCGTCGGAATCGGCTCTTCACGAGAGGAACAGGTCCATGAGTGACACCCTGAGTCAGGGCCTCACCACCATCCGTCTATACGGGGTTCTGGGCAAGCGCTTCGGCCGCATGCACGGCCGGTTGTTGGAAAGCGGCACGGTACGCGAGGCGATGAGTGCCCTGAAGCACACCATGGAGGGATTCGAGACGTTCATGCGCGAGGCGGAGTCGAAAGGGCTGACCTTCGCCGTGTTCCGCGGGCGTACCAACCTGTCCGGCGAGCAACTGGACATGCGCGGACGCGAGGATATCCGCATCGTGCCGTTGGTGATCGGGAGCAAGCAGGCGGGGCTTTTCCAGACGATTCTGGGGGCTGCCTTGATTGTCGTGGGTGGATTCACGACGTTCTTCTCCGGTGGAACCAGTTCGTTCCTAGTAACCGTTGGAGTCAGCATGTTGGCGGGCGGCGTCATGCAGATGCTCAGCCCCCAACCCAAGGGCCTGAAGGGCCGAGAGGCCCCCGAGAACGCCCCCAGCTATGCCTTCGGCGGCCCGGTCAACACCATCGCCCAGGGCCATCCGGTCGGCGTGCTCTATGGCAAGCGCCGCATCGGCGGCGCGGTGATCAGCGCCGGCATCTATGCCGAGGACCGGCTGTAGTCGGCAACGCCGTAACAGGCCCGCCATGCGCGGGCGTTTTTTTGCCTGAAGGAACGTCATGAACAAGACCATCACGGGCCACAAGGGTGGCAGCAAGAAGCCGCGCCAGCCGGTGGAGATGCCGGACTCGGTGCGCTCGATCGCGCGGGCGAAGATTCTCCTGGCACTGGGCGAAGGCGAGTTCGACGGTGGCGTCGACGGCCGTTCGATCTACCTGGACGATACGCCGCTGCTGGCGGCGGACGGCTCGGTGAACTTCCCCGGAGTGACCTGGGAGTTCCGTCCGGGCTCGGTGGACCAGGAACACATTGCCGGTGTGCCCGCCGTGGAAAACGAACTGGCGGTCGGCGTCGAACTCAAGAGTGACGCGCCCTGGGTCCGCGCGGTGAACAACACCCAGCTCTCGGCGGTGCGCCTGCGCCTGTCCTGGCCGGCCATCCAGCGCCAGCAGGAAAACGGTGACGTGGTCGGCTACCGCATCGACTACGCGATCGACATCGCCGTCGACGGCGGTGCCTGGCAGGAAGCGCTGAAGGCTTCGCTGGACGACAAGTCCACCAGCCGCTACGAGCGCTCCCACCGTGTCGACCTGCCGGAGGCGCGGAGCGGCTGGCAGGTGCGCGTGCGCCGCCTGACGCCGAACCAGAACAACAACCG
>NZ_KV819895.1:0-26092 GCF_001815235.1 Pseudomonas sp. HMSC065H01 | reverse complement strand
CCAGAACAACAACCGCATCGCCGACACCATGCGGGTCGAGGCGATCACCGAGGTGATCGACGCCAAGCTGCGCTACCCGAACACCGCGCTGCTGTTCGTCGAGTTCGATGCCAGCCAGTTCCAGAGCATTCCGCAGATATCGGTGGAAGCGCGCGGCCGGCGGGTGCGGGTGCCGAGCAACTACGATCCGCAGACCCGTAGCTACAGCGGCACCTGGGACGGCTCGTTCAAGTCGGCCTGGACCAGCAACCCGGCCTGGCACTGGTACGACATCGTGTTGCACAAGCGCTTCGGCCTCGGTCGGCGGATCGACGCGAGCATGGTCGACAAGTGGTCGCTGTACCGCATCGCCCAGTACTGCGACCAGTCGGTGCCCGACGGCAAGGGCGGCCAGGAGCCGCGCTTCAGCTGCAACCTGTACCTGCAGAGTCGCGCCGAAGCCTGGACCGTGCTGCGCGACCTGGCAGCGATCTTCCGCGGCATGTCCTACTGGTCCGGCGCGGAAATGGTCGCGGTATCCGACATGCCGGAGGACGAGGCCTACACCTTCTCACCGTCGAACACCGTGCGTGGCGACGACGGCAGCCACTTCAACTACAGCAGCAGCCGCCAGCGCGATCGCCACACCCTGGCCCTGGTCAACTACGACAATCCGGGCAACGGTTACCAGAGCCAACCGGTAGCGGTGAACAATGACCGCGCGCAGCGCCGCTACGGCATCAGCCAGTTGGAGATCACCGCGATCGGTTGCACCTCCGAGGGCGAGGCGCAGCGGCGTGGCCAGTGGGCGCTGCTGACCGAGGAGCTGGAGCAGGACGCGGTGACCTTCCGCACCGGCATGGATGGCCGTGGGCTGGCGCCGGGGAAGATCATCGCCGTAGCCGACCCGGTCAAGTCCGGCAAGCAGATCGGCGGACGCCTGAGCGCGGTGGATGGCCGCGCGCTGACCCTCGACCGCGACGTCGAGGCCCGACCCGGCGATCGCCTGCTGGTCAACCTGCCGAACGGCAAGGCCGAGGCGCGCAGCGTCCAGTCGGTGGTCGGCCGCGTGCTGAGCGTGACCGCCGCCTATTCGGAGACGCCTCGGCCCCAGGGGCAGTGGGCGCTGCAGAGCAACAGCCTGACCACCCAGCGCTTCCGCATCATGAGCATCACCCGGCCGGAGGACAACCTTTTCGAGATCACCGCGCTGCAACACAACGCGAGCAAGTTCGACGCCATCGACAACGGTGCGCGCATCGAGCTGCCGCCGGTCACCAGCATTCCGCCGGGCGTGCAGGCGCCGCCGCAGAACGTGCGGATCAAGGCTTTCACCAAGGTCGACCAGGGGTTGGCGGTGACCAGCCTGTCGGCCTCCTGGGATGCCGCGCCGAACGCGGTGGCCTACGAGGCCGAATGGCGCAAGGACTCGGGCAACTGGGTGCGGGTGCCGCGAACCTCGGCGCTCGGTTTCGACGTGCCGGGCATCTATGCCGGTCGCTACCTGGTGCGGGTACGCGCCTTGAACGTGATGGAGGTCGGTTCGGTCTACGCCAGCAGTGAGGAAACCGCTCTCGAGGGCAAGACCACGCCGCCGCCGGCGCTGGCCTACCTGCGCTGCGTGGCCGGCCCCTGGCGCATCGGCCTGGAGTGGGGGTTCCCGGCCAGCGGCGCGGCGGACACCGCCTACACCGAGATCCAGCAGTCCGCCACGCCCGGCGGCAGCGAGGAGACCGCACGGGCGCTGGGCCTGTTCGCCTACCCAGGCAATACCCACCTGGTATCGCCGATACCGGCCGGCGAACGGCTGGCGTTCCGCGGTCGCTTGATCGACCGTAGCGGCAACGTCGGCGCCTGGTCGAACTGGGTCACCGGCACCAGCTCCAGCGACGCCAGCGAATACAACCAGTTGATCACCCAGGAGTACGTCGAGTCGGCGCTGGGCCAGCAATTTTTCTCCGATATCGAGCGGATGCAGGTGGATATCGGGGGCTTGCAGAAGCAGGTCGGCGACCTCGCCGACATTCTGCTGTACGACCCGGCCAAGGTCTACGCGAAGAACGACATGGTGCGACAGGGGCAGCGGTTGTACCAGGCACTGAAGGCTGTGCCGGCGAAGACGGCGCCGCCGAACGCGGCCTACTGGTCCGATATCGGCCAGTCGCTGGAAACCGCCAACGGGCTGGCGCAGCAGGTGGCGAGCCATACCGCTGAAATCAGCGAACTCGACGGCAGCCTTACCGCCCAGGCATCGCGCCTTGGCGTACTGCAGGCGGCGACCCGTGACGACGCGGATGACGGCAATGGCGCCATGGCCGATGCCCTGCGCGGCTGGAAGACCGTTGCCCGGGCAGCCCAGGAGGAAACCGTACGGGCCACCGAAAACGAGGCCCAGGCCACTCGCACGACGCTACTGGAGGCGCGCACCGCCGATGCCGAAGGGCGTATCGCCACGGTGGAACGGGTCGCGACCAGCGATCGCCAGGCCACCGCGCAACGTCTGGACCAGCTCTCGGCCTCGATCGGTGGCACCGCCGCCAGCCTACAGAGCGAACAGACCGCCCGCGCCAACGCCGACAGCGTCCTCGCACAGCGGATCGACACCGTGCAGGCGAGCACCGACACCAATAGCGCAGCGATCCAGACCACCTCCCAGGCGGTCACCTCGCTGGATGGCAACGTCAAGGCGATGTACAGCGTGAAGCTCCAAGCGCATGCCAATGGGCAGAAGTATGCGGCGGGATGGCAACTGGGGTTCGACAGTGGGACAAGTGTGTCGACCATGGCGTTTCAGGCGGATCGGTTTATCTGGTTCGACAGCTCCAGCGGGACGGCGGTAGCGCCGGTTTCCATTGTTAATGGACAGATGTTTATCAAGAGCGCCCTGATTCAGGACGGAGCGATAGATAACGCGAAAATTGGAAATGTCATTCAGTCAAATGCAATGTCCAATAACGGTATGCCGATATGGAGGCTGGATAAAGCGGGTACTTATACAGTACGAGACAGTGCAGGCCAGGTCAGAGTTGAGATGGGGCTTTTACAGTCATGAGTATCTATGGATTACGTATCTATCGAGAGAATGGGACCGCCGCTGTAGATATAACTGACAGGGCGTTGCGGGTTGTATATTCCAGGCGGGTTGATGCAGTTTCGAAAGGAGAAGCTGCCACGCCCGGCTTTGGCCCGAACAATGCTTCCGTCTACGTGATTGGTGATGAGCACAATAAGCGTCCGGTCTGGGCCCGAATGGGTGATGGCGTTGTTCAATGGGGCTACGAGGATTGGTGGCCATCACTATTCCATACTTCTGGAACCTTATATGTGGTGGCCAAGGTATGAGTGAGTATGGGGTCTTGGTAAGGAATGGCTTGGGGCAGACTGTAATAGATGGAGAGTTTCATAACCTTTCTCTTCTGTTGGAAAGAAATATTGAAGTCGAGACAAGTCAGTGGTTCTCACTGGATTTTCCATATGCGGTCACATCAGCTGCACCTCCTGTTCTAGCAGTTCAAGCTTGGAAGAATAAAATTCTTTACTTCGACTCAGTACAGTATCGAGGTGGGCCGGGAAACTGGACAGGCGCCACTCTGAGTTTTTCAGGGTATGGAACACATACATCCGGCTCCGTAAGAATTAGAGTTTATGCCTACGCATTGCCTTTGCTGAGAGGATATGGACTTCGTGTTCGAAACTCGGCGGGAAGTGTCGTTTTCGATTCTCTAAGACTTCCCTTGGTTTTTAGTGCGGAACTGGGCGGGGCGCCAGAAGATTGGGTTAGGGTATCTGGGGAACCGATTATAGGAGCTGGCCGCATAGACATATATCGCCCAGCGACATGGGGTCAGCCTGCCGATAGCTACATTGCAGTAGGCATGGCGCTTGACGTGGAATTTGGCAGAGTGGCGGTATCTGGTGGTACGGCTAATGCAATTATTTATATACGCTGGGGTTTCACTGAGGAGGGAGTGCCAAGGCTTATGCAGCATGCATATACCGGGCTTCCAAGTTCTTATCCTGGAATTCCAGCTGCTGTTTATTATGCTATGCCTTCAATTCCGATAATAAAGGCTTGAGTTGATTTTTGGGAGATAATGCTATGGCTTGGCATTCGAAAGGTTCGGTTTCCGTCACGCTGAATTCCGAAGCGGTGTTAGGAAACGCTACTGATTTTATCGCCAATGTGCGAACCGGCGATGCGTTCCGTGGCCCTGACGGCCGGTGGTACGAAATCACCAATGTGACCAGTGCAACGGTTATTTCTATCAAGCCCAATTATCAGGGTGCGACCGCTAGCGGCCAAGTTTATGCGGTTGTCCCAATACATGGTTATTCAAAAAACTTGGCAGACCAATTCCGCGACATCAACAACCAGTGGGGGGCCACCCTGGCAGGGATCAAACCCTGGGCGGTGTCCTCGACGGGCCAGCAGGCGCAGGCCGACATGGGAATCTCGGCTGTTGGTCGGGCCCTGAACAATGCTTCGACGCCGGCCAACGCCTTGAGTTACCTGGGGGGCGTCGCGCCCAATCAGATGGGCTGGGCTGGCAACGCGATGAATACGGCGGACCTCGATTCGCTGACCGTCTCGGGGCTATACGCTCATGGCACGGCGGTGCCTTCGCCGGTGAACAATGCCCAGGGCTATGTCTTGCATATGCAGCACGGCAACCCAGACTTCGCCGTCCAGCAGTGGTACCAGTTGAATTCCGCCACTGGCCAGTACATGCGGATCAAGGCCGGGGGTAACTGGTCGCGCTGGGTGTTGCAGTACAGCCAGTTCAACCTTGTCGGACTGGCGAGCTTCGATGCATCGAACAATCCATCCGGCGCCATCATCCAGCGCGGCGGGACTGTCGGTTTCAACGAGTATGTACGCTACGCCGACGGAACCCAGATCTGCTGGGGCAACACCACTACCAATGTGGGAGCCACCATGGCCTACCAGCCGGCTGGTACGTTGTCGTTCTATATCACTCCGGTTGCTTACTCGTGGGGGTTCCCGGTCTCGTTCTCCCGGCCTCCGTCTGTCATGGTCAACCCGATGAGAGCAGCAGGAAACAACGCTTCCCGTCCCTGGGGTTCGACGATGTCGGTCACCGAAACGCTGTTTTCCTGGTACGGCTATGACACCGCCAGCGTGGCCAGCGGGATGGCCGCCAGCTATGTCGCCATGGGGAGGTGGAATTGATGAAGCTGTTGTTGAAACCTTTGTTGCAGCAGGGCATCACGCCTGACAGGGAACGTCTCAGCGATGTCCAGGTGCGAGGGTCGGTGTTTATCCTGGATGGCGTCGAATACGATTTCGGAAGAATGCAGCCTGGCGGGTACCTGCCTCCGGAGGCATACCATGGTACGCCATTCATTGATATTCGCTTCGTGGACGGCGACCGCCTGTACCTGCACTACATCCACCAGGTGACCTCTGAAGTGATGATGCAGTTTCCCAGGGAGGTCGAGTCAATTCCGGTCGACCAGGATGGAAAAGTCGAGGTAGCGTTCAGCTATGAACATCCAATGGGATAAGTACGTCAGCCCTGCAAAGGCCGCGGCAGATGTGCGCGATCAGGCCTTGGCCAGTGCTCAGGCCAAGCGCCTTCTGGCCTATCGGGAAGAAAGCGATCCGCTCAAGACCGAAGCCGAGTTCGATGCGATCAAGGCCGGCGTCGAGCCGGACTATGGCGCCTGGATCGCCAAGGTGGAAGAGATCAAGTCACGATACCCGATGCCTGAATAGCCGAACTCCAGGCTCGCCTGGGCGTCAGCCCTGTGGTTCCGAACTAACCCTATCAAGCCCGCCGACTGCGGGTTTTTCATTATCTGGAGAACGTCATGCCTTGGTATTCCACAGGCACGGTTTCCGTCGTCCTCAATTCGGACACGGTGACCGGCAGCGGCACCGCCTTCAGCGCCAATGCGCGCGCCGGCGATGCCTTCAGAGGGCCGGATGGCCGTTGGTACGAGATCGGCAACGTCACCAGCGCCACCGTGTTGACCATCAAGCCCGCATATCAAGGAGCTACCGCCAACGGGCAGGCATATTCGATCACCCCGGTGCAGGGGTACTCGAAGACACTGGCGGATCAGTTCCGTGACCTCAGCAATCAATGGGGTTCCCTCCTGGCGGCAGTGAAGCCTTGGGCGATAGCGTCTACCGGTTCGCAGGCGCAGGCTGACATGGGGATCACCGAAGTTGGCCGTGCTATCAATGGAGCCTCTACCGTAGGCAATGCATTGGGGTTTTTGGGAGGTGTTTCCAAGACCCAAGCCCCCATGGCCCTGGATATGGACACGGTGAACGAAAGCGGATGGTTCTCGATAACCCCCAATACTTACAACGTGCCTCTCGGAAACAACAATATCAGCGGTGTGAACGGCCATGTCGCTCTGTCGATGGTATTCGACGCCAGTACCCGCTATCAGCTGTTCTTCGTGAGAAATACCAACCTCCCAGAGGTTTGGTACAGGAGCTGTACCAATGGAACCTGGAAGGAATGGGTCAGGTTTTATACGACAGACAATATCGTGGGGACCGTAACGAGGCGACTTGTTACGGGTAAGCCCACCGGGGCTGTGATGGAGAGCGGGACAACTTCCAACGGCTGGTACGTTCGCTTTGCGGATGGTACCCAGATGGCAGCGGCAAGATCCGAACCGGGCCTTTCGTTTGGAGCTAACGTGATACAGCTACCAGCTGCCTTCGTTACGGGCTTCAATACCGGGGTGACCTGCAATTGGATTCCCTCCAGCGGATGGCCTGCCACTGCAGGGCAGGGGGTTCGTGGAGCCTATCTCAACGGTAGCAGCTCTGTTTCTTTCGCGACGGCGCAGGCACTGGGGGCTAACGACACCATTACGGTGATGGCTGTGGGGAGGTGGTACTGATGCGTATCGAACTCAGTCCGGTTGTAGTCCTGCCCGAGGACTCGACTGATATGGATGTCATGGTTTCCGGAGATTCGATAGCCGTCTCGGGTGTCATGTACGACTTCTCGCAGTTACCGGAGGGGGGATATCTGCCAGCCTCTGCCATCCATGAGGGGCCTTTTTCCGGGAGGGTTACCAGGGCAGGCGGAGAGATATGCCTGACATTGGTGTTTCCCATCCGGGGGAGCTACAGCGAAGCTGCCAAATTCCCTGTCCCCATCCATATCGTTGAAGACGGAACCGTGGAGTTGCCCAAGTGATCGATTGGAAAATGATGAAAACACCGGATCAGGTTTCCAGAGAGCGGGTTCAGCAAGAATATGATGCTGTGTTGGCCAGACGTGCCGAGGCCTACCGTTTGGAAAGCGATCCGATCAAAACGGAAGTGGAGTTCGATTCGATCCGTGCAGGTGTGGAGACGGATTACGCCGCCTGGCTTGCCAAGGTCGAAGAGATCAAGGCCAGATATCCGCTCCCGCGCATCTGACCTAGCTGATGGACGCAAGCCTGCCTCGTGTAGGCTTCGCCATTTTAGATCGCTACTGTCGGGCCTCTGCTTGGTAAACAATTTCCGCTTCTTAAGCCTCTTTCTTCCGACATCCCGCTGTTGCACCCATCCTCCCCACTGGGCTATGTTCCCCAACATGGCTCCGTGAGACCGCTATCGTGATCCACCTCAGCAGCATCATCACCTCCCTCATCAAGGCATTCGCCCGTTGGCGCTGGCGCGCCTGACTTCTTTTTCGCCGGCCTG
Source organism: Pseudomonas sp. HMSC065H01 (assembly GCF_001815235.1). Classification (NCBI taxonomy): domain Bacteria; kingdom Pseudomonadati; phylum Pseudomonadota; class Gammaproteobacteria; order Pseudomonadales; family Pseudomonadaceae; genus Pseudomonas; species Pseudomonas sp. HMSC065H01. The sequence goes on along the minus strand of NZ_KV819895.1, from coordinate 18,432 downwards.
GCCGGTCACGTCTCCCTGCGTCCCCCGTTTTCCACAGGCATAATGCCGACGATCCACTCCCCCTTCCTCCGCGAGCGCGCCGGGAACCGGGTGTGGCGAAAGCCGGGTGATGCGATTCGCATAAGAATGAAATCAAGAGGTTACAGCCAGCATGCTGCTGATGATCGATAACTACGACTCCTTCACCTACAACCTAGTGCAGTACTTCGGCGAGCTCAAGGCCGAGGTCAAGGTGGTGCGCAACGACGAACTGAGCGTGGAACAGATCGAGGCCCTGGCGCCCGAGCGCATCGTCCTTTCCCCCGGTCCCTGCACCCCCAACGAGGCCGGCGTCTCGCTGGCCGTGATCGAGCGCTTCGCCGGCAAGCTGCCATTGCTCGGTGTCTGTCTTGGCCACCAGAGCATCGGCCAGGCCTTCGGCGGCGAAGTGGTGCGGGCGCGGCAGGTGATGCATGGCAAGACCAGCCCGATCCACCACAAGGACCTCGGCGTGTTCGCCGGCCTGGCCAATCCCCTGACGGTGACGCGCTACCACTCGCTGGTGGTGAAGCGAGAGAGCCTGCCGGAGTGCCTGGAGATCACCGCCTGGACCCAACATGCCGACGGATCGCTCGACGAGATCATGGGCGTACGCCACAAGACCCTGAATGTCGAGGGCGTGCAGTTCCATCCCGAGTCCATCCTCACCGAGCAGGGCCACGAGTTGCTGGCCAACTTCCTCCGCCAGCAGGGCGGCGTGCGTGGGGAGGGCAACTGAGATGGATATCAAGGGAGCCCTCAATCGCATCGTCAACCAGCTCGACCTGACCACCGAGGAAATGCAGGCGGTCATGCGCCAGATCATGACCGGGCAGTGCACCGACGCGCAGATCGGCGCCTTCCTGATGGGCATGCGGATGAAGAGCGAAACCATCGACGAGATCGTCGGCGCGGTGGCGGTGATGCGCGAACTGGCCGACGGCGTGCAGTTGCCTACGCTGAAGCATGTGGTCGACGTGGTCGGCACCGGCGGCGATGGCGCGAACATCTTCAACGTATCCTCGGCGGCGTCCTTCGTGGTCGCCGCCGCTGGCGGCAAGGTCGCCAAACACGGTAACCGCGCGGTCTCCGGCAAGAGCGGCAGCGCCGACTTGCTGGAAGCCGCCGGCATCTACCTGGAGCTGACCTCCGAACAGGTGGCGCGTTGCATCGACACCGTCGGCGTCGGGTTCATGTTCGCCCAGGTCCACCACAAGGCGATGAAGTACGCCGCCGGTCCGCGCCGCGAGCTGGGCTTGCGGACTCTGTTCAACATGCTTGGCCCACTGACCAACCCGGCGGGAGTCAGGCACCAGGTGGTCGGGGTGTTCACTCAGGAACTGTGCAAGCCGCTGGCTGAAGTGCTCAAGCGTCTCGGCAGCGAGCATGTGCTGGTGGTGCATTCGCGCGACGGGCTGGATGAGTTCAGTCTGGCCGCGGCGACCCACATTGCCGAGTTGAAGGACGGCGAGGTACGCGAGTACGAAGTGCGTCCCGAGGACTTCGGGATCAAGAGCCAGACCCTGATGGGGCTGGAGGTCGACAGTCCGCAGGCCTCGCTGGAACTGATCCGCGACGCTTTGGGGCGGCGCAAGACCGAGGCTGGGCAGAAGGCCGCCGAGCTGATCGTGATGAATGCCGGCCCGGCACTGTACGCTGCCGATCTGGCGACCAGCCTGCACGAGGGCATTCAACTGGCCCACGATGCCCTGCACACCGGGCTGGCACGGGAGAAGATGGACGAACTGGTGGCCTTCACCGCCGTTTACAGAGAGGAGAACGCACAGTGAGTGTGCCGACGGTTCTGCAGAAGATCCTCGCCCGCAAGGCCGAGGAGGTCGCCGAGCGCCGTGCGCGCGTCAACCTGACCGAGGTCGAGCGGCTGGCGCGTAGCGCCGATGCGCCGCGCGGCTTCGCCAATGCCCTGCTGGAGCGGGCCAAGCGCAAGGAGCCGGCAGTGATCGCCGAGATCAAGAAGGCATCGCCGAGCAAGGGCGTGCTGCGCGAACACTTCGTCCCGGCGGAGATCGCCCGCAGCTACGAGGCGGGTGGCGCGGCGTGCCTGTCGGTGCTCACCGACGTGGACTTCTTCCAGGGCGCCGATGCCTATCTGAAGGAAGCGCGGGCCGCCTGTGCGCTGCCGGTGATCCGCAAGGACTTCATGATCGATCCGTACCAGATCGTCGAGGCGCGGGCGATCGGTGCCGACTGCATCCTGCTGATCGTCTCGGCGCTGGACGACGTGCTGATGGCCGAACTGGCGGCGACTGCCAAGTCGGTCGGTCTCGACGTACTGGTCGAAGTGCATGACGGCACCGAGCTGGAACGTGCACTGAAGACCCTGGACACGCCGTTGGTGGGCATCAACAACCGCAACCTGCACACCTTCGAGGTGAGCCTGGAAACCACCCTCGACCTGTTGCCGGAAATTCCCCACGACCGCCTGGTGGTCACCGAGAGCGGTATTCTCAACCGGGCCGACGTGGAGCTGATGGAAGTCAGCGAGGTCTACGCCTTCCTGGTTGGCGAGGCGTTCATGCGGGCCGACGATCCTGGCCTCGAGCTGAAGCGCCTGTTCTTCCAGGAGCGTGGCGGTGTGGTGCTGGGCGCCGATCCTGACTGATCCGCGCTGTCGAACCCCATGAAAAAGGCCGGTTGCGACCGGCCTTTTTCATGGGTGCTGTTCAGCGGGTGCCGAAGACCACCATGGTCTTTCCTTTCACATGCACCAGGCCCTGCTCCTCCAGGCTCTTCAGCACGCGTCCGACCATTTCCCGCGAGCAGCCGACGATCCGGCCGATCTCCTGGCGGGTGATCTTGATCTGCATGCCGTCCGGGTGGGTCATGGCGTCCGGTTGCTGGCACAGGTCCAGCAAGGTGCGGGCGACGCGTCCGGTGACGTCGAGGAAGGCCAGGTCGCCCACCTTGCGGGTGGTCTTGCGCAGGCGGTCGGCCATCTGGCTGCCGAGGGTGTAGAGGATCTCCGAGTCCTGCTGCGACAGTTCGCGGAACTTCGCATAGCTGATCTCGGCGACTTCGCATTCCACCTTGGCACGAACCCAGGCGCTGCGTTCCTGTTCGCTGCCTTCCTTTTCGAACAATCCCAGCTCGCCGAAGAAATCACCGCTGTTGAGGTAGCCGATGATCATTTCGCGGCCGTCGTCGTCCTCGATGAGGATGGTGACCGAACCCTTGATGATGAAGAACAGCGTTTCGCAGCGATCGCCGGCATAGATGATGGTGCTCTTTGCGGTGTAGCGGCGGCGGTGACAGTGTGCGAGCAGCTTGTCTAGGTGTTTGAGTTTGGGTGTGTGGGTAATAGCTACCATGCCCGAGTCCCGAAAGAATAAAGAATATGCCTGACGTACAAGGCGATGTTTTTTTGAGTTCTTATGGAGAGACCTGCCAGGGCCCGGGAGCTCAGCGGAGAGCTCCCCCCAACCGGGCAGATCAGGAAGTGTGCCAGTAAACCGCGTCCAGCTTAACAGACGGACCATGAAGGTCGATGTGATTTTGCGACGCAGCTATCAGGACTGTGATCCCGTACTGTCCTTGGGCCCTGTGCTAAGCTGGCGCCCTTTGCCGGCGGGAGTCTGAACGATGAAAGCGCGTATCCAGTGGGCGGGCGAGGCGATGTTCCTTGGCGAGTCCGGTAGCGGCCACGTGGTGGTCATGGACGGTCCGCCGGACCATGGCGGACGCAACCTCGGGGTGCGCCCTATGGAGATGGTCCTGATCGGCCTCGGCGGCTGCACCAACTTCGATGTGGTCAGCATCCTGAAGAAGGCGCGCCAGCCGGTGGAGAGCTGCGAAGCCTTCCTCGAGGCCGAAAGGGCCGACGAGGAGCCCAAGGTGTTCACGAAGATCCACGTGCACTTCGTGGTCAAGGGCCGCGGTCTCAAGGAGGCCCAGGTCAAGCGCGCGGTGGAGCTGTCGGCGGAGAAATACTGCTCGGCATCGATCATGCTCGGTCGCGGCGGGGTGGAGATCACCCACGACTACGAGATCGTCGAACTCGGCTGAGACGACATCCGGTCATCATAAAAGGGGCGCAAACTCTGGCGGAGGCTTGATTGGCTCTGCATAATGCGCCCCTTTTTTCGTGCCGCGCGATTCCGTCGGGCGGCCGTTCAGTTCGGAAGATTCTTCCGCTCTGATAGACGTTTCCCGAGCCATCCCGGTCGGGTGACCAATGGCGCCAGCCGGCGCCCGTGCAACTCAACAAACCACAATCGCCATCGCGAAGAGGTGTTAACCGTCCTACGCAGGTGCGTCGTTCGCATCTGACGGGCATGCCCCAACCCTGCGGCAGAGCCGCAAGCAACCGAGAGAGTTCCCCACGGTGAAAAGCAAACTCAAGCTCCACGGGTTCAACAACCTGACGAAGACCTTGAGCTTCAACATCTACGACATCTGCTACGCCGAGACGCCCGAAGACCTCCAGGCCTACGTGCAGTACATCGACGAAGAGTATGACGCGGAGCGTCTGACGCAGATTCTTACCGATGTTGTCGACATCATCGGCGCCAATATCCTGAACATCGCGCGTCAGGACTACGACCCCCAGGGCGCCAGCGTGACCATCCTGATCTCCGAGCAGCCGGTCACTCCGACCGACAGCCAGATCGAAGAGTCCCCGGGCCCGCTGCCGGACACCATCCTGGCGCACCTGGACAAGAGCCACATCACCGTGCATACCTACCCGGAAATCCATCCGGTGGACGGCATCGCGACCTTCCGCGTGGACATCGACGTTTCCACCTGCGGAGTGATCTCCCCGCTGAAGGCCCTGAACTACCTGATCCACCAGTTCGACTCGGACATCGTCACGGTCGACTATCGGGTCCGCGGCTTCACCCGCGACATCGAGGGGCGCAAGCATTTCATCGACCACGAGATCAACTCGATCCAGAACTATCTCTCCGACGACACGCGCGAGGCCTACCAGATGACCGACGTGAACGTGTACCAGGAGAACCTGTTCCACACCAAGATGCTGCTCAAGGACTTCGAACTGGAGAACTACCTGTTCGGCGACGCTACCCGGACGCTCTCGGCGGAACAGCGCGAGCAGGTCACGGAACGGCTCAAGCACGAAATGCTGGAGATCTTCTACGCGCGCAACATGCCGCGCTGATCGCACACGAGAAAGAAAAAGCCCGCTTCGAGCGGGCTTTTTCATGCGTGCGATTCAGATGCGGTAGGTGCTCTTGGTCATCACCTTCGCCAGCAGGCTCATGCCCAGCTTCACCGGTGCCGGGAAGCGCAGGCCGCCGGCGGCCAGGGCGTTGCTCGAATGCTGTTCCTCGTCGATACGCATCTGCTCGAGGATGGCACGGGATTTCCGATCCTCCTGGGGAATCTGCGCCAGGTGTTCGTCCAGATGCTTGCACACCTGGTCTTCGGTGGCGGCGACGAAGCCCAGGCTGACCCGGTCGCTGACCAGCCCGGCGGCGGCACCGACGCCGAAGGACAGGCCGTAGAAGATCGGATTGAGCACGCTGGGACGGCTGCCCAACTGGCGGATGCGTTGCTCGCACCAGGCCAGGTGGTCGATCTCCTCCTCGGCGGCTTCCTCCATCGCCTCGCGGACCTCGGGCAGCTTGGCGGTCAGCGACTGGCCCTGGTACAGCGCCTGGGCGCAGACCTCGCCGGTGTGGTTGATGCGCATCAGGCCGGCGATATGGCGGGTGTCTTCCTCGCTCAGTTCGCCATCGGGTTCCACGATGGCCGGCGACGGTCGCGCCGGCTGGCCGCTGAACGGCAGCAGGGTGCGCAGGGCGGAGTCGGCCTGCAGCAGGAAACGGTCGATGGGCGAATAGTGGCGGTCGGCGGACATGGCGCACCTCCGGAAACGAAAGATCGCACCAGTTTACCGGAAGTGCGCTGATAGCAGGATGTTGCGGACGGGCTGCGATGTCGCAGCGCCAGCAGGGACTCAGCCCGGCGGCCAGTGCATCTGGCGTTGACCCAGCACGTGCATGTGGATGTGGTGCACGGTCTGCCCGCCAAGGTCGTTGCAGTTCATCACCACACGGAAGCCTTCCTCGCAGCCCTGCTCCCGGGCCAGGCGCTGGGCGGTGAAGAGGATATGGCCTGCCAGCGGCCGGTCTGCCTCGGTCAGGTGCTCGAGGGTGGGAATGTGCCTTTTCGGGATGACCAGGAAGTGCACCGGCGCCTGCGGGCCGATATCGTGAAACGCGACAACTTCCTCGTCTTCGTAGAACTTGCGCGCGGGAACTTCCCCCGCCACGATCTTGCAGAACAGACAGTCCATGGGCGATTCCTCCGGCCTCGGGTGCTTTCCCGAGTGTAGCGGTGCCCGTCGCGACCGCCCAAGCGTGAAGGAGCCGCAGTGAAGAACGACATACACGACCTCGGCCTGGTCCTGGATTCCCGGGTCAAGCTGATCCTGATCGAGTCCTGGGACGAGCCGAAGGTGATGGAAACCCTCACCGGCCTGGCGGTCAGGCGCGGCCTTGGCCTGTATGCCTGGTCGGTGACCGAGGGCGTGCAGCGCCTGGGCTTCGGCGGCGAGCCGCTGGGCGGGGAGGAGAGCCGCGACCCGGTCGCGGCGTTGCGCTTGATCAAGCACGATCAGCAGGCGAATCTCTACGTGCTCTGCGACCTGCATCCTTTCCTTGGCGACAGCCCGACCCTGGTGCGCCTGCTCAAGGAAATCGCCATGGCCGAAGGCAATCATCGACCGACCGTGGTGCTGGTGTCCCATGCGCTGAAGCTGCCGGCCGAAGTGCAGCGCTTCGCCGCGCGGTTCTCGCTGTCCCTGCCCAGTGAGGACGAACTGCTCGGCATCGTCCGCGAGGAAGCGACGCGCTGGAGCGAGCGCAACCGTGGTGCCCGCGTGCGCACCGACAACCGCACCCTGCAGCAGGTGGTGAAGAACCTGCGTGGGCTCAGCCATGCCGAGGCGCGGCTGCTGGCGCGCAACGTGATCTGCAACGATGGGGCGATCACCCAGGAGGACCTGCCCGAGCTGAACCGCACCAAGTTCCAGCTACTCGACCTAGAGGGCGTGCTGAGCTTCGAGTACGACACCGCGCGCTTCGCCGAGGTCGGCGGGCTTGCCGCGCTCAAGCGCTGGCTCGGCGAGCGTCAGTCGGCGTTCCTCGCCGGCACGCCTGGCGACCAGCCGAAGGGCATGATGCTGGTCGGCGTACAGGGCGCCGGCAAGAGCCTGGCGGCCAAGGCGGTGGCCGGCCTCTGGGGCTTGCCGTTGCTGCGTCTGGATTTCGCCTGTCTCTACAACAAGTACTTCGGCGAAACCGAGCGCAACCTGCGCGAGGCGCTGCGCCTGGCCGAACAGATGGCGCCCTGCGTGCTGTGGATGGATGAAGTGGAGAAGGGCATTTCTGGTGGCGACCAGGACAACGGCGTCAGTCAGCGCGTGCTGGGTACCCTGCTGACCTGGATGGCCGAGCGCGAGGCGCCGGTCTTCATGGTCGCCACCGCGAACGCTATCGACCGCCTGCCGCCCGAACTGATCCGCAAGGGACGCTTCGACGAATTGTTCTTCGTCGACCTGCCGACGCCGGAGGTTCGCGCCGAGATCTTCCGCATCCACCTGCAACGCCGCGAGCTGGAGCCGGCACAGTTCGACCTCCATCTGCTGGCGGCTGCCAGCGAGGGTTTCAGCGGGGCGGAGATCGAGCAGGCGGTGGTGGCGGCACTGTACGCCGGGCAGGCGCGACAGCAGGCGGTGGATCAGGATCTGTTGCTCAGGGAACTGGCGCGAACCTCGCCGCTGTCGGTGCTGATGGCGGAAAAGCTCGCCGCGCTGCGGACCTGGGCCAAGGGGCGGGCGGTACCGGCAGACTGAGCCAACGGCGAACCTTGCCGCCCTGCGAGGAGAGGCCGGTCAACCCCGTGGGGCGGAGGGTACCGCCGAGGCGTTGATCCGCGCGGCGAGTCGGCGCACCAGCCAGCGTGGCGCCAGGCGTGGGCTCAGCGCCAGCAGGCGATTGCGCCAACCGGGGACGATCAGGGCGCGGTTCTTGTCCAGCCCGCGCAGGGCCAGCAGCGCGACTTCCTCCGGGGTCATCATCAGCTTGCTCCGGTCGAGCCTGCCGAGCCGCATCCCGGCTTCCCGGAAGAATGCCGTGCGGGTTGGCCCAGGGCACAGCACCGAGACCTTGACGCCGCGCTCTTTCAGTTCTTCCCGCAAGCCTTCCGAGAAGTGCAGGACGTAGGCCTTGCTGGCGTAGTAGTTGCTCATCCAGGCGCCGGGCTGGAAGGCGGCCACCGAGGCGATATTGAGTATCTGGCCCCCGCCCTGTGCCGCCATGCGGGCGCCGAGGGAGTGGCAAAGGCGGGCCAGGGCCAGGATGTTGAGTTCGATCAGCTCCTGTTCCCGCGCCCATTCCTGGTCGATGAAGGGGCCGGAGGTACCGATCCCGGCATTGTTAACCAGCAGGTCGATCTGTCGTTCGCCCTGTTCCAGTTCGTGCAACAACCCTGACAGTTGCAGCGGCTCGGAAAGATCGCAGGTGCGGAACAGCACTTCCACGCCGAAACGCTGCGCCAGCTCATAGGCGATGCTCTCCAGCGCGTCGCGCTGGCGCGCCACCAGGATCAGGGCGCGACCGCGCCGGGCCAGGGCTTCGGCTAGGGCCAGGCCGATACCGCTGGAAGCGCCGGTGATCAGGGCATAACGGGGCATTCGAGACTTCTCCGAAACGGACGGGGAATTGGACCCCGCCCGTCGCGAGGGGTTGCGTGGCTACTGTTGGTCGTCGTCTTCCATGGCCTCTGCCGCCGCCGTGGCGGCTTCATCGGCTTCGGCCGCCGCTGCGGCGGCCTGCTCGTCGGTTGTGTACGGGTCGGCTGGAGCGCTGGCGCCGCCGTCATAGTTCGCTCGCTCCAGGTAACCCTGGTAGGACGGCAGGGCGATGGCGGCGATGATACCGACTATCGGCAGCAGGATGATCAGACTGGCCAGGACTTTCACCCCGGTGCTGTTCGCCGGCGGCGGCGGACCGTAGCGGTTGGCGCCGGTGCTGCCGGGCAGGACCAGCATCAGGATGCCGAACACGCTGCCGACGAAGGGGACGAAGTTGAGCAGCCAGAGCCAGCCCGACCAGCCGAGGTCATGCAGGCGCTGCACGCCGATCATCACGGCGATGACGATGAAGGCGATCGAGGCCAGGGCGGTGACGGCCACGCCGACGGTTTCGCCGAGCAGGAAGCCCAGGCCCATGATGACCAGGAAGCACAGCGTCATCGCCATCGACCAGCCGAGATAGCGCAGGCGTCCGATCCGGCCGTTGGTGGTGAACACGTTCAGCTCGCCGAACTCGGGGAGGGTGTCGCCGACCTGGGCGCTGGGCGGTGTGTAGGGAGACGCGCCCGCGGCCGCGGAGGCCGCAGGCGCGGCGTTTTCGCCGAGCTGCGCCTGGCGTGCCAGGTACTTCTCGATGATGATGCCGCAAGCCGAACATTCCGCTCCGCTGGGCTGTTCATGGCCGCATTTCGGGCAGGTCATGGGAGGCAGGTCTTGCGCCGGGGTTTCCTCCGCGACCTGGGGGTTGTGATCGGGCGTTTCCACCAGGCTCAGGCTGGCCGCCAGGTCGACTTCCTTGTAGGCATTGGCGCCGGCCTGGCGCAAGGCGGTCAGGTAACGCTCCGCCTCGGCCTCTGGAAGTTCGCGTTTCAGCACCACCGGGCGACCGCCGAAGAGGGCGTCGATCTTGCCCGGTTCGCTCTTGAACAGGCGGGCGAGATTGTCCTTCACGGTTTCGAGCGATGCGTCGGGCATCAGCTCGCCGGAGAAGACGATCTTGAAGCGTTGGTCGGTCATGCAGGCATCCTTGTCAGCTGGGGTGAGAGAAATGCAGCCGACAGCCTAATCGGCGGCCTTGGCGCCCACAAGCGCGAGATGAGAACTCCCGCACAAGCCGGGGCGCCGTGACCCGGCGGTTTCAGCGCGGCCAGCGGTTGGCCAGGCGATCCATGTTCCGCAGGGCGGCGCGATATTCCCGGTCGAGGCGGGCGACCAACTCGTCGACGCCGGGCAAGTCGTCTATGTTGCCCGCGCCCTGGCCGGCGGACCACACGGTCTTCCAGGCCTTGGCCTCGTCGTTCACCGGCTTGAGTTTCTCGCCGTAGTTCATGTCTGCCTTGTCGGTCAGGCGCTTCAGATCGTAGCCGGCGGCCTCCAGGCTTTGCCGCATGAAGCTGGCCGGTACGCCGGACACCGCCGGGGTGTGCACGATGTCGGCGGCGCGTGCCTCCAGGATCATCTGCTTGTAGGCGTCGGAGGCATTGCTCTCGCGGGTGGCGATGAAGCGAGTGCCGAGATAGGCCAGGTCGGCGCCGAGCATCTGTGCGGCGAGAATCTCGTGGCCGTGGTTGATGCAGCCGGCCAACAGCAGGGTCTTGTCGAAGAACTGGCGGATTTCCGCGACCAGCGCGAAAGGGCTCCAGGTCCCGGCGTGGCCGCCCGCGCCGGCCGCCACCGCGATCAGGCCGTCGACCCCGGCCTCGGCGGCTTTTTCGGCGTGGCGGCGGGTGGTGACGTCGTGGAACACCAGGCCGCCGTAGCTATGCACAGCGTCTACCACTTCGCGCACTGCGCCGAGGCTGGTGATGACGATCGGTACGCGGTGCTCGACGCAGATCCGCAGGTCGGCCTGCAACCGCGGATTGGTGTTGTGGACGATCAGGTTCACCGCATAGGGCGCGGGATTGTCCAGCGCCTGCAGGCCGGCCCCGATTTCCTCCAGCCAACCCTCGAAGCCGCTGCTCTCGCGCTGGTTGAGCGCCGGGAAGCTGCCGACGATGCCGCTGCGGCAGCAGGCCAGCACCAACTGCGGGTTGGATACCAGGAACATTGGCGCGGCCACCATCGGCAGTCGCAGGCGTTGGTCGAGCAGGGCGGGCAAGGACATGGACAGGACTCCTGGGTCAGAAAGGTTTGAGCACCACCAGTAGGACGATCAGCAGCAGGAACAGTACAGGCACTTCGTTGAACCAGCGGTAGAACACATGGCTGCGCCCCGGCTCGCCGCGGGCGAAGCGCTTGAGCATGGCGCCGCAGGCGTGGTGGTAGCCGATCAGCAGGACCACCAGGGTCAGCTTGGCGTGCAGCCAGCCTTGGCTCAGCCAGCCGGGGGTGAGATAGAGCATCCAGAGGCCAAGGACCAGGGTGGCGAGCATCGAGGGCATCATGATCCCTCGGTAGAGCTTGCGCTCCATGACGCAGAAGCGTTCCCGGCTGGTCTGGTCCTCGCTCATGGCGTGGTAGACGAACAGGCGCGGCAGGTAGAACAGGCCGGCGAACCAGCAGACCACGGCGATGATATGGAAGGCTTTGAGCCACATGTACATCAGGACATCCTCTTGATCACGGTGCCCCGATAGTAGAGGGATGGCTGGAACGCGTCACCCTGGCGGCTTGCCGCTGTCTGATTTGCCGGCAGATATGGCCGCATAACAGGTAGGAACATTCGGATAGGGCCTCGCAGCAATTTCTGCCCGACGACCCCGGGGGCTAGACTGCCGACCGAAGGGCCGAACCGGTCGCAAAGCCGGACGCCCAGCGCTGTTCATGCCGGCGCTCGGCTCTTATCATTGGCCTCTTTTGGCTAGCTTGCCTCAGCGCGCGGAGTGATGGACAGATGATCAAGGTCGGCATCGTTGGCGGTACGGGTTATACGGGCGTGGAACTGCTGCGCCTGCTGGCGCAGCATCCGCAGGCCCGGGTGGAAGTGATCACTTCACGTTCCGAGGCGGGGGTGAAGGTCGCCGACATGTACCCGAACCTGCGAGGTCATTATGATGACCTGCAGTTCAGCGTGCCGGACGCGCAGCGCCTCGGCGCCTGCGACGTGGTGTTCTTCGCCACGCCGCACGGCGTGGCGCACGCGCTGGCTGGCGAACTGCTGGACGCTGGGACCCGGGTCATCGATCTGTCCGCTGACTTCCGCCTGGCGGACGCCGAGGAGTGGGCGCGCTGGTACGGACAGCCGCATGGCGCTCCGGCGCTGCTCGACGAGGCTGTCTACGGCCTGCCGGAAGTGAACCGCGAGAAGATCCGCCAAGCCCGCCTGATCGCCGTGCCGGGTTGCTACCCGACCGCGACCCAGCTGGGCCTGATCCCGCTGCTGGAGGCCGGCCTGGCCGACGCCTCGCGGCTGATCGCCGATTGCAAGTCCGGGGTCAGCGGCGCCGGTCGGGGTGCCAAGGTTGGCTCGCTGTTCTGCGAGGCGGGCGAAAGCATGATGGCCTACGCGGTCAAGGGGCATCGGCATCTTCCGGAAATCAGCCAGGGCCTGCGTCGGGCCTCCGGCGGCGACGTCGGGCTGACGTTCGTACCGCACCTGACGCCAATGATCCGCGGTATCCATGCAACCCTCTATGCCCATGTCGCGGATCGCTCGGTCGACCTCCAGGCGCTGTTCGAGAAGCGCTACGCCGACGAACCCTTCGTCGACGTGATGCCGGCCGGCAGCCATCCGGAGACCCGTAGCGTGCGTGGCGCCAATGTCTGCCGAATCGCCGTGCATCGCCCCCAGGGCGGCGACCTGGTGGTGGTGCTGTCGGTGATCGACAACCTGGTCAAGGGCGCCTCGGGCCAGGCGCTCCAGAACATGAACATCCTGTTCGGGCTGGACGAGCGCCTGGGCCTCTCGCATGCGGCCCTGCTCCCCTGATGTCCGGCTGGGAACTCCAGTTCCGTGATCCACGGCGGGCCTGGCTGGTCCGCCTCGGGGTGGGTGCGCTGCTGCTGGCGGTTCCGCTGGCGTTTCTCGGCGGTCGCTGGTCGACCGGGGCGGACGCCGCTCGCAGCGAGGCCGATGCGCAACGCCAGGAAACCCTGATCGGCGAGCAGAAGGCCGAGCTGGAGCGCCTGCGTACCGAAATCGAGGTGTTGCGCAGCGGAGAACGTCTCAGCCAGCAGGCCACCGAACAGAGCCGGCAGACCATCAAGCTGCTTGAGGACCAGGTGTTCAAGCAGCAACAGGACATCGCGTTCTACAAGGGGGTCGTCGCGCCGGCCAGCAAGGCGGATGCGCTGGAAATCCGTGCCTTTGAGGTGCAGGGCACGGACGACCCGCAGCGCTTCCGCTATAAGGTGATGCTCAGCCGCCTGGGCAGGGACGACCGCAAGCTGGATGGGCGGCTGAAAGTCCGCATCAGCGGCAAGCTGGCGCGCAAGGACGCTACCTACGACCTCGAACAGCTCTCGCCGGAACTGGGCAAGACAGGGCTGTCGATTTCCCTCCGGCATTTCCAGTCGATTCCAGAAGGGGGGCGTTTCGCCGAGCTGGAGCTGCCGAAGAACTTCATCCCGAAGCTGATCGACGTACGTGCGGAGCTGAATGGCCAGTCCAAACCGCTACAGCGCCGTTTCGATTGGCCGAAGCAGTGAGTGAGCATTATGTGGAGCAAGAACAAAGGCCGGGCCGACGTCCAGCGTTTCACCGGGCAGACCAGCCTGATCGCCAGCGGCGCCGAACTGGTCGGTGACATGAACCTCAAGGGCGCGGTGCAGATCGACGGCACCGTCCGCGGAGCGTTGCAGGCGCACGAAGGGCTGGTGCGGGTCAGCGCCGGCGGTCGTGTCGACGGCGAAATCCGGGCCCCCCATGTGATCATCGACGGTCAGGTGGATGGCGACATCCATGCCATCGAACGCCTGGAGCTGGGGGCCCAGGCCCGGGTGAAGGGCAATCTTCACTATGGGCTGATCGAAACCGCCATGGGGGCCCAGATCGAGGGCCGCCTGTGCCCGATGACCGAGGCCAGTCCGCGCCCGCTGGAACTGCCTGCCAGCGTGGAAACTGTGGATTAGTTGACCATTTTTCTGGGACAAGAGGATAATGGGCGTAATGTTGTAACGCACGGCCTCAAGCCGGGAGATTCGGAAACATGAGCATCGAGACCTTCACCCCTACGCCCCTGCTCTTTACCCCAGGCGCAGCCAACAAGGTGAAGACGTTGATTGACGAAGAGGGCAATCCTCGCCTGAAACTGCGTGTATTCGTCACCGGCGGCGGTTGCTCGGGCTTCCAGTATGGCTTCACCTTCGACGAAGATATCGCCGATGACGATACCGTGATCGAGCGCGATGGCGTGGGCCTGGTGGTGGACCCGATGAGCTTCCAGTACCTGGCGGGCTCGGAAGTCGACTACCAGGAAGGCCTGGAAGGTTCGAGGTTCGTCATCAAGAACCCGAACGCCGCCACGACTTGCGGTTGCGGACAGTCGTTCTCGATCTGACGTCGATGGGGCCGCTACGAAAACGCCGCGCTTATATGCGCGGCGTTTTCGTTTCAGGCGGGATACAGCGCGCCCAGAGTCCTGGGACCGAGCGCACCGGTCACATCAGGGCAGTTGCCGGGCAGGCGCTCGAGAAACCGATGGGCTAGCCAGGCGAATGCCATGCCCTCCATCCAGGCAGGGGGAATGCCGTATTCGTCGGTACTGGCGACCCGAGCTTCGGGCATCAGCAGGGCCAGGCGCTTCATCAGCGCCGTATTGAAGGCGCCGCCGCCGCATACCAGCACCTCTTCGCAGTCCGGCTGGGCGTCCAGCAGCGATTCGCTGATGCTGCGCGCGCTCAGCTCCAGCAGGGTTGCCTGGATATCCGCTGCCGGCAAGGCAGGGTGACGAGCCAGGTGCTCCTGCAGCCAGGGCAGGTTGAAGCGCTCGCGCCCGGTACTCTTGGGGCCACGCGCGGCGAAGAATTCATCCGCCAGCAGGCTTGCCAGCAGTGCGTGGTTCACCTGGCCGCTGGCGGCCCACGCACCGTCCCGGTCGAAATGTTCGCCGCGCTGGTGATGAATCCAGGCGTCCATCAGCACGTTGCCCGGGCCGCAGTCGAAGCCGCGTACCGGCTTTCCGGGACTGAGCAGCGAAACGTTGCTGAAGCCACCGATGTTCAGGACCGCCCTGGAGGCGTCACCATCGCCAAACAGCGCCTGATGGAAGGCCGGTACCAGCGGGGCGCCCTGGCCGCCGGCTGCGACGTCGCGGCGGCGGAAGTCGGCGACGACATCGATGCCGGTCAGCTCCGCCAGCAGGGCGGGGTTGCCGATCTGCACCGTGAAGTGGCGAGCGGGTTCATGCCGGATGGTTTGACCGTGACTGCCGATGGCACGGACTCCGTCGGGGCTCATCTGCTGCTGGAGCAGCAGTTCGCGCACGCCCTGTGCTGCAAGGGCGACCCAGCGTTGCTCGACTTCGGCGGCGCGGGCGATTTCATCGGGACCGGGGACGCACAGGGCGAGGATGTCTTCGCGCAGCCCGGCCGGCATGGGTAGGTAATGGGAAGCGAGCAAGGTGGTGCGATCACCTTGCTCGATCAGGACGATGTCCATGCCGTCCAGGCTGGTTCCGGACATCAACCCCAGGTAGCGCGGCACGATCAGCGCTGCTTGTTCAGGGCCAGGAGGGTTTTCTTCTCCTGATCCATGCGCGCGATCATCGGCTGGGTCTGCGCCATGAAGCGCTTGCGATCTGCGCCACCGAGCGGGTCCGCCATGGGCAGCTTGGCACTCAGCGGATCGACGTGACGGCCATTGATCTGGAACTCGTAGTGCAGGTGCGGGCCGGTGGCCAGGCCCGTCATGCCCACGTAACCGATGATCTGGCCCTGCTTCACGCTGGTACCGGCGCGGATACCCTTGGCGAAGCGGCTCATGTGTCCGTAGATGGTCCGATAGCGCTGGCCGTGCTGGATCACCACGGCGTTGCCGTAGCCCCCCTTGCGTCCGGCTTCGAGGATCTTGCCGTCTCCGGTGGCCTTGATCGGTGTGCCGATGGGAGCAGCGTAGTCGACGCCCTTGTGCGCGCGGATCTTGTTCAGGATCGGGTGGCGGCGGCCCAGGGAGAAGCGCGAGCTGATGCGGGCGAAATCCACCGGCGTACGGATGAATGCCTTGCGCATGCTGGAGCCGTCGGCGCGGTAGTAGCTGGTATTGCCCTGCTTGTTGGTGTAACGCACGGCGGTGTAGGTCTTGCCGCGGTTGACGAAGCGGGCGGCGAGGATATTGCCGGTCGCCACTTGCTTGCCGTTGACCTTGTGCTGTTCGTAGATCACGTCGAACTCGTCGCCCTCACGCAGATCGAGGGCGAAGTCGATGTCGTAGCCGAAGATGTTCGACAGCGACGTGACCAGGTTATAGGGCAGGCCGGCGTTACGACCGGCAACGAACAGCGAGCTGGTGATGCGGCCATGGGCATAGGCGGTATGCAGGTCGATCTGGGCCTTCTCGCGTTTGAAGGAGTAGCCCTTGTCGGTCTTGTCCAGGCCGATGGTCTCGAGTTCGCTCTGCTTGACTCGCAGCGCCTGCAGCTCTCCTTTGGGGTCGAGCTTGAGCTTGACCTCCTGGCCGACCTTCAGATGGGTGAAGCGCTTGGCATCCTTGCTGCTGGTCAGCATGTCGTGCATGGCCGAGGTGGAAAGGCCTGCCTTGGTGAATACGGTCGACAGCGTATCGCCACTGGCGACGGTGATGGTCTTCCACTCGGGATCGACGGGCTTGGTGTCGGCATCGGCTACAGATGTGCCCGGTTTGTCCGAGTCTTGCTCGGCGGTGTTGTCGTCGGAGGCGCCTTCTACCTGAGCGAAAGGCGTGCCTTCGTCGCTGGAATTGGTGACCGATTGCAGCAGGAGGTCGTCTTTCTCCTGAAGGAGGCGATCGGTGTTGCTTTCAAGCTCCAGATTGAGCGTGGTCCTCTTGGCCTCGACTTCGCTCGAGGGGAACACCAGTAGTGCCAAACTGAGGAGCGCTGCAACACCGCTGGCGGCCAACAAGTGGCTTTTCGGGTAATACGGCGGCGCTTTCTGATCGGATTGCGTCATGGCGTGATTGGTGTTTTTGGATTGTGAATAAATAACTGCCTAAAATATAACCAAAATCTCCTTGAATCAAGCCAAAAGTCGCGTCTGGCCTGGCTCCGTCCCCCTGACGGTCGGCAAAATTTGTTTTTAGTCTGCGATCTTGTATGGTTGGTTCCCTTTCGATCTTGGCAATTGGGCAGAACCTGTAAATGAAGTCGGTTGAAGAGCAGCTGGCGCTGATCCAGCGCGGTGCAGACGAGATCCTGGTAGAGGCGGAACTGGTGGCCAAGCTGAAGCGTGGCCAGCCCTTGCGGATCAAGGCCGGCTTCGACCCGACCGCTCCCGATCTGCATCTTGGCCATACCGTGCTTATTAATAAGCTGCGCCAGTTCCAGGACCTGGGGCATCAGGTGATCTTCCTCATCGGCGACTTCACTGGGATGATTGGTGACCCCAGTGGGAAAAGTGTTACCCGTCCTCCCCTGACGCGCGAGCAGGTTCTGGAGAATGCGGAGACGTACAAGTCCCAGGTCTTCAAGATCCTCGACCCGGCCAAGACCGAAGTAGCCTTCAATTCCACCTGGATGGACCAACTGACCCCGGCTGACTTCATTCGTCTTGCCTCTCAGTACACCGTTGCGCGGATGCTGGAGCGTGATGACTTTAGCAAGCGCTATGCCAGCAATCAGCCCATCGCTATCCATGAGTTCCTCTATCCGCTGGTCCAGGGCTATGACTCCGTCGCGCTGAAGGCGGACGTCGAGTTGGGTGGCACCGACCAGAAGTTCAACCTGCTGATGGGGCGCGAGCTGCAGCGTGCCTATGGCCAGGAGGCCCAGGTGATCCTGACCATGCCGTTGCTGGAAGGGCTGGATGGCGTGAAGAAGATGTCCAAGTCGCTGGGCAACTATATTGGTATCCAGGAAGCGCCGGGTGTCATGTACAGCAAGCTGGTCTCCATTCCTGACACGCTGATGTGGCGTTACTTCGAACTGCTCAGCTTCCGTTCCCTGGATGAGATCGATAGCTTCCGCAAGGACGTCGAGGCGGGCGCCAACCCGCGTGACATCAAGATCAAGCTGGCCGAGGAGATCGTCGCCCGCTTCCATGGCGAGGAGGCGGCGGCGAGCGCACACAAGTCGGCCGGCAATCGCCTGAAGGAGGGCGAGCTGCCGGAAGACCTGCCGGAGATCGAGCTGTCGTCCCCCGAGGATATGCCCGTTGCCTCTGTCCTTAATAAGGCGGGGTTGGTGAAGAATGCGGCTGCGGCTCGCGATCTCCTGGGTGCCGGCAGCGTCAAGGTGGATGGGCAGGTCGTCGACCGCACCTTCATGCTGGCGCTGGGTGAGACCCGTGTGTTCCAGGCAGGGAAGAAGGCTTTCGCGCGCATCACGCTGAAGGCTGAATAATTCTTTCAAATAAGTGTTGACGCCAGTTTCTATCTCCCTATAATGCGCACCACTCCCGGCGACGGCGAAGAGTAAATGCTTGAAAATCAAGTATTTACGGATTCTCTCCCGGGAGTGGTGAAGCGCTCCGGCAGGTTGTTCGTCGCAGCGGTTCGGTCCCGAAAGGGGCTCGAAACGAAGCTTCATCGAGGTGCTTGACAG